>CAWUJS010000011.1:0-39284 GCA_963922705.1 uncultured Alphaproteobacteria bacterium | reverse complement strand
GTATAGTTATAATCAGCGTCTGGTTGTTCACAGCTATACAAGCACGCCAGAAAAGTATTTGCTTATCAAAGAGGGCGGCGATCATATGGTCTATAATGGAACACGCGGCGGGCTGGAGGATAACCCGTTGCGCGAGCAGCATGAGGAGATTGTCAAACATGCCGCGCTAGCCTTCTGGGATGCAAAGCTAAAAAACGCGGGAAATGCTCAGAATTGGATTACAGAGCATTTGATATCTTAGTGTGAGCATATGAACTGTAATCTTTATTAAGATAGTTTTAAAAATGAAATATGGGGAGACTATTCTTTTGAGTGTTTGCCTCGCAACAGGAATCAGCCTACATATAAAGATATGTCAGAAGAGAATGCTAAAAATGAACCTTATCGGGTGCTTGCCAGAAAATATCGTCCAAAAAATTTCGATGAACTGATTGGTCAGGATGCGCTTGTACGTACACTCACCAATGCAATTGAATCAGGACGCATTGCCCATGCCTTTATGATGACAGGCGTACGCGGGGTTGGCAAAACAACGACTGCACGTATTATTGCCAAAGCGCTCAATTATGCAGGGCCAGATGGAAAATCCGATGCAACAACCGGGTCAACTGATGATTGCCCAATTTGCCAGGCAATTACCGAGGACAGACACCCGGATGTGATTGAAATGGATGCAGCCTCGCGGACGGGTGTTGATGATATTCGCGAAATTCTGGATGGTGTACGTTATGCCCCAACAGAAGCGCGCTATAAGGTGTACGTCATTGACGAAGTCCATATGTTGTCTAAAAATGCCTTCAATGCCCTCTTGAAGACGCTAGAAGAACCACCAGAGCATGTGAAATTCATTTTTGCTACAACAGAGATCAGGAAAGTCCCTGTAACAGTTCTGTCTCGTTGTCAGCGTTTTGATTTAAAACGCGTTGATGTACCAACACTTTCTGCGCATTTCACATCTATTTGCGAAAAAGAAGGCGTACAGGCCGAAGAAGAGGCAGTCACAATGATTGCGCGTGCTGCTGATGGCTCTGTCCGTGATGGCTTATCATTGCTTGATCAAGCCATGGCGACTGGCGGGGATCATATAAAAGCAGAGCAAGTACAGGACATGTTGGGGCTGGGGGATAAAGCCCGTAACCTTGACCTTTTAGAGCATGTTTTATCCGGAAATATGCCACAAGCATTAGATATTATGGATGGTCTTTATGAATCAGGACTTGATCCTCTTGTCCTTATTCAGGATTTGCTGGATCTAACGCATATATTGACCAAATTGCGCGCTGTTCCTGCAACAGAATCTATGAAACATGCTTTAGCGCCGGATGAAGTTACGCGCGCTGCTGATCTATCCACCAAGCTTTCAATGCCGAGTTTGGCCAAGACATGGCAAATTTTGTTAAAGGGGCTATCAGAAGTACAGCTTTCCCCTAACCCTCAAAACGCAGCGGAAATGGTTTTAATTAGGTTATCTTATGCAGCGGATTTACCAGATCCGGCACAGTTGTTAAAGAGCTTAAAAAATAAGCCGTCTGAGCAACAAAGTGCCGCCGTCGCTTCGCCAGCGCCGCATAGTGGTTCTGTATCGGCAACCAGTAGCAAATCTGAGATAAATAAGCCAATACATCACATCCAAAATGGCACACATGGCAATAATCCCAGAGCTTCTTTAGCAATTGTATCAAAAGCACAAGATAAGCCAATTATAGCCGTAAAGTCATTGGAAGATCTTGTGCTTATCCTAAGAGAACATGATGAAGTCTCACTTGCAGCGAGCGTTGAGCACTATGTTCACCTGGTAAAATTAGAAGAAGGCTTGCTTGAAATCCGCCCGCAGGAACATGCTCCACCAAAACTCGCTCAGGATTTAGGGCAAGTTTTAAAACGGATAACAGGCAATCGCTGGATAATCACCATTTCATCTGCGCCAGGTCAGCCAACAATAGCCGAGAAAGAGAAGATTTTTGCTCTCGAAGAACGTAATCAAATTTTACAAATGCCTATCATGCAGGACATTATGAAAGCCTTTCCAGAAGCAGAAATTAAGTCTATATATTACAAAGATAAGAATAAGGAATAAATACTCATGATTAACTTTAAAGAAATGATGCAGCAAGCCCAGCAAATGCAATTCAAAATGCAGGAAATACAGGCGAAATTTGAAGATATAGAAGTGCAAGGACAGTCTGGGGGTGGCATGATCAATTGTACCATGACATGTACTGGCCTTGTAAAAAGCATTACTATTGATCCATCTATCATGGATGACAAAGAAGTCTTGGAAGATTTGATTGTTGCCGCTGTCAATAGTGCCGTAGAAGCAAAAGAACAACGTATTAAGCAAGAAACAGAAGAAATGATGAAGGGGCTTGGACTTCCTGAGGATATGAAATCACCCTTTTAAACCGTGATCCAAAATATGAAACTTGTTACATGGAATATTAACTCTGTACGCTTGCGTGCGCCCCTTGTGCTAAAGCTGATGCGCGAATATCAACCTGATGTTATTTGCCTGCAGGAAACAAAGACACCGGATGAGCATTTTCCCTTCGATGCTTTTCGTACAGAAGGCTATGAGCATATTCATATTCACGGTATGAAAGGCTATAACGGTCAGGCCATCATTTCCAAAATTCCCTTCGAAAAAACATACACCTATAACCGGGTCGATAAAGAAGATTGCCGCCATATAGCTGTCAAAATGAATAGCATAGACTTGCATAATCTGTACGTTCCTGCGGGCGGAGATGAGCCAGATCCAGATATTAATGATAAATATGCCCACAAACTTGATTTTGTTGATGAAATGACAAGTTGGTTTACGGATCAATATTCTAATGACAGCAAGGTCATTGCAGTTGGAGACTTTAATATCGCACCCTACGAGCATGATGTCTGGTCGCATAAACAGCTTTTAAAAGTCGTTTCACATACACCGCCAGAAACAACACGCTTAGCTAAGATGCTGGAATCATTAAATTGGTGTGATGTAGGGCGTGAATTTGTGCCTATGGATGAAAAGCTCTATACATGGTGGTCTTACCGCAATCGTGATTGGAAAAAATCCAATAGAGGACGAAGGCTCGATCACATATGGGTAACGCAGCCACTCAAATCAACCTTAAAATCTCATACTGTCTTAGAAGAAGCACGGGATTGGGAAAAACCATCTGATCATGTTCCGATTATTGTTGAGCTAGGTGAATAGAGCCCTACACTGATAGCTTCCTAAAGTTTTCTAAAAGGGCACAGGGTAATCTTTATAGATGTTTTCAATGTCTAACAAAACATCCTCGGATAGTTCCAAATCTATTGAAGCGATATTACTTTTAAGCTGTTCTATAGTTGTGGCGCCAATAATATTAGACGTCACAAAAGGTTGCCGATTCACGAAAGCCAAAGCCATTTGGCAAACATCCAGGCCATGTTTTTCAGCAACATTAATATAAGCCTTAACAGCCGCATTGGCCTGCTTTGTATCCCGCGCTAATCCGCGCTCTTCTATCGTCCAGCGTGTACCTGCCGGCCTTGCGCCATCCAGATATTTCCCGCTAATCATACCGGTAGCTAAAGGAGACCATGCCAACAGACCACAATCTTCAGCCAGTGCAATTTCCTGTAAATCCTGTTCGAATAAACGGCAAAGTAAAGAATATTCATTTTGAATAGACTGCATACGTGGCAAGCTATGCTTTTCTGCAAGCTCCAGATATTTCATTACCCCCCACGAAGTCTCATCTGACAGACCTATGTGACGAATTTTACCTGCTTTAATCATCTCATGAAGTGTCTCAAGTACTTCAAGAAAATTATCTTCTTCTGATGCGCGATCAAACTTTGGGTCATAACGCCAATGTTGGCCAAAATGATACGATCCGCGATTTGGCCAATGAAGCTGATATAAGTCAATATAATCAGTTTGTAAGCGTTTTAGAGAACCTTCCAACGCCTCTAAAATATTTGCGCGATCAATTTTTGCCTTGCCATTCCTGACCCATCCAAGACCGGGGCCGGCAATTTTGCTGGCTAAAATAACATTTTCTCGTTTAGAAGGGTTTTTTGCAAACCATGTTCCGATAATCTCTTCCGTCTTACCATAGGTATCCGGTGTTGGCGGCACGGCGTACATTTCAGCGGTATCCCAGAAATTAACTCCTTGATCAAGGGCATAATCCATCTGCGCATGACCATCAGCTTCATTATTTTGACGTCCCCATGTCATAGTGCCAAGACAAATGACACTTACATCAAGGTCTGTACGACCAAGTTTTCTATATTGCATAAAAGCTCCGTAACAAGTTTTAGAAAATTTTCTTCCTAAACAAATAGGTTTGTATGTCCATATTTCCTAACGCGTCAACCAGGCGACGAGGATACACAAGATCAGGAGGGTTAGCAACAATCGCAGCTAGACTTATGTTAAAGCGCGAAACTTTCTCAGGATCAATTTCACGGCGATCTATACGAACTTTGGATATATAGTAGCCGCGTTCAGGATCTTGACCATGATAACATTCTATATTCTGCAATCTTTCCTGACCAAAAGAGTCAGTCTGCATATACCAAATACGTATAAAATCGCGCCTTTCATCAACATCACTAAGGACTAGATGCTGTGGATATTGCACATGCAATTCAAGAAAAACGCGACAAAAACCAAAATCCATACCTGCTTCAAAAGGTTTTAAAAGTAAAAACATGCCATAGCCCAAGAAAAGGGCTGCAACTGTTCCTATGATAAGCCGAGAGAGTTTTTTCTTTTTTTGTTCTATTTTTTTCTGAATTTTACTGCTTTGAACAATTTTTTGAACTTCATCGACATCTTCAGATTCGTTAAAGTCAATTTGCTCTAAGTCTAACTGCTTAAGCAATTTAGGATCTTTTTTACGCTTTAAAATTTTTTCTGAAATTGATTGTTTATTTTTAGCCATACTGGTTTCTCAATCCTATGCAGACATTAACCCAGAGCCTTAACACGCCCAACAGCTTCTTCTTTTTGAGCAATACGGCTGGCTTCTACCATTTCATTGACCAGCTCATCAATAATAAAGCTGATCATTGCTGCACGTGCTTGACCATCCTCACTGCGCGCCAAAACACGACGTCTGATTTCGCTGCGAGCGCTGCCCCCCGGAAAAGTCCCGGCAAGAATTTTACGTGCACGACCGGCACCAAGTTTACCATAGAGACGGTTTCGTATGGCAACATCTTCGGCAGAGGTGGATAGCGCCCATAGCTCAATAGGTCCAAGCGTATTATAGACATGTTGCTCATAACGTCCATCTGTTGTTCCTAAAACAAGCAAACACGGCGCACCAATTGATTTTGGCCCTGTTAGCTTATGGCGAATTACATCACGCGCTGTATTGGAGAGTCCAAAGCGTTCCTGCACATCATCAACAGCTTTATCGGAGATAGCTGTACCAAGAATCCAAACGCCTGTCGCCAAATCAACCATGTCATCATCAAAATCATCTAAAAGCTGTGATGTTAGGACAATTTGTACACCGCGCTTTCGTCCTTCACGTACATCACGTATAATTTGAGAACGTACGGAGTATGATTTACTTGTACGATGAAATTCATCATAGCAGAGACGCTTGGGAGATTCGCTAATTTCCTGTAGCCGCAATTCATGGAATTCCTGAAATTTTGCCGGAATATGATTCACTGCCTCTTTACTCATCCACCAACTTCTTACAAGTGCGTGGCGCGCAAGCATATACATAATGCTTGTCTGTCGGTCTGCTGTTTCATCACCTTGAGGACAAACATCCATCAAATCAAGGGAACAAATTCTTGAATCTGCAATATCAAATTGTGTCACAGAGGACAAAATTGGAAACTCACGAATAGCTGACGTTACCATACGTTCAAAAGCTGCAATGACAGTTTCAGCACTGAAACCAACGGATGTTTCTTCTAGTAATGTACGGATTTGCGGCCGCCTCGATGCTGTAATCGAATCGCTAAGCGTTGGAACAGCGTGTCTTTGGGCAAGGTTTGCAACATGATACTGTTCTAGCTCAAACATTCTGTCTACTACGTCCCACCAATAAGGATCTGTTGGAAGATGAATGTTAAATTTTTGTAAGGCTTCATCGACATCTGCTTCAAGTCGAGGTAAGTAAGGTCTTGCTTCAGCATTAGCAGCTTCATCATTTCGCCATCGATACATTTCATCAACGACCAAGCCACAAAGCTGTTGCATGCCATCATAAGGCCTGTCATAGCCAGGGGGGGTACAAAGCAGCGTCAAAAGCTCGACAAGGTAACTTCTTTCTTCCGGGAGAGGAAAACGACAACCGAGCTGTGTATCGAAAGGATTAATTGCATATTGGTGCGACATTTGCAGGCGATAATAAGAAGCTTCATGTTGACGATTAAGCGGCAGAGCTTCTCGAATAAGAGATATGAGCCCGGAGGAGGATGGTCCAATATCAATGACAGCGACATAGGGTAGCTTACTTAATCCGGCACCGAAGCAGGTTCCCAAGTTCAAACTGTTCAAAAGAACAGATTTACCAGCACCTGGTTGTGCAAAAATCAAATCAAACCAAGTGGTTGTTAAATTAGAACCAGTTTGATACGGCCATATCTTACCATCCGGCGTCCTTAATATAATAGAACCTGCATTAAAAGGGCTAGATGGACGTTGCCACGGAAGCAGGCGCATGACCTCAATCATTGGCGCTATACCTGTTGGCGCCGTTCCACCACAATGAATACCCATTGCAGATGACATAATGCAATCAAGCGGATCACCAGAAAATTCACTGACCTGACAATAGCCCCAACTTTCTATAGACTGTAATAAAACGGAGAGCCGATCTAAAATAGCATCCTTTTCACTTACTCTACACCATGTAGCAAAAGAAATCCGCAAGCGAACAACAGGTTCTTTTCTGGAAAGGGTTTGCAAACCTTCCAGGGAATATTTAACCTGCTTATTAGCGGCATTCGTTGGCCCCATAATAGTGGCAATAAATGTTCTCATTGAAGTGGAGGCCATGCCGCCACCTTCCATTAAAAATGAAATTCTAAATGGAATATCCGCATCAACCAGACGGTTAAGCAAAACAGGGAAACCGGTGGCGTCCATAGGGCCAAGGGTCATATCGCCTCCAGCCCATAATAAATCACCTATCCTAACAATTGATTTACCTAAAATTTTTGCGTCTGCTGCTGTTATTTGCGTTGCAAGATTTGGCCATAATAAGTCTGAAACATCTACTTTATCAGTAGGCATACGAGGTGGTATTGGATCACCAGGCAAGCAAGGGCGCCATTTTTCATGAGCATGATCAGGAAACAAATTACTTCTTACATGCATGAGAGCCGTATGAACATCAAGCAAGTCAGCCTGCAAGGCAAGTTCGTTGACAGCAGACATAATTGCAATGACAAAGCTTTTATGGCGCGTTCTTAACGGATCTACTGTTGAGTAAGGGTATTGAGCTTCAGGCGCTGTAACCCAGGCTTTAGCTTTATCCTGAGTTTCTTTCTTTGTGCGCTGAAGCTCGCTTTTTGTAAGGGCTGCTGGCCTTGTCCAAAGAACAAAATAGCATTCTTCATGCGTTAAAAAGCGTTCCAGATGATTAATCCGCTCTTCAAAAACGTCATCAACTTCAATAACTGCATTTTCAGCCGTTTTACGCGATGGCTGAATATACGCCTCTAATGTTTGACGAATACGTGAAGGGTCTCTGGCAAAATAAATTTGCAGAGCATGACCCTGGCGATCAAACCTGGAACCCATTTTAATCGTAGATGCTTCTACAATATGCTCATATTCTTCTTGACCAATAATCTGACGACTTCCATCAATTTTGATATATGAAATCAAGGATCCATCTGAACCTACCATTGTTGTTTCATTTTCTGAGGTTTCAAGATGAATAAATGAAGACACAGATTGTCTGAAAGCTTTTTGAAACGGCTGAAGAATTTTTGTAATTGTGTTGTTCATAGTGAAAATTTTAACAGCTTTTGATAATTATAGCATAGTATAAAGGCTTTCTGTTAAAAAAGAATCCCAAAGTAAAAAGAAAAAACAGAGCCTGTTCAGCTCTGTTTGTAATGTGTTTAGGTTTCAAGCAGATATTATGGTGCCACACCAAGCTGAACGCCGTTAAGCTGTGCCACGTTTGTACCTACACCAGTACCCTGATCGATTGTTGTAAACATTGAATCGTAGATAATTGGAAGCGCAAACAAAGCACCACCGGCTGCGAGACGAATAGCACCATCTTTAAGAGGTGTCTGCGTTGGGTTTTCAACATGATCCTTAATTTTCATGATACCAAGAACACCAATCAATGTCCCAAACAGGTAGGCCATCGCTGAAATCAAACCGGGCAACTGTGTGATAGAAGCTGCTATGTTTGTAGCAATCGTACTAAAGTTGTTAGCTGCGTGGGCTGAGCCACTTCCTGCAACCATTCCCAGGGTGAGCGCTGCGCCCATTTTGTAATAAGTTTTCTTTAACATAGAAAAATCTCCTTTTAAATTTAAGATGCATGAAAGATTAAAACTTCCATACTTTAAACATTATCATGTAATTTATTAAAATTCAGTAAATTTTTGCCTTATTTTTGCCTTATTTTATATTGCGTAAAATAAAGGGTGTTTTTAAATCCGCTTATACTTACTAGAATTCTCTGCAAAAGTTGTTGCGTTTGATTTTTTAAGAATCCCAAACTGGTGCGCGCATTTTGATCTTTGGATTGAGTATTGTTTTCAAAATAGCAAAGGGAAATAATGCAAATCGCGGATGTAACTTTTCTTGCATAAAAATAGCGCGGGTAAGGCTTGGCCATAAGGAATCAGCCGATCGTGGCATGGCTCCTATGCCCTCTGCTATTAAATGCTCAACCAGTATCGCATGTTCCAAATCGCGTCTTGCATAGTGAAGCTGGCGTTTAAACAAAGCTTTTAATCCCGAAAGTGTATTGAGTGGAAAGGATTCATATGAAAAAAATGCTGTTTCCACGGGTCTAATATATTCAAGCCTCTCATTTGCTTGCGGATCAAGGTTTCTGAGCAATAAAAATCGTAATAGCGGATCATCACCCACAAGGCCAATCGGGATACGAATAGGCATATTGCGCATTCTTTGGAAAGTTTCCTTGCTAAAGCCGTACATATTGCCGGGCATTCCATGCTTTTCGACAATCCGCTTTGCCCAGCCTTCTGATTTTCGTCCGCCTTTTGGTAAAGTGGATACCGCAAGCGCTTCGGGATATTTATCCAGAGCGTTCTGCATTTCAAAAAATGCATTTTCAGATGGGATAACATCCCCATCGAGGAAAATATGGATTTTGGCATCATCGATGCCTAAATCATTGACATAGACATTCCATGCATTGGCCTTATCACCAAAATCGATTTTCACAGGATTGATGCGTTTATCCTTTTCGGCAATTTCAGCAACGATTTCAAAAGTGTTATCGGTACAGCCATTAATGAGAACAAAGACTTTATCGTCTTTTGCAAGACCAGCTTGCTCAAGAGAACCAAGTGTTTTTGCGATGATATCTGCTTCATTATAAGCAAAAATAGCCAGACTTTTCACAATATTCCCTCAAAGTATTTGCTCAGCCAGTTTCAATATATTAGGAATAGCCTCACCTTTGATATTTAACAAGTTTTTTAAATGCAGTTAAAAAAATTAACATCCGATAGCTTTATAACAGGTTCCGTGAATATATTCAGATTATGTTCACAATTCTTTGTATTGCCTTTTTTGGCACGGCATCTCTCGCCAGAAGATTACGGCGTTATTGCGATTGCGACGCCTTTTATTTTATTTTCGGTGATGTTTGCGCGTTCGGGGATTGAAGCGCCGCTTTTAAGGGATAAAGAGAGAGATCCCAAAATCTGGTCATCGAGTTTCTGGTTTGTCAGCTTTTCCGGCTTGTTTTTTACGCTCTTGATTGTTGCGGCGGCTCCCATTATGGCCTGGTTTTTTGAAACGCCGCAGCTTTTTCCTATTCTGGCAGGGATGTCTTTGGGTATATTATTACAAGGGCTATCCATTATCCCTATGGCGCAATTGCGCCATCAGCACCGTTTTAAGCTTTTATCCGGTGTGCAAATGATTGCAATTTTTTCAGGGTTGGCAGCGGCTGTTATTGTAGCAGCCAATGGTGGCGGAGCATGGGCGATTGTGTTGCAAGGGATTGTTATTCATGGTCTTACGCTAGTGCTTGTTTTTATAGCCTCAAAATTCAAGCCGCAATTCTTTTTTAAGCTCAAATTGATTAAAGATCATATTGCGTTTGGCTATACCGTTATGGGGACAACTTTTATTGATTTCCTCAAAGATGCGATTCGCCCTTTTATTATTGCGAAGGTTTTGGGAACTGCGCTTGTTGGCTTTTATTCAATTGCCTTTCTTTTTCTTAATTTACCGTATCGAATCATCAATGCCGTTATGCAGACTGTTATTTATGCATATTTGGCAAAATTAAGAGATAATGAGGCATTACTGCGTTCAATGTTGCTATTAATCATTAGGTGTCTTGCTATTGTTGTTATTCCAGCCATGATAATGGTGGCTGTTGCCCATGATCCGGTATTTCATATTCTGTTATCGGAGCAATGGGCGCTATCAGGCCAACTATACGCGTTAGCTGCGCCGGCGGCGGCTTTATTCGCGATTTTGAATGTTCGAACGATTTTCATGCAAATCATTGGTAAGGTTCGTCATAATTTCCGTTACAGCATTGAGTTATTGATACTGCAAGCAATTTTACTGCTTATTTTTGTTTGGCACGGCATTGAATGGGCAATGATGGGAATCGCCTTTGCAATGTATCTCTATCTGCCCAGACAGCTATGGGTCATGCATCAATATTTTAAATGTTCTCCTTTGAACATTATGAAAGTCATAGCGCCAACATGTCTTGTGACATGCTTTGGTGCATTGGGGTATTGGGCTTTAGCGGATGTGTTAGCGCATAGTCAGCCACTACATCTCATGCTGCTTGCTATTGGGATAGGAGTGGTTGTTTTATTGGCATGTATCGCAGTGCAATATAAAAGTATGAAAAAAGAGATTTTTGTTTTAAAAGGTTTACTGGATCAGAAAGGTTAGAGTTTTGGAAACCGGCAAACTTCTTAGCTATCCACAGATGTCAGAGCTTAAAGCCATTATACTTGTAGCTTTAAGCATGCTGATTATGTCATTCGGTTCTTTTATCCCAGTGCTACCTACGATATTGTTTTTTGCACTTTGGCTGAGTCATACTTATTACAAAAAAACTTTTATATTTTACCCGACCTATTCTTTGCTGCCCGTTGGCATTTTCGTATCGTTATGTGTTTTTTCTACACTGTGGTCAGATTTTCAAAGTTCGACGCTGTATTTTAGCATTATGTTTGCGGCTGTTATTGCATGTAGCATTGTTGCCTCGCGCATAATGTCATTACAGAGCTTTGTCAGGGGGTGCATTATTGGGATTAGCATCGTTTTGATAGTCACGCTCGCCAGTGGCAAATACGAGACAGTTTTTGCAACTGGAAAGCCCGCTTTGGTTGGTTTTTTTGGGCAGAAAAATATGGTCGGTTCTGTAGCGGCTATCGGCTTTTTCCTCTCTTTTGTCTCCTTTTTCTATGCAAAGACATTAAAAGAAAAATTATTTTTATGTCTCTTTCCAATGGTTTTGGCGGTGATTTGCTTACATTTAAGCCTCTCTAAAACATCTCTGCTTGCTGCATTGGGCGCTCTTGGTGTATTGAGCCTGGCGTATTTTTTATCATTATTCCCAAGCGGCTTAAGGCTTATTATTCTTGGGTTAATAGCATTGCTTGTTGCAGGGTTTGTTTTACTGATTAATGGCTTGAATATTGATTTATATGGCATGGTTTTAGAAGCTTTGGATAAAAACCCATCATTAACAGGGCGGACTTTGGTTTGGGATAACGCCATTGAACGCGGACTGGAAAGACCTCTTATAGGTTATGGCTATGAAGGATTTTGGCGAGCGGGACAACCATATGCTGATTATTATCTTCAATTATACGCAGCAGAAGACACAGCAGGTTTTCACTTTCATAACTTATATCTTCAGGCCTTTGTGGATCTTGGGATTTTTGGATTATTCTTTAGTCTCATACTTTTTGTGCTCGCTTTTTCAAAAAGTATGAATTGGATTATTCGTCACGGTATGGTCATGCATGCTGTGTTTTTTCTTGGTATTACAACTTTATACTTTATAAGATCATTAACAGAAGTTGAGTTACTTGGACCTACGGGCATTCGGGTTTTTGTATTTTATACTTTTTTTCAAAAAATGTTGGAGTTTGTCAATGAACAAGACCGTTAATACATCTCAAAAGCAAGACATTATTATCGCCAAAGGCATTGCAATTGTTTTAGTTGTTATTTCTCATATATTGGCGCGTGAAGAACCTCTTGGAAATGAATGGTTTCTCGATATACATGCGAACATCAACCTCTTTCACATGCCTCTTTTTATCTTTTTAAGCGGTTATCTTCATTTTAAACCGGGGCGCATAGAAAGAATTTCCAAAGACAAGATATCCTATCTTAAGCAACAATCCATAAGGCTTTTACTCCCTTTTTTGTTTATGGGCGTTTTTGTTCTTGCCGGTAAATTAGTCATGCAAAACATCATGCATGTGAGTAACGTGCCCTCTGGGTTTTTCACAGGGTTTATTAATTTATTTTGGGATACACGCTATAGTGCCTCTTTGTTTGTCTGGTATGTTCTGGCAATTTTTACATACGCGATAACATCATTGTTCATTTTTAAGATCATTGGCAATAGAATGTATTTATGGCTTGCGCTGGGGCTTTTCGTGTATTTTCTTCCGCATTTGAAATATTTCTACTTGTATAAGCTGACGGGGTTTTACCTTTTCTTCTGTATTGGTGGTTTTTTAATTCACTATGAAAAACAATATCTCGCAATCATAAAAGACAAGCTTAAATGGGCTGGCATAGCATTGTGCTTTATAATAGGTATGGCTTTGTATCAATATGGCTTGCTGGATAAAAAAATGGGTATTCTCATTGTGGGCAGTCTTAGCATCCCCGCCATGCATGGTCTTTGTTTGATCATTTTGGAATATAGCCAGAATTTGACAAAATTATTTGTCTATTTAGGTAGTTTAGCTTTTAGCATCTACCTTTTTAATAATATTACAATTGGCCTGACCAAAGGCGTCTTGTTTAAATTTATGAGTTGGGATTATGGGGCATTCTTTATTGTCGCACCTTTACTGATATTGGCAGGTATCATCGGGCCGATATTGATTGAGAAAATATTTCTTAACCGTATTCCTTTCATTAAAAATCAAATATTGAAAAATTAGGATGTGAATTTATAGATTATGGAACAAGTAGACTTCTTTATTATCGGCGCGGCAAAATGCGGGACATCGGCGCTGGATAGTTATCTGTCCAAACATCCTGATATTTATATGTGCCCCAATGAGCCAAACACATTTGCCTCGGACGTTGATGGCGTTCATCACACCAGTGAGACAGAGTATTTTGAAAATTTCAAAGGCAAGGACGGTCTTTTGAAAGGTGATGCATCGCCCATTTATATTTTCTCCCAAGAAGCTGTTCCACGCATTTTAAAACATAACCCTAAAGCAAAACTCATTGCGCTCGTGCGTGATCCGGTTACCATGGCGGCGTCCTGGCATAATCAAATGGTCAAGCATCTGGATGAGGATATTACCGATTTCGAACAAGCATGGGAAATGCAGGATGCCCGGAAAAACGGTGAACATATCCCCGAGCGCTGCGGTGGGCCTGTTTTACTACAATATCGTGATATGTGCTCAATCGGAACGCAGCTTAAAAATGTGCTTTCTATTGCCTCACGTGAGCAGGTTTTAATTCTACGTCAGGATGAATTTTTATCGGATACACGCAAAACATATTTACAGGTTTTGGAATTTTTAGGTCTCAAAGATGATGGGCAAACCGAGTTCACACAGGTTAATCCTAGCGCAAAAGTCAAAAGTGATTTTGTGCAAAGAATTGTAAAGGGGCGTTACCCGTTGCTCAAACCGCTTGCCCGTTTTCTGTTCAAGTTTGGTTTAGACCCGCGCACATTTTTGATACGTCTTAATTTGAAAAAATCACGGGTTACCTTGTCGCCGGAATTTGAGCAAAAACTCAGGAAAGAGTTTGAAGGTGAGGTCATTCTTTTGGAAGAGATTTTAGGCTGTGATTTGTCAGCATGGAAACCTCAATAAAATCCTGATCTGAGTGTATTCGCTGATGACGCCGGCTCAAGGATGTCAGGACTTCATATCCTATGGTTCCCGCATCACGCGCAAGATCATCGGCGCTCTGGTTTAAGCCGATGACTTCCAGATGATCCCCTTTTTTAGGACGTTGATTTTCCGGCACGTCGCACAAATCCACGATGGTTAAATCCATAGAAACACGCCCGCGTATAGGGCATTTTATTCCGTTCCAATAAAGACTGCCCGCATTGGAAAGGCTGCGGAATATACCATCCGCATAGCCGATATCAACAATCGCTAGCGTTGAATCTTGTTCAAAGCAATATGTAGCATTATATCCAGCAGTCTCGCCTTTTTTCACTGTATGAATTTGTAGAATTTCAGCATCGAGCGAGATGACAGGCTGCATTGGATTTTCAGCATATGGCGTCGGGTTTAGCCCATAAAGCGCCATGCCGGGGCGTACTAATTGATAATGATATGAGGCATCCAGAAAGATACCCGAAGAATTGCAAAGAGATTTTGGGATGTTAGGAAACTGCGAAGCTAATTTTTCAAAACGGCTTGCCTGAACGGCATTAAGATCAGTTTGATTATCTTCACTACTCATAAAATGCGACATAATCGTTTTGATATTAAGATTTGAAATAATTTCAGGCGTTATATCATCTGCATTCATGCCTAAGCGGTTCATGGCAGTATCGATATGAATCATTGCCGGCAGATCGTTTTGCGTATTTTTTAAATTTTGTATTTCAGAGAGATCATTGAGAACGGGTGTAATGTCGTTTTCGCGATAGAGGCTAGCGTTTTTTATTTGATAACCGTTGAGCATTGCAATGGCTGGTTCACGCCCTAAAAAGCTTCTTAGCTCAATAGCCTCATTGAGAGTTGCAACAAAAAATGTTTTACATCCCGATTCATGTAGTGTTTGCGAAACAGCTTCTACGCCAAGCCCATAAGCATTGGCTTTTACGACAGCAGAAACCTCGCAGCCTTTACGGACTTTATTTTGCAAAAACAAATAGTTCTTGCGAACAGCATCCAAATCAATTGTTAATCGCGCCATGTTTTAGTCATTTCATTTAAAAACCAGAAATATAACTCTACATCTGTCACCCTGCTGCTTGACCTCAGGATCTTTAGGTACAGGGGAGATACTACGATCAAGTCGTAGCATGACGTGTTTAGGGTCAAAACCTTAGTCTAAACTATCCCCATAATAGCTGGGATCAAGATCTGAGAATTTGGTCAAATTAGGATCGAAATACATTTTGATGGTTCCAATCGGTCCATGACGCTGTTTTGCAACGATGCATTCGCCGATATTATGCGCCCGCTCCATAGATTCCTGCCATTTCATGTGCTTCTCGGTGCCGGGCTCTGGCTCGGTGCGGGAGAGGTAATATTCCTCGCGATAAACAAACATAACCGCATCTGCGTCTTGTTCGATTGATCCTGATTCCCGTAAATCCGATAATTGCGGGCGTTTATCTTCGCGTTGTTCAACCTGACGGGAAAGCTGGGAGAGGGCTATTACGGGGATATCCAACTCTTTTGCGATGGCTTTTAAACCCATGGTAATTTCAGAGATTTCCTGTACGCGGTTTTCCTGTCCTCTTTTTGATCCCGTGCCGCGCAACAATTGCAAATAGTCAATTACAAGCATATCCAGCCCGTGTTGACGCATGAGGCGGCGTGCGCGCGTGCGCACCGCACCGATCGACAGGGCGGGGGTATCATCAATATAAAGCGGAACCTGACTCATGCGCTGGCTGGCCTCAACGAAGGCCTTGAAGTCGTCCTGTTTGATGTTGCCTTTACGGATAGCATCACCGGAAATACCGGATTGCTCGGAAAGGATACGCGAAGCCAGTTGGTCGGAAGACATCTCAAGGCTGAAAAAAGCAACGCGTCCACCTTCTTCGCCGCCGCTATCGGCGTAGGCTTTAGCTGCGTTGAAAGCCCAGTTAACAGCTAATGCTGTTTTACCCATAGATGGGCGACCGGCAAGAATAAGCAGATCAGATTTTTGAAACCCGCCGAGCTTTTTATCAACATCAACTAGGCCAGAGGTGATGCCCGTAACATTACCGTCTGTTTTGTAGGCTTTTTCCGCCATTTCAATGGCCGTTAGAACGGAATCGCGTAATGTCACAAAGCCACCACGCGATTCGCCACTCTCGGCCAGTGAAAAAAGACGGCTTTCGGCATTTTCAATAGCCTTCATGGCATCACTATCAAGATTATGATCATAGGCTTCATTGACGACTTCTTCACCAAGTGTGATTAATTCCCGGCGCAGATGCAAATCATAGATCGTATTTGCGTAATCGGCGATATTGATCACATTCACAACGGATGCTGCAAGATCAGCGAGATATTCCGCACCACCAACATCTTTCAAATCATCATCAGCTTCAAAATAATTTTTGAGTGTCACAGGGCTTGCCATTTGACCGCGATCAATCAGCGTTTGAACAGCAGTAAAAATTCGCTGATGTGCTGGCATAAAAAAATGCTCGGCGCGGATGTGGTCACCCATCTTTTCAACAGCGCGATTATCAACCAGAAGCGCGCCTAAAAGCCCCTGCTCCGCATCCTGGTTGTGGGGAAGAATGCGGTAAGCAGGGGTGTCGCCTTTATCAGCGGCGAAATTTTCAAATACAATATCAGTAGCCATAAAATCGAAAATATATACTTTGTCCAAGAAATACCAGAAAAGTTATTTTCCATGTTGTGAATAACGGGGATGGTTTATTTTTTAGCGCTGTAATTTACAGAACTTTCTTCAAAAGTTTTTAAATGCTATATAATTTTTATAATATTACGGCATTTGTGATGGCGTCCTCGGGTGTATCTAGATTTGGCAATATTGTTCTGATTTTGGCTTTGAGGATGGCCCACCATTCTTTATTGTCATCCCAAAAGAGCATGAATTTATTACAGCGCCTAATGGAGGCGCAACCCACATCAATGCGGTACTGCAGGTGGAGTCGAAGTATCGCGGATGATGTTTTAGAGGCGACAGCGAAGGCACGTGAAATTCGTGATTTCATAAAAGAATTCACTTTAGCGCTTTGCGGGACTCAACATAATATTCACAGAGTTCTGATACGGGCTCAAAATCTTATACAGAAAAAACCATTGTTAATCGACTTGTAACTATGGTTAAACAATGATCATGTTTACACTTGCGCTGGTCGGGCGGCCTAATGTCGGAAAATCAACCTTATTCAACCGTTTTGCGGGCAAAAAGCTTGCCATCGTTGATGATACGCCCGGGGTGACGCGTGATTGGCGCGAAGCCGAAGGCTGGCTGTTTGATCAACAGCTTCGGATTATCGACACGGCGGGTCTGGAAGAAAATTTCGATGACTCTATTGAAGGGCGGATGCGCCAGCAAACAGAAGCCGCGCTTGCGCAAGCCGATGCGGTTTTGTTTATGGTTGACGGGCGTGCCGGTATCACGCCGCTTGATGAGCATTTTGCAGGTTTCCTTCGAAAGCAAAACAAGCCTGTTATTTTGGCCGTTAATAAATGCGAAAACCAGCGTGCTGCCGATGCGGGTATTGCCGAGGCTTATGGGCTGGGTCTCGGTGAGCCATATGCGGTTTCTGCGGAACATAATATCGGGATGGATGAGATTTATAACGCTCTCAAGCCTCATATTCCGGCTGAGTTTGCTGATGATTATGATGATGAAGCAGAGAATAATTTTATTGATGAAGAAACTCTGGACGACCTCGAAGGCCTGACGGATTTTGAGTTTAAGCAGGAAGGGGATGATCCTGATAAACCGCTTAAAATTGCGATTGTCGGGCGGCCTAATGTCGGAAAATCAACGCTTTTAAATGCAATTGTCGAGGAACAGCGTGTGATGACGGGCCCCGAAGCGGGGATTACGCGTGATGCGATTGCCGTTGACTGGGAGTATGATAGCAAAGAATTCGGCATGCGCAAATTCCGCCTTGTTGATACGGCAGGGATGCGCAGAAAATCAAAGGTACAGAATAATATCGAACGGATGAGTGTGGATGATAGCCTGCGCGCTATCCGCATTGCGCAAGTCGTGATCATGGTGATTGATGCCAACATGCCGCTGGAAAAGCAGGATCTTCAGATTGCCGAGCATATCATCAATGAAGGCCGCGCCATCGTTATTGCCGTGAATAAATGGGATACGATCAAAGATCGGGAAGACAAGCTCGAGGATATCAAATGGCTGATGGAAAATTCTTTAGCGCAAATCAAGGATATCCCGTTTCAAACAATCTCGGCTTTAAATGGTAAAAATCTGGGACGGCTTTTGGAGCGTACCTTAAAGACTTATCATTTTTGGAATAAACGTATTCCAACAGCGGGCTTGAATAAATGGCTTGCTATGATGGAAAGCAAAAACCCCGCGCCGCTTATTTCCGGACGCTCCAACAGGCTGAAATACATCACCCAAATCAAAACAAGGCCGCCGACTTTTGCGCTATGGGTATCACGCCCGGAAAAACTCCCTGATACTTACAGGCGTTTTATCATTAATGGCTTGCGAAGAGATTACGATATTCCGGGTGTGCCGATAAGGCTTTTAGTTAGAAAATCAAAAAATCCATATGCCAGTTGAAGTAATGTGGTCGTTTTAATTAAGAAACCAATTTTTAATTGGTTGGAAAAGGGTAAGCATTTATATTATCTTCATCTTTATGTTGATATAATTTAATTTTTACATATATTTTAGGGGTTTTTTATGTCTCAGGCTCAGGAAATTGAGAATATTCAGGAGAAATTTAACTGGCATTGGAGAAATTCAATGCAAGTTGTAAGGTTCTTTGCTTTTGATGCAAGATCAGCATTGCCCGTTCCTCTTTTACTTGTTTATTTTCGCTGGTCTACAGTCATTTTGATGATTTGCACTTTAATTTTCTTTCGGTTTTTGGAAAGAAAAGGCCTAACTGTTCCTGCTGCTATTCGGAACTTTCGGGCTTGGGTTGTGGGAACTGAGCGTCCAGGCTGGCTTGGGGTTAGAAGAAGAGTATTTAGGGATTTTGGATGATTACATCTGATAACATTCTTTTTTGTCAAAAAATTTACTTTATTGCTTGAAAAGCTTGTGTTTCTTTAAGCTTAGCTTTAGTGTTTTTGATCTAGATTTTATTTTTAGTTGGTTAGGTATTGTTATGATCATTTTACAAAAGTTCATTAAAAACAAATCGCTTTTCTTGGCTCTTTTATGCGCCTTCTTTTCTGCTAGCATAACGAAAAGCTACGCTGGATTTGAATGGATTCCACAAAAAAAGGAAGCATCAAAACAAGAAGAAAGCCCGATGGTCGAAGCTCCGCTCCATGAGGAAGTATCTCATTTAGAGAATGTTGTTCTACCTTTGCCATCCCAGAACGACCAGGATAAAGAAAAAATTCTCAATGAAGAAGCCACAACTGAACTTCAAGTTGAAGCTATGATGGAGGAAAAGCCAAAAAAACAGGCTCCGGTAAAGCCGGCTATTGAAGCACAAATTGAAACACAAGGCGTTGATACTGATATGCCTATGGTGGCTGCTGAAAGATTTATGGCTCCTGCGCGCATGGCGATGACTCCAAAAGAAGAGCCAAACTCCGGTTCTGTTGCAAAAGCATCAGATGAGCCTCTTTTACTGCCATTGATCGAAGATGAAGCGAGCACTCAGCCAGTTGATCTAACCGAGGCGCCTGTCAAGATAGAGATGCATGGTAAAAAAGTTGTTATGCCGGAAGATGCGCCCATTTCCCTGTTGGAACAGACAGAAAGCCGAGAAAAGAAAGCACCGGAAATACAGACAGAACAGACTACTAGTATTCAAATTGCTGCTTTCCCTGAAAGCTCAGATTTACAGGAGACTGCGAACACACCCATGCCTACATTCATGGCTTCTGCAGAAATAAGTGAGAGCAAGAAAATGGTATTTCCAGAGGCTGTGGGCTTTGCCACTGACATACCTCTGGCTTTGGCACTGCGCCAAATTGTTCCCGCTGATTATTCCTACGCATTTGGAGAGGGTGTTAACCCCGGTTTGCGTGTTTCATGGAATGGTGGAAAGCCATGGAATGAGGTTGTATCAGATATGATTTCTCCCCTTGGCTATAGCGTTTTAATACAGAACAAATCTGTCAGAATATCACTGCAAAAAATGGGAGAAATTCCTGCATTGATTGAGCCTGCTGCAGGAGATACACCTACAGACGAAAACTTTTTGCAAATCATCTCGGATACTCCTTTTTCTGAAGAAAGTCAGGGGGAGCCAATAGCTCTCATTCCAGCTGAACGCTCTCGTGAAATTAAGCGTATTGGAATTACCGATCCCGGCATGGAAGAAAGTACAGAAGCGTTGATACCGCTTGATGGTTAAGGTTAAAACCTAAATAAAATTAACCAGACTTAATTGCTGTACCCGCGCTGTTACTCCATACGATGCTTCAAGCTGAAGCTGTAAAGCATTAATTTTGACAGCAACCTCATTAATATCGACATCTTCTATCTCGGCAATTGTATCCTTAAGAATATTTTGTTCAGCTTCGTGATTTAATTTGATCTCGTTAATCCGTACCCTTGTATTTTCAAGCTTAAATCTCTGTTGATCGATTTGATCAAGGGCAGATATGACCATTGTTGTCACGGAATTATAAATTTCATAAAAATTATCCGTCATTTCATCAATATCAGCACCGGGCGCACCTTCGGTTATGACCGTCGGTAAACCTGTGACGGGGTCGATTTCAACCTCATCAACAATCGGACCCAAATTAGTATTTTTGATATAAGCCAATCCAACAAGCACATCACGAAAGGCAGTATCATTGGCAAAAATGGTTGAATCAATTTCTGCGGCTTCGTCAACGCGAACATAGGTGTTTCCTGCTGTTCCCGCACTTAAGGTCGCGGAATACCCAACAACCGTATCCGTTAAAGCATCAAGATTCCCATTATCAACTGTCCTATCCTGAAGATCGGCTATGAGATCTGTGTTTGTGATATTGCCAAGTTTCCATTCACTGAGCTGCGTGGATATTGCAGAGTCCAAAACACTTGTATCAATGATTGGCTGCGTTGAAGTATCTGCGCCACTGAAAAAATAGCGATCGCCATCCTTCGTATTTAAAACATCAACCAAAAAATCAAAAATATTTGATGCCAGATCTTGTAGTGTCTCCAGATCCACATCCGGCTCTGCAGAGCTATGGCCTATTTGTGTATTTTCTTCAACATCTGTTGTTAGCGGATCATCATAATAGATAACATTGCCTTGTTGGTGCGCGCTTTCTTGCGTTAAACCGACCAACGCATCCGCAAAATTCTCTGCTTGTTGCTGAAATTCTTCAATAGATGTCAGCATAAGGCTTGTTCTGTTTTCAGCAAATTTAATATTATCGATATAAGTATCCAGCGATGATAAATCTGCGCGCGCGCGTTTAGATTGAATGACATCACCTTCCAGACCGGAAAATTCCTGTGTCTTTTTGCCTGTTGCGAGCTGTGTGCCGAGAGTATCTAGCAGTGTTTGCTGGCTTTGAATGCGATCAATCTGATTGAGGGTTTGTGCTAATGTAGATATGCCTGTCATAATATAAATCCTTTTTATTGTTTAGCCTTAACGCACAGCGTTTAATAACTCCTGAAACAATTCATCTACTGCAGAAACCACTCTTGCGGCTGCGCTATAGGCTGTTTGAACGACAATCAAATTGCCAAGCTCTTCGTCAATATTGACACCGGAATCATTGGATAGTTGTTGCTGCAGAAGGTCTTGCAACGTTTCTTCATCAGCCATACGGGCTTCTGTGAGAATAAGCTCTTGCGTATGCTCGTTGACCATTTTTTGTGCAAAATCCAGCAAGCTTGTCGCGCCCTGAATATTGGTTGAAAGAGTTAAATCCTGTCCCAATGATTCGTTGCGAAACGGCACAAAGACGCCACTACCGTTTTGTGTCTCTGATTGATGAGAAACGCTGGAAATCGGCGATAAATCTTGCCCCGAAGCGTTAAAGCTGCCGAAAATAGCGGAAACAAGGTTAATACCATCGGGCAATGTTCCCGGTGTTACCACATTAATTTCAGCATTCGCGGCATCAACTGAAACAGGGCCGGATATAATCGAAATATCGCCGCCAAATTCAGGATTTGTAAAATCATCACCGGCACGCAAAATTAATTCACCAGTTGCGGCGAATGTAACATCATCATAGGCTAATCCCGGTATACCGGTATCATTGGCAATTGTTGGATCAAGAATAAGCTTATCAATAAGCTCGGTTTGCGTATCGCCGGGTTCTATTGTGATGCGTACCGGATCTGCATTGCCAACTTGTACATCAAAATAAGGATCGGTTGCCTCATAGGTGCCGGGATTGATCCCAAGAAACTGAAAACCTGCCGTCCCCATATTCACATCGTCAATTTGTAAATCCCAACGGCTTTGAATATCCAGTTGCCCATTTGCATTGACGGTTGCAGTTATATCCGGATCCAGTGCCGTAATGGCATTTGCCAATTCTGCGGCGCCTTGAGGCGCGGGCAAAGTATTAATATTGATGTTAAGAGGACCAACAGGGCCAATGCCTTCTCCGGAAGGATCAAGGGTAATTGAAAAAGTATCCGCGCCCGGTGTATTAAAAGGGGATCCTGTTGCGGTCGTTAAATCACCAAAAGCCGCAATATCTCTTGAGGTTGTGATTGTATTTTCTGAATAAACGCCAAGCCATTCCTGCAGGCTTGTTGCCGCACCACCAACGCGGATATCTGTTGTCCCTGTGGCCTGCTGATATTCCACATCACCAAATGCAAATTCAAGCACGCGCCGTATAACCTCATTGGAGCCGTCTTGAACGGGAATATCTGTATTGGCGGTTCCTTGCTGTACAAGTTTATTATCGTTCAGAATATCTTGATTAACCGTAATTTCGCTTGAAAAGCCTATATACTCAACTGGAACTGCCGGCGCAGGAACGGCTGGAGGAACAACTTCAGGGGTAGGCGCTGTATCCAATGGTATCGCCCCTGTTCCATCCGTGAATAAGCGTAAGCCCTGTGCTTCAAAACGAATCGCAAGCTTATGGGCAAATTCATCAAGCTGCGCCCGTTGTTTTGGGAATATTTCATCTCTTAATTCAAGCAGGCCGCCAATTTCACCGCCCGGTGCTTGCTGCGTAATTTCAATAGCGCTTGCAGGTTCGGTGAGCGGATCGCCGACAAAAACCCCAGCCGCGCCATCAGGATATAGATTTGCAGGCCCCAATGCTTCCGGTCTAAAAGTCAATCTTTGCGGAATGTCAGATGCAAGCTCCACACCGCGATTGGTTTGCACAACCATCGCACCATCGCCGCGAATGAAAAAGCTAATATCAATCAAGCCTGATAGTTCTTTAACCGCTTCATCGCGCTGATCTTCCAATGCAGCCGTCGTTTCATTAAAAGCTGTTCTTTGCGTGATTTCAGCGTTTATCTCTGCAATTTGTATGAGCAAATCATTAGCGCGATCAATTGCAACTTCTATATCATCTTGCGCATCATTGCGGGAGGTCTGGATTAAATCTGCCAGATCATTGATCTTATTGGTTAAATCGACTGCCTGATTGACGACAATTGACTGACGCTGTGCATCTTCCGGTACTTCTGCCAAAGCGGCAAAGCTGTCCTGCAGGTCGGCAAGTTCTGCCGCAATTGATAATTCGCTATCCGGTGGTCCGTGAAATTGTTCAATCCGCTCCAGATAGCTTTTTTTGACATCTAGCTGACTGACTGAACTTATCTGTGTCCAGAGATTTCTCTCCAGATTGATATCGACTTGCCTAATGATACTCTCACTACGAACACCAATGCTAACCCCTTCTACTGCAAGCAAACTTTGGGGTAATATTTTGCGAGAATAGCCCGGTGTGCTCGCATTCGCGATATTATCGGAAATTACATTAATTTGCTGTTGCGAGACGCGTAAACCCGACAAAGCAGTATTGAGTGCCGTTATGCTCATTCCAAGTTTTTTCCCTTCAGATATGGCCATATATTGTCATGGCCGGATCATCGGAGTTAGACTTGCAAGTCTAATGCCAGATTAGATCTCAGAAATTCTGGTACATTTCGAGCTTAGATTGCTTAATCAGCAGCCAAATTAATCAGCCGACTTTTGATATAGTCAGCAATAAAGCGATTGATATCATGGATATGAGATTTTAAGGTCTCGTAATGCGCATTTCTCTTATGTGTTTTTTCATCCATGTATAAAGCTTTGTTAATTTCAACTTGAATGGAATGATAGCCACGGATGGGGTTTGAATATTTTTCTATAAGCTCGACCCCTTTGAATGGATCATTGATTGTAACCGTATAGCCCAGCTCTCTAATGAAATCTCTTAAAGCACGTGTGAATGCAGGGTCACAGGTTGTACCATCACGATCACCCAGAACGAAATCTGAGGCTTTTATCTGGTTGCCAACTAGCCCAATTGTACGTTTAGGATAAGCACTGGCAGCCGGCATAGAATGGCAATTAATATGCCAGACCTGCCCATAATTATAATGAGCATCTTCGATTAAATCGACAAGTGCGTTGTGATATGGACGGTAATATTTTTCAATACGGTGGATAATATCTTCAGATGTGAGAGCACGATTATAAACTGGAATTCCAGGTTTAACGAGCCTGCGAATAAGTCCTATACCAGCATCTGAACGGCTCGTTGGATTGATAGGAAAATCTCCAGCCCATTCTTCACTAAGAAGTTCTGCATCAATATCATCATAGGCGCGGTTAACATCAATATAGCTGCGTGGAAAATGCGCCAGCAGGAGATGCGCGCCATGCTTTGGTACATTCTCAAATAAGTCATCAACATGATTATCTTCTGCGCCTATCAGTGTATGCAATTCACATGCATATTTAAAATCAGCAGGATAATGCGTACCGCTATGCGGCGAATCAAAAATAAGTGGGATGATGCCCGCTAAAGGTTTTTTAATTGATAAAATAGTCATGTACTGAGATGCTTACACTCGATTAATATTTTATGTAACTCTTGAGGTCGTGAAAACTAGTTATCCTTCGTTTCTTTAAAAAGTTCTAAAAGTGCTTTTTGTGATTCATCAAGATACCAAGGCGCATTGTAATCCCAAACAATAACATCCTGGAGCTTAAACTCATCATAATAATTAATTTTTAAATAAGCTATTTCACCCAGCATTAACCATTGTTCCATATGGTCGATGAACAACTTTTTCTCACTATCCGCTGAAATTGGCTTTATACGCATTTCAATTTCTGCTTCATACGGTGCAGAATCGTAAAAATAGTCCTTAATTTTTGGTATTTCTTCTGGTTTTAGCTCTATTGCCTGATAATTATCGAGATTTTGAATAATAAATGCGATTGATTCTGTGCCGTATTTATAGGTGAAATAAAAATTTTCGTTATGTTTGTCATCAACAAAACGCGTGTAAATATAGCGCTTATTTCCTTCTCTAACGTTAGTCGTTAAGCGTATTTTTTTCTTAATTGTAATGAAGTCTTTTGTATAGTCATATGTTCCGAAACCCCAGTCGAGGCGCGCCTTTTCATCTTTTAATATTTTTTCATGTAAAAACCTGCTCGCTTCTAAGTATTGTTTAGAATTTTTAATCCAGGAATCAAAATCTGGTTTTTGTTCTGTTAATTTTAAATACGCAAAAATTACTTTTTCATCGTCAGTAATTTTTGTTTGAGCAAAAACGGTTTCTACATTAACAAAAACGCTTATTATGCATGTTAAAATAACGATGGGCTTAAGCATGAATTTCAACCTCTTTTTTAAATTGCTCAATTTTACATTTTAAACGATTTTATGCCTGACGACAAACAAGACTCGACTAAAGATAGCTTACGAAAAGGTCTTAATGAAGAAGACTTAGATTTGTGGAAGGAAATGACGCGTGATGTTAAGCTGTTGGATGGAAAAACATATCAAGCGCCTTCCGGGATATCAAGCCATAGATCTAAAAATGCCATTAATCCTGTACAACAATCAAAACCTCAAAAGCATCAAAATTCAAAAGTAGGGGCTTTGCCGCACAGTCATGATTTAGATCATCAGACTTTGAAACGTTTAAAACGCGGCAATATTCCAATAGAAGGTAAAATTGATTTGCATGGTATGAATCAACCACAAGCGCGTAAGAAACTCATAGAGTTTATATTGCATGCGCATAATACGAAAAAAAGATGTGTTTTGGTAATAACTGGCAAAGGTAATACGGGCAGAGTTTCTAATAATTGGCTCGATCAAAAACCTGGTATCTTGAAACGCAAAGTGCCGGATTGGCTATATGAAGCGGAATTAAATTCAATTGTTTTAAAAGCCGTACAAGCGCAGCCAAAAGATGGAGGCTCTGGCGCATTATATGTTTACCTGAGGCGTATGAGATAGGGCATGATACATTTTCTAAATTATAGCCGTTTCAGCTAAAATTGACACCCAACGAAAATCTTCCGTCTTTTGCAAAATGTGACGACAAGAATAATTTTGAGTAAATTATCATTAAACCCGAAAGAGATTAAATTTGACCTGCCATAGAAGCCAGACTTACGACTTAAAGAAATAGGTATAATATCCTATGGTTACTTTGATGGCGAGCTTCGACATATGACATATGTTGTGAGTCGTAGTGAATGGAAACAGTCTTGATCCTTATTAAGGAAATAAAACTGATATGGAACCATAATATTTTCTGGAACTTCGTAATATTTACCAGCCACGATTGGCCATTTTCATAGGTTCATCAAGTTCTGAAATTTCTGTGCCTTTCATTGCGACCCCTTCAAGCTCCTTTGATGCTTCAAGAACGATAGCAGGGTCATCATAATGCGCTGTTGCCTTGACAATCGCCTTGGCATATTTTTCAGGGTTTTCCGATTTGAAAATACCGGAACCGACAAAAACTGTTTCTGCTCCAAGCTGCATACATAGCGCCGCATCAGCCGGTGTTGCAATGCCGCCAGCAGAGAAAAGCGGGACAGGTAAACGTCCTTCCGCCTTAACGATCTTTAAAAGCTCATAAGGCGTTGCCATGTCGCGTGCCATAGTCATAAGCTCGGCATCATCTGCGCTCACAACCCGGCTAATATCGTTTTTGATATCACGCATATGGCGTACAGCCTCAACAATGTTACCTGTACCGGGCTCGCCTTTTGAGCGGATCAGTGCGGCACCTTCGCCAATACGACGAAGTGCTTCCCCCAGATTCTTTGCACCACACACAAAAGGGACTTTGAAGTCGTGCTTATTGACATGAAATTCTTCATCAGCAGGGGTTAAAACTTCACTTTCATCAATATAGTCAACGCCAATTTGTTGTAATATTTGCGCTTCCGCAAAATGGCCAATGCGGCATTTTGCCATGACGGGAATTGAAACAGATTCCATGACTTCTTCAATCACCTCGGGCGGAGACATGCGTGCAACGCCGCCAGCTTTACGAATATCAGATGGAACACGCTCTAGCGCCATAACGGCCACTGCGCCGGCATCTTCTGCTACTTTTGCTTGCTCGGCTGTAACGACATCCATAATGACGCCACCTTTGAGCATTTCTGCCAAACCAGTCTTAATATTAATGATTGCTTCGCCCATATATTTATTCCTTATTTACGCTCTGAATATAAACATAACTGCATATATAACGCGTTCATGCAAAGAATCTATAGGTTTTTAGAAAAAAATCTAGTCTTCATCTTCTTCGGGTATACAGCATGGACATCCGGCACTATGGCCTTTAGGTGCTATATGTGACCCTGTGATAAGCGTTTCTTCATTTATATCTTGCTTTTTCATGTTTGGGTTTTTAGCATTATTTTTCTGCAAAACATAGAAGATTTTTTATTAATTTACTTAGGCTCAGAACCTGATTCTGACTCTTAAAACGATAAAAGAAACCAGCAAATCAAGAGATATTATAATGACCGAGACATACCCGCCCTCCAAAACTATACTCGATAATGTCGGGATAAGTGAAGAGCAATATGAAGCCATGTATAAAGGCTCGATTGAGCAACCTGACATTTTCTGGGCGGTGCAGGCAAAAAGGCTGGACTGGTTCAAAAAACCGACCAAAATTAAGAATACAAGCTTTGACGGTGATGTATCCATCAAATGGTATGAAGATGGGGTTTTGAATGCTTGTTATAACTGCGTTGATCGTCACTTGCCGGAAAAAGAAAATGATATTGCCCTTATATGGGAAGGGGATGAGCCACATCAGGACAATACAGTAACCTATGGCGAACTTTACACAGAAGTCTCCTTGCTTGCCAATGGTCTGAAATCTCTTGGCGTGGAAAAAGGCGATCGTGTGATCATCTATATGCCAATGGTCCTGGAGGCTGTCTACGCTATGCTCGCCTGCGCACGTATCGGCGGAGTACACTCTGTTGTTTTTGGTGGTTTTTCACCACAATCATTGCATGACCGCATTATCGATTGTGATGCCAAGATTGTGATTACCGCTGATGAAGGTGTACGTGGCGGTAAAGCGATTGCGCTTAAAGACAATACTGATGAGGCTGTCAAAGATACAAATATCGAAAAAGTCCTTGTCCTGAAACACCGCGACGCCGATATCGCGTGGAATAGTAAAACAGATATCTGGTATCACGAGCTGATCGACGCGCAAGACCCTGAATGCCCGTGTGAAGACATGAACGCCGAAGATCCGCTGTTTATCCTTTACACATCCGGCTCCACAGGGAAGCCAAAGGGTGTACTCCATACCACAGGGGGCTATATGGTGTACGCGTCTTTAACGCATGAGGTTTCATTTGATTATAAACCAGGAGAGATTTACTGGTGTACTGCCGATATAGGATGGGTTACCGGGCATTCTTATATTGTCTACGGCCCGCTTGCGAATGGTGCAACATCACTCATTTTCGAAGGTGTGCCCAATTATCCTGACTATTCACGTTTCTGGCAAGTCGTAGACAAGCACAACGTTAACATTTTTTACACAGCGCCCACTGCGATTCGTGCCCTTATGTGTGAGGGAAGTGAATATGTAGCCGAAACTAGCCGTAAAAGCTTAAGAATATTAGGAACAGTGGGCGAGCCGATCAATGTTGAGGCTTGGGAATGGTATTACAATATTGTTGGTGAAAAAAGATGCCCCGTTATTGATACCTGGTGGCAAACTGAAACAGGCGGGCATATGATCACGCCGCTTCCTTGTCATGCTTTAAAACCCGGACTTGCTCAAAAACCATTTTTTGGTGTACGTCCTGCCATTGTTGATGGTGAAGGGCATATTCAACAAGGAGCATGCGAGGGTAATTTTGTAATCCTTGATAGCTGGCCGGGTCAAATGCGTACGATTTACGGCGACCACAAGAGATTTATTGAAACATATTTTTCAACATTCCCTGGTATGTATTTTACGGGGGATGGGGCAAAGCGGGATGGTGATGGGGATTATCGTATTACGGGTCGCGTTGATGATGTCATTAACGTATCTGGTCATAGGCTTGGTACCGCAGAAATAGAAAATGCAATCAATCAACATAAGCATGTCGCGGAAAGTGCAGTTGTTGGTTATCCGCATGACATTAAGGGGACAGGAATATACGCCTATGTCACGCTCAATTCAGGCATGACGGCTAGTGATGACATTAAAACCGAAATCATTAAAACCGTACGTGCGGAAATTGGGCCGATTGCAACACCGGATATCATACAATGGACATCCGGGCTTCCCAAAACGCGTTCAGGCAAGATTATGCGTCGTATTTTACGCAAAATATCAGCATGTGAAGAAGATCAGATTGGTGATACTTCAACGCTTGCTGACCCTACGGTTATTAATGATTTAATCAATAATAGAAGCTAAATCTTACCCTGCTTTCCTGAGTGGCTTATACTTGATGCGTGTCGGGGCATCATCTTCGCCGATACCCATGCGGCGCTTATAGTCAGCCTCATAATCCGCATAATTGCCTTCAAACCACTCCACATGAGAATTGCCTTCGAATGCCATAATATGCGTACAAAGGCGATCAAGGAACCAGCGATCGTGTGAGATAATCACAACACATCCCGGAAAACGTTCGATGGATTCTTCGAGTGCAGCGAGCGTTTCGGTATCCAGATCGTTTGTCGGCTCATCCAAAAGGATTACATTTGCCTCTTTTTTCAGCATCTTGGCAAGGTGTACGCGGTTTCTTTGTCCGCCGGATAAATCTTTAACCAGCGCTTGCTGATCCGCTTTTCGGAAGTTAAAAGCAGAGACATATGCACGGGATTGCATTTCAATCTTACCGAGCTTGATAATATCCGTACCGCCGGAAATCTCTTCCCATACGGTTTTATCGCCCGCAAGCGCGTCACGGGATTGATCCACATAACCAAGTTCAACCGTATCACCGACATTGAACTCACCGTCATCCGGTGTTTCCTGTCCTGTAATCATTTTGAATAAAGTTGTCTTACCCGCACCGTTAGGGCCAATCACACCGACAATGCCGCCGGGCGGCAGGCGGAAGGACAACCCATCGATCAAAAGCTTATCACCAAATGCTTTTTTGATGTTTTTAGCCTCGATAACGAGATCCCCAAGTCGCGGCGGCGTTGGGATGACAATCTGTGTTGCACGTGTATCGACGGCTTGTGATTCCTCGATAAGGTCATTATAGGCACTGATCCGGGCTTTTGATTTTGCGCGGCGTGCTGATGGGGATTTACCCATCCATTCCTGCTCGCGTTTTAAAACTTTCTGGCGGGCATCTTCTTCACGTGATTCTTGGGCAAGGCGTTTAGCCTTTGCTTCAAGATAAGCGGTATAATTGCCCTGATACGGAATGCCGCGCCCACGGTCAATCTCCAAAATCCAGCCTGTTACGTTATCCAGGAAATAACGGTCATGCGTAATCATAACGACTGTGCCGCTATAATCACCCAAGAAACGCTGAAGCCATGCAACGCTTTCAGCATCGAGGTGGTTTGTCGGTTCATCCAAAAGCAATAAATCAGGCTTTTCAAGCAACAGGCGGCATAATGCAACGCGGCGCTTTTCACCCCCGGAGAGATTTTCTACGCTCGAATCTCCGGGCGGCGTACGAAGCGCTTCCATAGCAATTTGCGCGGTACGCTCAATTTCCCATCCTTCATTATTATCGAGCCATTCCTGTAGCTCACCCATTTCCTCGGTGAGTTTTTCAAAATCAGCATCCGGATCAGCCATTTCAGCAGCAACAGCATTATAGCGGTTAAGCTTTTCAACAGCTTCGCCAAGCCCGTCCATCACATTTTCTTGTACGGTTTTGCTGGGATCAAGCTGCGGTTCCTGTTCCAGATAGCCAACACGACTGCCCTTAGCCGCCCATGCTTCGCCAGTAAAGTCTTTATCAATACCGGCCATGATTTTTAGCAGAGTTGATTTCCCAGCGCCGTTTGGTCCGAGCACGCCGATTTTAGCGCCCGGTAAAAAGCTCAAAGTGACATTTTCAAGAATTTTCTTGCTATCATAGGACTTGCTTAGCCCATTCATCACAAATATGTAGTTGGTCGACATTTATGCTTCCTTGTTTTTTATATATGCAGGATGTTGTAACAAGGTTTTTGCTTTTGGAAAACCCTATCTTTTTTAAATCAGTAATATCCTATTGATTGTGCTAATTTCTAAGCGGTTTGCCTGTCTCCAGCATATGTTCGATTCGCGCAAGCGTACCGTCCTGTTTGAGCAAATCCATAAAGCGCTCTAATTCTAATGTGAGGAGGTCATCTTCGCTCAGAGGCTCTGTGATGTCCGTATTACCTCCGGTCAGGACGCGGGCGAGATGGTCAGAAACAACGACATCATGGGGCGTAGCCTTACCGGATTTGTGCAGATCGCTAACGGCTAAATCAAGCGCTGTTTTTCCTGTTAGCCCCGGAAGGTGAATATTGTTGGCTTTTTCCGGTGGTTGATAGTTTTTGGCAAGTTCCAAGGCGCGTTGCTTGGCATCGAAAAGCAATCGATCCCGGTTCATGGTAATTCTATCGCTTTCGCGGAAATATCCGATATCCACGGCTTCTTGCGCAGATTTTGCAACTGTAGCCATGCCGATTATCTCGAATGCTTTGCGTACTGCGCCCATGGGCGTGGTATCGGGGGAAAACCACAAAGCATCTTTGCCAAATTCATCAATTTTTGCAGCATGCTGTGTTTTTTCGCGCTCTTGAAGGCGCAGGATCATCTCTTTACAGCCGCCCCAGCCGGGGATCACGCCAACACCAACCTCGACAAGGCCGCAATAGGTTTCTGCATGGGCTTGCACGGCATCGGAAGTGAGCAGAATTTCACAGCCCCCGCCAAGCGCCATACCGGAAGGTGCGGAGACGACTGGGAAATTGGCAAATTTCAAATCCATGAAGACTTTTTGCCCGGTGCGAATGAATTCCTCGACCTGTGGGAACATGGCAATATTGACCATGAAAAGCGCGAGGCCGAGATTAGCGCCAGCAGAAAAATGTGAGGCTTCGTTGTAGATAACAAGCGCTTTATATTCGTCCGAAGCATCAATCGTTTTTTTGGCTTTAACAAGCAGCGCGAAGATGCCTTCATCGAAAGTGTTCATTTTTGTATGATGTTCAAAACATAAAACGCCATCGCCAATATCCCAGACAGAAGCGCTTGCATTTTTCAAAACAGGCTCGGATGCGAGTTTAAGATCGCGCAAGAGCAAAACACCGTCGGGGCGTTGGATATCATGGTATTTGCCATCTGTGCCGAAATATTGGATTTTGCCATTGTTGATGCGGTAGAATTTTGCTTGTTTGTCTGGAGATTCCTCGTTTTGCTCGGAATGACACTGTATGAGGTTTTCAAGAATTTTAGGGACCGCAATGCCTTCTTCTTTTAGCTTACCCGCAAACCACACCGGGCCGAGATCATCGATCATCTCGAACGGCCCTTTTTTCCAGTTATAGCCGAGCTTCATGCCTTCATCGATATCATGGATGGTATCGGCAATTTCTCCAACCAGTTGCGCGGCGTAGGTGAGCGTGTCGCGTAGCACAGCCCAGGCATATTGACCACCAACGCTATCCGTTTCAACAACGGCTTTTAATCCCTGTTTGCCTGCTTTTACTGCATGATCTGCTGCTGCTGATTTCTTATTTGATTTTACATAATGCGACTTTTTAGTGGGGTTTTCCGGGGTGGCATTTGTGAAGGCCTCGGGATGGATTTCAAGCGCTTGTTTTTCTTTAGCCTTTGGCTTGTCAGGGTTTAAGCGATAGAATCCGCCTTTGCCTTTGCGTCCCGTATAGCCCGCTGCGATCATGTCGTGTACAAAGGGGTGGTCGATAAAAATATCCCGGTAAGCATCATTTTCAGGAAGCGTCGATAAAAGGCTTTCCGATAGTTTGGGCATAAGGTCTATACCGACAAGATCAATCAGCCCGAAAACGCCTGTTTTGGGAATGCCGACGGGTTTGGACATCACGGCATCTGCGACTTCGATGGGGACATTTTGCTTGATGGCTTCATTCACGCCAGCCGTCAGCCAGAAAACGCCAAGGCGATTGGCAATAAAGCCTGGCGTGTCATTGCATTGCACAACGCCTTTGCCGAGTTTGACATCGCAAATCTCGCGGATCGTTTCGATGGCTTTTTGATCGGTTTTATCGCCCACGATTAATTCCAGTAAGCGCATATAGCGCGGTGGATTAAAGAAATGGGTGATCATGAAATCTTTAGCAAAGGAGTCAGGCTGCCCTTCGATGAGTTTATGTAAGGGAATGGTCGATGTATTCGATGAGACGATTGAGCCTTTTTTACGTTTTGCTTCGATTTTTTCGTATGTTTGATGCTTAATTTCTAATTTTTCGAGAACAACTTCAATGATCCAGTCGCAATCGCTAATCAGATCAAGATCATCATCAATCGTCCCTGTTGTAATGAGCTTGGCGTTGCTTTTACGCATAAACGGCGCTGGCTCTGTTTTTAGCATTTTTGCTACGGCTTCGGCGGCTAAGTCTTTGCCTTCGACTTTTATATCGAGCAAGATAACTGGAATGCCAGCATTGGTAAGCTGGGCTGCAATCCCGCTCCCCATGACACCTGACCCGATGACTGCGACTTTATTGATTGTCATAGCTAGACTCCATTTTTACGATTGTTCCATACTTCTTCAAAATTACAAATATTTTCGAACCATTCTTGTGTTTCAGGGCACATTGCATACAGCAGCTCTGATATGTTCCTATATTCCTGAATGAGCAATTCTTCACGTTTGATGATGGGTTCGAGGTGCGCGATTTTATTACGCAATTGCAATGTGCGCTCCAATCGCTCGCGAATATCTTTGCGTTGAGGTTTATGACCGAGCGCAGGAAAACACTTGTACAAACCGCTTCGCCATAGAGTTGCATCATAAGGTTGATTGCACAAATTGACCCAAAATCCATAATTTAGCTGGGCGATAATGTCATCAAACACATAAGCATTTTGCTTTTCTCTTATTAAATATTTGATTGCATCATCGACTTGTTTTTTGTGTTTGTCTCTTAGCAAGTCAAGTGAAAGCCAATCTTCTTTTTCCGCAAATATCTGACATTTGCTATGAAAGTTGTTTCTAACAGTTACTTCTAGTCCACAAAGAACAACATAAAGCTCTTTTGAGTACTGTATATTGAGCGCATAAAGCTCTTTAAAGCTGCGTGTCTCGCCCTTTTTATTTGCAAGTTCCAAGAAAGTACTTAAACGTGCCTTAGAAAGAGTTTTTTCAAGAAAATGAGTCACTTAGCTACAATCTTCCACATCTTTTTGTTATTTTTATTAATACTTTGTTTGACATTTATTGATTCTTTACAAGTTTGGGTATAAAATCATATATGAAGTTCCCCGGAGTGTCCTCTGCTGACCTGGTATCAGTACTGACCCCGGGGCTATTTTTTTTAGATTCATCCTTAAACCGCCTCCAAAACCGTTGCAATACCTTGTCCACCACCAATGCACATTGTTGCGAGCGCATATTTCTTTTGCTCATCATGCAAGAGCTTTGCCGCTTTGCCCGTAATACGCGCACCCGATGTCCCAAGAGGATGACCAAGCGCAATCGCGCCGCCATGCAGGTTTATCTTGTTGATATCCGCGCCAAGCTCTTTGATGACTGACAGGCCTTGCGCGGCAAAAGCTTCATTAAGCTCGATAATATCAATATCATCAAGCTTAAGCCCGGCGCGATCCAGTGCTTTTTGCGTGGCTGGTACCGGGCCTATCCCCATAATTTCAGCGCCACATCCGGCAACCGCGATGGATTTAATGCGCGCTAATTTGGGCAGGCCATGTTTATCCGCATAGTCTTCACAGGCAACGAGAACGGCGGCAGAGCCATCGGTAAGAGGGGATGAGGTTGCAGCCGTGACAGTGCCATCTGCTAGAAAGGCTGGTTTTAATGTTGCCAGTTTCTCAAGGCTTGAATCAGCGCGAATCGTACCGTCTGTTGCGATGTCGTCAATCGGAACAATCTCGTCATCGAACTGCCCGTTTGCCGCCGCTTTTGCTGCTTTTTGATGCGAGCTTACTGCAAATTCTTCTTGATCGATGCGCTTGATATCATATTTTTTGGCAAGGTTTTCAGCCGTCTCACCCATGCTCATATAGGCTTGCGGGTATCGATCAAAAAGCGTGGGATTGGGCATGGGATTAAAGCCGCCCATCGGAATACGAGACATGCTTTCCACGCCTGCGCAGACAAACACATCACCTGCACCGCTATTGATTGCCCCGGCCGCCATATGGATTGCTGTCATGGACGAGCCGCAAAACCGATTAATCGTAGCGCCTGCAACATTGACAGGGAGATCGGCGCATTGCGCGACTATTTTTGCGATATTAAAGCCCTGCTCTGCTTCGGGGAAGGCGCAGCCCATGATAAGATCTTCAATATCTTTATCAATGATATTGTCTTCATCCAGCAAAGATAAAATAACAGTCGCCGCCATATCATCAGGGCGAACTTTTGCTAATGCGCCTTTATGGGCGAAATGCATGGGTGAGCGTTTAAACTTGCATATTACGACTGATTTCTGCATGAAACTATCCTTATAATTTAATAAGTTTAAAATTTATCATATCATATGCTGGGCAGGATGTTTACCTGCAAGCCTATAGATTTTTATTTGACAGCACCCCAAAAATCAGGCAATTCGAAAGTCCAAAAAATAAGAATACATTTTCAGGAGAAAAATTATGGGCGCAGTTGCAGATGCAAGAGGTTTAAAAAGAATTTGTGCGGGTTGTGGAGCACGCTTTTATGATATGAATAAGCGCCCTGTAATTTGCCCGTCATGTGGGACAGAACATACAGGTGAAGTCAAAGTGCGTTCTCGCCGTGGACGTAGCGCCGCTGCAGAGGGGCAAGTAGAGACAGCAACCCAGGCGCAAAAAGCAGCCAATGATGAAGTTGAAGAAGAGGATGAAGACGTAGATATGGTCAGCCTCGATGATGCTGCGGCTGATGATGATGGCGACATTGATGATGAAGAGATGACTGATGGAGATCTTGATCTCGATTCAATTGAAGGCGATGAAAACAGTGAAGATGATCTTTCCGGCCTTGAGGGCGATGTTGATCTGAATGTAGATTCAGAAAAAGAGTAACAGCTTTTTTGTATACAGTACGTCTTAAAGCCCCTCTTACTATAAATGAAAAAAAGCTCTCGCTTATGGCGGAGCTTTTTGACCATGAAGCCTTTAGTATTCTGCATGAAAATCAGAATTGGGTTTTGGAGTGGCTGTGTTCCCAAAAACCGGATATTAATCATATTCCTGCAAAGTTATCGATTTTAGAAGAAGCTTTTCAAATAAATCTTGGCACATTTAGCGATATTGTCATTGAAAAAATGCCCGATAAAGATTGGCTTGCCGATAGCTATCAAACCATTCCAGCATTCGCAATAAGCTCTTTTTTTGTTTGCGGATCAGAGCATCAGGATGATATTCCGCATGACAAGATTGGCCTTAAGATTGATGCTAAAACCGCTTTTGGCTCTGGTAAACATCCAACAACAGCAGGGTGCTTGCGCGCCATGGAATGGCTCAAAGATCAAGGCATGTGTCCCTGGCATGTCCTTGATATGGGAACGGGGAGCGGTATTTTAGCCATCGCTGCATGGAAGCTTTGGAAAACCCCTGTTCTAGCTGTTGATTGCGATCCGGACGCGATCAGACTGACTGAATCCCATCGTATTCTCAACAAAATCCCTGAGGGTAAAATGAATATTTTAACAGCGCATGGTGAAGGGTTTAATACTGATATTGTCAAACAACGTGCCCCTTATGAGCTGATCATTGCCAATATTTTAGCGGGATCACTGAAAGAAATGGCGGGCGATCTCAAATCTGTTTTGGATGATGGTGGGCGCGTTATTTTATCCGGCATTTTGAATGAAAAATCCGAATGGGTTCGTAATGCGTACAGCACTTACAATCTTGAACCTGTAAAAAAATTTGAAATTGATGATTGGGTTACTTTAATTTTGCAGCACTAATTTTTTGATAGAAACAAATAAGATAAAGCAACACAAAATAAAAGAGATAGATTTCTTCAACTTCGCTCGGGCGTGTTAGAAGTTTATCATCAAAATGATCCTGCGTCTTATCAATAATTTTTATTATGACTGTACAAGCTGCGGTAACACCAAGAATTGCAGAAGGGTATATGATTGCAAATTGCTGCGGCAAAAAACCTGGCTTCCATTTTTGAAGCGCAGGAATAATAAGACCGCCAACAACAACGCTGATCAATAAAAGTAACTTTGGTTTTTGATCCAGCCAGCTAGAGATATTATGCAGATTTGTTTCATTTTGATCATTCATATCCTGCCATGCTTCAGGTGTTGCCCAGTCAAAAAAATGTTGTCCCCAACTTACTTCTTCGCCGGCAATATAGGTGCATCCGAGGCAAAAGAAGGCTGCCCACGCGATAAGATAAGGGTTTTTTTGGGGCCATAATATCCAAAGGCAGCGCAGCGCCCACAAGAGTGCAAGCGTGGCAAAGCTAAATTGTAATATCTCATGCGGCCCGCCTTCTGAATGCAAATCCGGTAGATATTGTGGTGGCGTGAAGAGCTCAATCCCGCTTTGTGCAATTAAAATCATAATGGGAATCCATAGCCAGAGGACTGGATGGAGTGTAGTGTTCATAGTATTTAACTCTTTATTCTGTTTTTAGTGCTTTTCAAGGCGAGGCAAGCGTAATAAAGCCTTCTAATTTATCACATACAGGCATGAAAAGAAATCAATGATGAGATTATCATCTGTATAATATAATATTTGCTTGGTAAACTGTGTAAAATACAGTGAGTGGATTATGGTTCTAAAAGATACGCTATGAATAACTATCTTGATATATATTGTGAACGATTGGAGCCGGGGCTTTTAGCTGAACCGCTTAATGCGCTTACAAACCTTGCTTTTTTTATTGCAGGTTTTTTTGCTGTCAGGCTTGTGAAACAGGAAAGTGCCATGAACTGGCGAAGCGGCCTTCTCGTTGCTTTGATTTTTGCAATGGGGATTGGTTCAAGCCTCTTTCATACTTTTGCAACGATATGGGCAATGATAAGTGATGTATTGCCTATTCTGGCGTTCCAAATTCTATTTATACATTTTTATGCCCAACGCGTTATACGTTTGCATTGTAAATGGACAATCCCGTTATTCGGATTCTTTTTCTTGTTAATGTGGATTAGTATGGAATTGCCGCGTGAATGGCTGAATGGGACATTGGAATATGCCCCGGCGCTAATTTATGTTACTGGTTTTGGTATCTGGCATCTAAAATATGCTTTGCGTGAAAAATGGAGTCTTCTTGCTGCTGCCGGTATTTTTGCACTTTCAATGACATTCCGTTCGATGGACATGTATTTTTGTGAAGCAGTTCCGGTCGGCACGCATTTTCTGTGGCATTGCTTAAATGCTACAGTTCTTTATCTCTCAGTTCGGTCATATATTTTAAATGCGAAAAAAGATAGGTAAAATTAACTGTCCCAAAAATAGGTTATAAGCCTCCGTCTTTAGACGGAAAAAGGCT
>CAWUJS010000010.1:0-40018 GCA_963922705.1 uncultured Alphaproteobacteria bacterium | reverse complement strand
CCAGCCTTTCAAACCATTGCGGGGAATAGTTTTGAAGCGCTTCTTTTTGTTTATCTTTTAAGGCCGGGCTGATTTCAAGCAAACAAATCTTAGCCGCATCTATAAAGCCTTTAATCTTAGAAACGACACGGAGCATATCTGTCATTAATGTCCCGCGTCCCGGGCCGCATTCAAGCAGCATAAAAGACCCTGGAGCGCCCATCTGCATCCAGCTATGCGCTGCCCAGGCACCCAAAACTTCACCAAACATTTGCGAGACTTCCGGTGCGGTAACAAAGTCACCTTTACGTCCGAAAGGATCCCGTTTCATATAATAGCCATGTTCAGGATGCCCAAGCGCAAGTGCTATAAATTGACCGATATCTAACGGTCCGTTTTGTATGATCTGTTGCTGTACGATTTTTTCTAAATGCGTCATATGGCTTTATGCTGTTTTGAAGTAAAGACATAGATAATAATCCCAAGCCCGAACAAAATCATTGGCAAGCTTAATAATTGACCTTGTGAAAAAACATTAAAATACAAGCCGATATGCATATCAGGCTCACGGAAAAACTCAATAAAGCTGCGAAACATACCATAGCCTATTAAAAACACGCCAGATACAAGCCCCGGCCTGTTTCGAACGCGATCGTTGCGTATCATCATGTGCAAAGCAACGAATAAAACGGCACCTTCTAAAATAGCTTCATAAAGCTGACTAGGATGGCGCGGCTGATCTCCGGCACCCGGAAAAACAATTCCCCATGGCGCTGTCGTGACACGCCCATAAAGCTCTGCATTAATAAAGTTAGCTATACGTCCGAAAAATAAGCCAATAGGAATAGCAGCAGCGACAATGTCGCACAAACGCAAAGGCGGAAATTGATGCAAGGCTGGATAAATTAATAATGCAGCAATGACCCCTAAAGCACCGCCATGAAAGGACATTCCGCCCTGCCAGATATAAAAAGCTTCGACCGGGTTTGCCCAATAATAGTCCAAATTATAAAATAAAACATACCCCAAACGTCCACCAAGGATAACCCCGACAATCACCCATGTTAAAAAATCATCGATATCATCGTGATTTGGACGATGTTTTTGATCCAATCCGACAAGATTTAAACAATAACGCCAGCCAAGTAAAAAACCGGCCAGATAGGCAAGCGCATACCACCGAATTTGAAAAGGTCCAATGGCCAATGCAACAGGGTCTATATTTGGGAATTCCAATGCCATGATTTTGGTTTAAAGAAAGCCCTCAATGCTTTCAATAGGTGAATAAATAAATCACACCAAATATTTTCTTCGTTACAAATGGAAGGGCTTTAATATCTTGTTAAAAAGTGAAAATATGCTATGCATGAGAGATGCAAAATAAAGAAAAAATACTGGATAATGTAGCGCAGCTTGCTGGCGGGACGGTGAGTGTTCTAACCGGTGTTTCGCAAAATATCCGTGAAGAGATAAAATCCCGTGTCACTGAGATTGTTGATCGCCTCGATCTTGTTCCGCGCGAGGATTTAGAGCGCGTTGAAGCATTGCTTCATAAGACACTAAAAGATCAAGAAGAACTTAAATCACGTGTCGAAAAACTGGAAAAGAAAAAGAAATAAGCATGCCAAGTCTTTTTGATACACTCCACAAAGAAACCCCCAATCCTCTTGATAATATTGAAGAAATTTTAAATATGAATGATTGGTCGTTTTCACGTATTAGCGATAATGAATTGACCGTCACCTTGACTGGGAAATATTGTGATTACAATCTTATTTTCCTGTGGCAACCGGATATGAAAGGGATACAAATTAACATTCTTTATGGACTTGCACTTAGCGTGAGCAATGAATATGAGGCCGCTAAAACACTGATGAAAATGAATGAAAATACATGGTTAGGGCATTTTGAAATCAGCAGCGATACATCAATTCCATCTTATCGATATACAGCACTTATTGATTCTCAAAATAAACATAGCTATCAGCAATTGGAAAATATTATCGATATTGCTCTGGCGCAATGTGAAGGTAATTATGCCGCATTTAGCCTTTTATCCGATGATAATATAACAGATGACAAGACATTACCTCTTGCATTAATGGAAACGAAAGGCACATCATAATTATGAGTAATATTACCCTTATCGGATGCGGAAAAATGGGCGGTGCCATGCTGGAAGGCTGGCTCAAAAGTGATATTGAAGCAAATTACAATGTGATCGAACCTTTTGGAAAGCCTGATTTTATCAGCGAATATTCAAACGTAAAATATGGTGAAAAAATTGACGATTTGAACGACCAAATCACCGCAAGCGATATTTGTATTTTAGCCGTCAAACCGCAAATCATGATGGAAGTTTGTCACGTGTTAAAAGGCCTTATCAATGCTGGCTGCCTCATCCTCTCTATCGCCGCAGGCCAAACGATAGGAAATTTTGAAAATTACTTTGGCAATCAACAGCCGATTATCCGGGTTATGCCCAACACCCCGGCAGCAATCGGTAAGGGCATGAGCGTTGCTGTTGCCAATAATAGTGCGACAGAGGCGCAAAAAAAGATTGTTACGAAAATGCTGGACTGCTCTGGAAAAGCGCTCTGGGTTGACGATGAAAATCTTATGAATGCCGTCACTGCGGTGTCCGGCAGCGGCCCAGCTTACATATTTCACCTCATTGAAGCGCTCGCAACAGCGGGGGAACATATTGGACTTGATGCCGAAACCTCTATGATCCTTGCCCGGCAAACTGTTATCGGGAGCGCAGCTCTGGCGGAGAGTGATCCGCAAACACATGCTTCAACATTACGTGAAAATGTTACCAGCCCTGCTGGAACCACAGCGGCTGCATTGGATGTTTTGATGGATGGACGGTTTCAAGAGATTTTGAATGAGGCTCTTGGTTCGGCGAAAAAACGCGGCGAAGAATTAAGCGCTTAACGCTTGCCTAATCCGATATCCTTTGCCAAAGCGCTGCGTTTCTTTGCATATTCGGGTGCAACCATTGGGTAATCCAGTGGAAGATTCCAGCGTTCACGATATTCTTCCGGAGTCATATCATACGCGGTTTTCAAATGTCGTTTGAGCATTTTCAGCTTCTTACCATCCTCAAGACAAATAATGTAATCCGGCATGACGGATTGCTTGATAGGTACAGCCGGATTTGGGCGATCACCTTGCGTGCATCCATCTGTCTTTACATTTGAGAGTGTCTTGAATACATTTTCAATAAGGTCGGGAATATCAGAAGGCGGTAACGTATTGTTTGTAACATATGAGGATACGATTTCGCTTGTTAAAGCAAGCAACTCTTCTTTGGATATTTTCTCTGTCATATTATTGCCCTGTCATTTTATAGTAAAGTAAAACGAAATTCTTAAAAAACAAGGGTTTCTACAAGTAGTTTTTTGACTTTTATTAATCCTGTATTATCCGTGGCGGATTTTTGGGCTGACTGACATCCGGGCTGCGCAAGTAAATCGGCGCAATATCGCATGTAAATAATGCGCTATTTTGGGCGAATGTTTTGGCTATCAAACTCACATCTATTCTAGTGATATCAAGAGAATGATACGAAGCAGCGGGATCAAAACGGGCAACAGCATCACCGATCAAGATACAATCCTTTACTTCGATATTCTCATGTAACGCAGAAGCCGGGTCATCCAGTGGCTTTGCATTTTTGGTAAATCGCTGTGTATAAAAATCCTGACGCTTTGTTTCGACAAGCACCAGCATATGTTGGTTTGGTTTTTGCTTCTGCGCTGTCAGAGCAAGCGCTTGCAAGCTTGATATCCCCCAGACTGGAATATCCAGAACAAGCCCTAATGTTTTGGCGACAGATAGCCCGATCCTGATCCCGGTGAATGTACCCGGCCCAGGGCAAACAACAATTTCTGTTAAATCTTCAAACGTTAGCTCTGCATTCTTTAAAACATCCTGTATCAAGGGCACTAAAAATTGCGCTTGCCCCCGTTCATCATCATGGTAATGATCATAAACATGGTCGGAGACTGTATTATACACAGCAACGCCGCATCCTTTCATGGCTGTATCAATGACTAAAATTTTTTGTTCCTCGCTCATAGGCCAAAGGTCTAACGTGCAACCAAATCTATTGCAAGCCTGTGATACTCATGTCACAAATATTGCATGCCTAGATTGTTAACGATATTGTTATTATGTCTTCCATTCCACGCCTTTGCACAGGAAGATAGTGCAAGCATCAAAGCCGTTATTCTTGCCTATCACCGGATTGATGAGCCTGAGCACACGGAAAGCAGCTTGTCTTTTGAGCAATTTGCTGAGCATGTCGCAGAAATCAAAAGGGGCGGCTATCATGTTATGGCGTTGCCGGAATTGGTCGTAGCTTTTAAAAAAGCAAAGACTTTGCCGGAAAAAACAATCGCGATTACCTTTGAGGGTGGATATCAGTCCATTCAAAAAAACGCGGTTCCGTTATTGATAGAAAATGATCTGCCTTTTACAATTTTTATTGCCAGTGAAAGCACTAAAATTCCAAATCATCTCAGTTGGAAAGATTTGCAAAAAATAGGCAAATATAAAGGCGCAAGCTTTGGTATTCTTCCCGCACAATATAAGCATATCAGTGACCTGGAGCAGCAAGAGATCACGCGCCTGATTAATCAATCACGATCCGCTTTCAAAGAGAATATGGGTATAGAGGCGACTTTATTTTCATACCCGTATGGAGAGATTTCATCTACTTTAAAAGAAATTTCGAAAAATCAAGGCTTTAAAGCCGCTTTTGGCCTGCATTCAGGTCCGGCAGACGCGCAATCAGATATACACGCATTGCCGCGTTTTAGTATGACTGAAAATTATGCGGATATTGAACGCTTTCAAATGATTACAGATACTTACCCCATTCCTGTCACTGAACAGGAGCCAAGTCATTGGAAAATATCAGAGCCTCTTCGTCAAATTGGATTTACCGTTCAAAAAGATTTAGAAAGTGATTTGGGTAATCTATCGTGCCATATCTCCGGGCAAGCAAAACCGCAGATAGAAATTTTAGAACGCCGCGTGGAAATTATCCCCGAAACCCCTATCACGGCTGAAAGAACAAGGCTCAACTGCACATTACCTGTTGAAGGCACGGCAAAACAATGGCGCTGGCTGGGGATGTTGTTTCATTAGAGCAGGTATACGCCTTCCACTTAAGAACAGAACAGGACAGGACGCCCATCGAAAATGTCATCCCGGCGAACGCCGGGATCTCTTCGCTTTAAGGATGGGATCCCCGCTTTCGCGGGGATGACGATAATTGTTGATTGTGCCCAATAACAAGCCCCTTAATAAATACGAACAAACCTGCGGTTTGCTTGCAATGACGCTGTTGTCATTGCGAACGTAGTGAAGCAATCCAGATTGCCGCGTCAGGCCTTTGGCCTTCCTCGCAATGACGAACTGGGTTGGCTTTAGGGTTTCTTGCGATTACGCCGCTTTCGCGGGGATGATGATAATTGTTGGCAGTTAACCCTCAGACGGTCTGACTTCGACCACCTCCGGGACAAAATGCTTGAGCATCCCCTCAATTCCGCTTTTCAGCGTCATGGTAGAGCTGGGGCAGCCGGAACAGGCACCGCGCATGGTTAAATACACAATTCCATCATCAAAACGGTCAAACTCAATATCGCCTCCATCCATCATCACCATGGGGCGAACCCGCGTTATAATCAACTCCCGAATTTGTGCTGAAATTTCGTCATCATCTTCATTGCTCTCGCCAGAGCTATCGGTTTCTATAACAACAGGCTGGCCGGTTGAGAAATGCTCCATCAATGTCGCCATCACCATTGGCTTTAGCATGACCCAATCCGTATCATCCGCTTTTGAAACCGATACAAAATCATTGGCCAGAAAGACACCCGCAACACCTTGCAAAGAAAATAAGCGTTGTGCCAAAGGCGATGCAGAGGCTTCTTCGACGGATTTATAATCCTTAAGACCTTTTTCCAGAACCGTCTCACCTGGTATGAATTTTATTGTTGCCGGATTTGGTGTTTCCTGCGTTTGAATGAACATTGATAAACTCCTGTCATGTAAATCAAATAATATATAGGCGTTGAAAATCAAATATCGTAATGATCTGGCACAACCAGAACAGGAACACGCAACCGCCCAAGCCCTTTACCGGTAAAATGCGAGACAAGCGGCCCCGGACTGGTACCATGTGTTCTGCCAGCTAAAATCAACATTGATATGCTGGAATCGCCTTCTATAGCACGCGTTAGAGCATCAATGCGCGGCCCTTTCTCCATATATACAGTGGGCAACTTACCGCCAAATTCGTGAATCAAAAAACAGGCGCGGTTTAGCATTTTTTCAGCCTGTTCACGTTGTTCATTGCGCATGCGCTTTTCAACATTGCCCCAATGCATGAAGTCTTGAGTTTCTAAAACACGCAAAACGCCTACGCGGCATTTATTTCTATTTGCCATTTGCGTTGCATATTTTAAAGCAACGCTAAACTCTTCACTTTCATCTGCTACGATCAGATAGGTTCCGCCCCATTTTTGATGACTGGCATAAGAAACATCATCTGATTTTTTTAAAATTTCTTCATCCATCATGCGGCCTTGGTTTTATTTATTATTTCTACGCACAGCATTGGAAAGCCAGCCAGCCCCAACAGCAATTAATATAATTATAATAGCATATGCCAAAGACTGGGAATGTGCAAAATTATATACGCCTGCACTAAAACCAATTTGAGCCACTTTAACTCTGGTTTCATGCTTATCAATTACTGTCATATCATTTATCAGGAATGTTTCTATAACATAATCACCAACCGGTACATTGGAAGGCATAAAAAATTCTGTTTTAAAGAAATTGTTATTCAAAAAAACAATATCTTTGGGCACAACCGGAAAAAGCTTCTCAGCCTGCCTATTCCTGATGAGAGCTTGTCGATATTCCTTCTGAGCATTCGTACTTAGTCTGGCATTATCATGAACAAACTTTAAGGCATCAAAACCTATTCCAAGCTTTTGTCGTAACTCAGCGTTCAAAATGTTGTCTTCGTCATCACTCAGGGCAAAATCATAAAATTCAGGCACATCTTTATAACGCACAGATTCACTATTCATCCACGCCCCCATGACAGCATTCTTTTTATGAACAACCATGTCTTTTTTCGGGCCACGAATAACAACTGCGACCTGTCCGTCTTTTTCTTTAACGCCAAACAGAGAGAGCTGCGCGCCATCAAAACCTGCGGTGATGTCTATACTATCTTGAGCCAAATCAACCATTAAATTTTGCGCCGAAGCAATGGCCGGATTTAAGAATACTATGAATAAAAGGCCGAATAATAATCTAATCATCGATGACCACCGTTGAAAACAGCTCAGAGGGCTCTAAAAACAAGTCAAAAGCAAGTTTAAAGGCAACAAGTAAAACCATAGCAGCCATAATCAAGCGCGCTTGCGCCGGCGTTACAAAACGCGCAACAGAAATACCAATTTGCGCACCGATAACGCTCCCGGAAATCAGAATAACCCCAAGAACCATATCAACTGTATTATTGAATACGGCATGCATAATGACTGCTGACGCTGTTGTAAAAATAATCTGAAAAAGCGAAGTTCCAGCCACCAGTAAAGTCGACATGCCTAAAATGTAAATCATGGCAGGAACAATAAGAAAGCCGCCGCCAATACCCATAATAGATGTTAAAATCCCGCCGACAAAGCCGATGCTTGCAGGAACCAGAGCGCTGATAAATAATTTAGAGCGCGGAAAGCGCATCTTATAAGGAAGAGAGTGCATAAATGGTGATACTTTGAGTGTATTAAACTCACCACTAAACGATCTTTTTTTAAAAACTTTAGAAAGAAAAGTTTCCATCAGCATCATAAACCCAATAGAGCCAAGCAGAAAAACATAAAGTATGGATATGACAAAATCAATTTGTCCGATCATTTGCAGGAGTTTAAAAATAACAATACCGACAAAAGATCCTAAAACACCGCCAATCAGCATCACCAGCCCCATCCTGATATCAACATTATTGCGGCGCCAATGCCCGATTGCACCGGAAACACTGCTCGCAACCAATTGACTGGCCTGCGTTCCAACTGCAACGCCGGGAGAAATACCAATAAAAATAAGGAAAGGTGTTGTTAAAAAACCGCCACCTACGCCGAAAATACCGGATAAAAAACCAACAAAGGCACTGACCAGGAAAATCAGTTCCGCAGAAATGCTTATCTCGGCAATGGGAAGATGAACCTGCATAAGTGACTAAAATCTGTATTCCTGTTGAGACAAGATACAATGCACCAAAAATGCAGGTCAATGCAAGAGCAAGAAAATACTAATATTTAGAAGCTGTAGGAATCTCTGGGAGAACGCCCTTCAATGACCGTCTTACCACCATAAAAGTTGCGATAAAAACCACGTTTGAAAGGTACCTTTGGCTGAAAATCGATTGATTTTACAATCCCCATAAAAGAAGCGTGCCATGACGAATAAGAACTTTGCTCAGCACTGCATTCAAGGACATGTAATTTATTATTATAAAGTGATGCAAAAGCAATTCCACGGCGAACCATCTTTGGATGCTCATATGATTCGAATGTAATGTCCGCAAAAGACGCAAAGCCGCGTCCTAAGCCTGCGTTATTTGTAACTTTATTAATTTTAACGCCTGCGAACTCACTGGTGTAATCTTTCCAGAAATGCTCGCTCACATGGACACGCTGAATTTCATCACTGTGGCGAATGGGATGCATCAAAAAGCGATGGTCATCACGGACACGAATCCGGCATTGTGCCTCTTCATAATGTCCTTTGATAGCCGGAGCAGCAATGCGAAGGATTTCATCTTCATGATGATTATTCACAACGCGCCAGCGATCCGGAAAGGACACCGAAACTTCTTCGCTCTGGTCTTTCCAGACAAAAATATCGGCCTTTGCACTTTGTGGCAAAGAAACAAGACCTGCAAAACCTAATAAAAATAGTGACTTTAATGGTGACATGAAAGGAACCTCTCAGGAATGATAGTATGCCAAATTACGTTCTATGTTGCCACCCAAAAAGTTAAGTTAAGGTTAAGATTGGGGTAAAAAGCCCATAATATCACGAACTTCTTCCAGAACAGGTTGCGCCAGCGCGCGCGCATGCGCATTGCCATCGGCCAAAACACTATCAATATAGGTATGATCATCAATCACATCACGCATTTTAGCCGTAATCGGTGACAGCACTTCAACCGCCAATTCAGCCAAAGCGGGTTTAAACTGCCCCCATTGCTGGCCTGCATGTTTGGCAACAACCTCTTCAGGGGATATATCAGCAAGGCCAGCATAAATATTCACCAAATTCTGTACGCCTGCACGTCCCTCGAGCCCTGCAACAGTATCGGGCATTGGATCCGGATCAGTTTGCGCTTTTTTGATTTTTTTCACGATGGTATCCGTATCATCGGTTAAATTAATCCGGGATTTATCAGATGGATCAGACTTGCTCATTTTCTTTGTGCCGTCCTGCAAAGACATAACGCGCGTCGCTGATCCCATGATATAAGGTTCAGGCTGAACCAGCGTCTCAACGCCATAGCGTGTATTAAATGTCGCGGCGATATCCCGCGCCAGCTCCAAATGCTGTTTTTGATCATCACCAACCGGCACATGCGTTGCTTTATAAAGCAAAATATCCGCTGCCATCAAAACAGGATAGGCAAAAAGCCCAAGCCCTGCGCGCTCGGCATTCTTTCCTGCCTTGTCCTTAAATTGAGTCATACGCTCCAGCTTTCCCATCTGGGTCATGGTTGCCAAAAGCCACATCAGCTCGGAATGCGCAGGAACAGCAGATTGTACAAAAATCGCGCTTTTTGATGGATCAATTCCCCCAGCAATATAAGCCGCCGCAATGCCGCGTATTGCATGGCGCAAATCACCTGGGTCTTGCTGAATTGTAATTGCATGCAAATCAACCACACCATACAGACACTCACTGTCTGGTTCATTTTGCAGATTAACACAGGCCTTTAAAGCACCGAGATAATTGCCTAAATGTAAATTCGCAGTCGGCTGCATGCATGATAAAATTCGTTTCATAACCAATCCTTATAAACACATGAATTAGCAAAGAAAACAGCGTTTTTCAATCCATTTCAAGGCAATCAAAAAACCTCTGCTATCTCCGATATCTCACGTGTTTTTTTAACTCTTTTATATTGATAACCCCGCTTGATAAAACTCCACCAGCATAAATGATTTTTCCAACAAAAATAACAACCATTAACGCCCAAATACCGTTTTCCAAAAAATGCTCAAGGGTAAATATAATAACTGCCATAATAATGGTCACGATAACAATTTTAAAAGCATTTTTCAAAAAGCGCGTATCAAATTTCGCCGCCTCGACACCGCGCAAAAACCAGATATGCGCACCGAATTGCAGCCACCCCGTTAATCCTGTCGCAAGCGCAATGCCAACAACGCCGATAAACTGAATAAAAATAAGGCTCAAAACGATGTTCAAAACCGTTGCCACGACTGAAATTTTAACGGGTGTTATTGTATCTTGCCGCGCCCAATGCGCTGTAGAAAAGACTTTTATCGCGATATAAGCCGGCAAGCCAATGGCATAAGCTTTCAAAACCTGAGAGGTCACTGCGGTATCATGCGCCTCAAATGCACCGCGTTCAAATAAAACTTTTATCAATAATTCAGGAATAACAAATAAAGCCGCCGCTGCAGGGAGCGCGAGCAATAAGCACATCTCAAGTGCACGGTTAAAGAGCTCCCTGCCCTGCTCCTCATCTCCTTTCGCCAAAGCCCTTGAGAGCATGGGCAGCAAAGCGGTTCCAACGGCGATACCCACCACACCCAAAGGGAGTTGATTTAAACGATCAGCATAATACAAATAGGATATCGCCCCAGTTTCCAAAAATGATGCGAGGATCATATCAGCAAAAAGGTTAATATGCATCACACCTGCACCGATGACCCCCGGCCCCATTAGTTTGAAAATACGTTTAATGTCGCCATTAAATTGCGGCATTTTGAACCTTAAATGCACCGATGCACGTTTTGCCGCGATGAATAGCCAGATAAGCTGTGCAAACCCTGCGAACAAAACACCGTAAGATAACGCATGCCCTGCACTTTCGAAAAAATCAGCAGAAAATAGCGCAGTGATTAAACATAAATTGAACAGAACAGGCGCAAAGGCAAAGGGTGCAAAACGATCCAATGCGTTCAAAACGCCTCCCAAAAGCGCCGTTAATGACATTAGCAGAAGATACGGAAAGGTAATGCGGGAAAGTTCGACCGCCAGATCAAAGCGCATCGCATCGCCAACAAAGCCCGGTGCAAGCGCGTGCAAAATAGCAGGCATAATCATAAGCGCGAAACAGGTAAAACCTGCCAGCAATAAAAGCATAACCATAAAAGTGTTTGATGCGAAAGCATCGGCAGGCTCTCGCCCCTCTTTTTCCAGCTTCTCGGAATAAATAGGTACAAAGGCAACGCTAAACGCACCCTCTGCGGTGACACGCCGGAAGAAATTCGGCAATTTCAGCGCGACAAAAAACGCATCGGCAATCGGCCCTGCGCCCAGCACAGCAGCCGTCAGGATATCACGGATAAATCCGAATACACGACTTAGCCCTGTTAATCCGCCAACCGTTGCCATTGCTTTTACAAGTTTCATAGCCTTTTTAATAACCACAAATGAACACAAATGCACACGAATATAAAAACCAAAAAAATATTTGTGTTAATTTGTGTTCATTCGTGGTTCAAAAGAACAATGCAAAATCCTGAAAAGACGCAATTTGGTGAAGAAATCGTAACTCCAGAACAAAAAACCGAAAAGGTTCACGGTGTTTTCGATTCTGTCGCTACGAAATATGACATTATGAATGATGTAATGTCCGGCGGGCTGCACCGAATCTGGAAAGATCACTTTGTCCGCATGATTCGTCCAAAACCAAACCAACGCATATTGGATGTTGCCGGCGGTACGGGCGATATAGCCTTTAGATTAAGACAAAAGATCTATCATCCTTCGCGCACCCCCCATCATCCAATTACTGTCTGCGACCTCACCTCAGCAATGCTGGATGTCGGGCGTGACAGGGCGATTGATAGAGGATGGATTAATGATTTTAAATGGGTTACGGGCAATGCAGAAAACCTCCCCTTCCCGGATAATCATTTTGACATCTATACCATCGCATTCGGCCTGCGCAATGTTACGCATATTGATAAGGCGCTTGCCGAGGCTTATCGCATTTTGAAACCCGGCGGACAATTTTATTGCCTGGAGTTCAGCCATATTGAAACGCCATTACTGTCAAAAGCCTACGATTTGTATTCCTATAATCTTATTCCTAAAATCGGTGAGATCATTGCAAACGATAAGGATAGCTATCAATATCTGGTCGAAAGCATTCGAAAATTTCCAAGCGCACGAAAGCTGGAACAGCGGATGAAAAATGCAGAATTGACGCGCACAAGTTACCGCAAAATGAGCGCTGGAATTGTCGCTATTCATTATGGATTTAAGCTTTAAAAAACAACCCGCTGTTTTTTTCATATTAAAAAGTCAAGGAATATCATACCCTTATCTTTTTTTATTGACATAGCGTTTTCAGAGTAGCACATTAGCCCATCGTTAAAGTTTGTAAAAATTAATAAAAGAGAGGAAACTTTTCAAAATGAGCAATTTCACTAAATCAATCATGTATTCAGGTGTTGTCTTGGCCGCGGGACTTGTCGCAATCTTCGCCATATATAACAATATGCCTGGTAATAGCGACGTATCATACATTGAACCTGCAGCAGGAACACAGGTCATAGAAGGAATTTCAGAGAGCGCATCAGCAATTTCAAGTTCAATCATAGAAGTTGCAGGTGAAGCTGTTGAAAGCGTTGCAGAAACTACCACTGAAACAGCAAGCCAGGTCACAAACGCAACAGAAAATGCTATTGAAGGCGCAGTTGAGGCCGCAACAGAAGCTGCCGAAGCCACAGGCTCTTCCATCAATGACGCCGTTGACGCAGCAAAATCAGTATCAAGCACTGATGCCGCTGCCGAAAAAGCGCAAGCAGAAGCAACAGAAGTTGTAACAGACGCTGTTAAAGACACTGCTGTCGAAAAAGCAGAAGATATGCCAAAAGAAGCAGTTCAAGATGCGGCGACAGAGGCAATCACTGGTAATGCAGATCCTGCTTCAGATGACACAATCATTGAAACTATAAAAGAATTGGTGGAATAACAAATCAATATTTTCACTATAGAATTCAAAAACCTCGCTTTCATCGGCGGGGTTTTTCTTTTATAAAATTGATTATGCCAGCTAATCTCAACGACAAATCCATATTAATCATCATCAGCGGTGGCATTGCCGCCTACAAATCATTGGAACTGATACGCCTGCTCAAGAAAGCAAAAGCATCGGTGCGCGCTATCCTGACCAAAGGCGGAGAGCAATTTGTGACCCCTTTAAGCGTATCCGCCTTGTGTGAGGAAGAGGTATATACTGATTTATGGTCACTCAAAGATGAAACGGAAATGGGTCATATACGCCTCTCCCGTGAAGCTGATTTAATTCTGATAGCCCCGGCAAGCGCGGATATTATCGCCAAAATGGCGAATGGATTTGCCGATGATCTTGCAACGACAACAGTGCTTGCTAATCTTGATACACCCGTTCTGATTGCACCGGCGATGAACCATGCCATGTGGAATAACCCCGCAACACAGGAAAACATCAAAAAACTTACCTCCTGCGGCGCGCATATTATTGGCCCCGAAGAGGGTGATATGGCTTGCGGTGAGCGCGGCATGGGGCGCATGTCTGAGCCAGACGATATTTTTCAAGACATTCAAAAGCTTTTATCATGAAGGTTATTGTCACAGCAGGCCCTACATTTGAACCCATTGACCCGGTTCGTTTTATTGGAAATCGCTCTAGCGGCAAACAGGGGTATGCTATTGCAAAAACGCTTTATGATAAGGGATATACAGTTACGCTTATCTCGGGACCAACGCACTTACCGGATATTAACGGCATCAAAACGATCCGCGTTGACACCGCAAAAGAGATGCTAAAAGCGGTTCAAAATGCACTTCCAGCAGATATAGCGATTTGTGCTGCTGCTGTTGCGGACTGGTCACCTGTATATACAGATCAAAAAATCAAAAAAGGGTCAGACGCGCCGCAAATCCGTTTCACAGAAAATCCGGATATCCTGAAAATCATTGCGACGCATGAGCCAAGACCAAGGCTTGTCATTGGTTTTGCCGCAGAGACAGACAATCTCATTGAAAATGCAAAAGCCAAAAGGATCAGGAAATCCTGTGACTGGATCCTTGCAAATGATGTATCGGGAGAAAAAGTTTTTGGACAAGACGAGAATCATGTCACTTTTATAAGCGAAACAAAACAAGAAGACTGGCAAGCCATGCGCAAAGCTGCTATTGCTGAAAAGTTGGTCATGAAAATTGAGGATTTTTTCCAATGTCACAAGTCAAAGTAAAATTACTACCCTTAGAGCACGCAGTAGGCTTACAACTCCCAACTTATGCCACAGAGCAATCAGCAGGCATGGATTTATCAGCAGCACTTACCGAAGCACTCGAGCTCGGCCCCGGTGATCGGGCGCTTATTCCAACGGGGCTGTCTATTGCGCTCCCGACAGGGTATGAAGCACAAATTCGTCCGCGCTCCGGCCTTGCGGTAAAAAATGGTGTGACTGTCCTGAATTCGCCCGGCACAATCGATGCGGATTATCGCGGGGAGATCAAGGTTATTCTCATTAATCACGGGCAAGAGCCATTTACCATTGAGCGCGGCATGCGCATTGCGCAGATGGTTGTTGAAAAATATGAGACAGTTGGCTGGGAAGTTGTTGAAACACTGGATGATACAGAACGCGGTGAAGCCGGGTTTGGCTCTACAGGAACCCAATAGATGATGGGTGCAAGAAAATCCTTTCATCATCGAACCTCAATCCTCTATCATCACCTCTATGTCACAAGCAGCGATTAAACTAAGCCATGGTCCCCTGATCAAAGACACAGACTATTACATGGATCAAGGCCACACGCCAATGATGGCGCAATATTTAACCATCAAAGACCGCTATCCCGATGCGTTGCTGTTTTATCGGATGGGTGATTTTTATGAGTTATTTAATGATGATGCCATTAAAGCCTCGGAAACGCTTGATATTACATTAACCAAACGCGGTAAAAAAGACGGACAGGATACGCCGATGTGCGGCGTTCCGTTTCATTCTTATGAGCCATATCTCGCCAAACTCATTCGCGCAGGCTTTAAAGTTGCGATCTGCGAGCAAACCGAAACCCCGCAAGAAGCAAAAGCACGCGCCAAAGCAGAGGGGCGTCCCGTTTCGAAAGCACTTGTGAACCGCGATGTGGTTCGTCTTGTGACGCAAGGGACATTGACCGAAGATACGCTCCTGAATGCACGTGAAAACAATTACTTAAGCGCTCTCACTGAAATTGCAGGGCAATATGGGCTGGCATGGATTGAACTCTCGACAGGTGCATTTTCGGTGCAATCTGTTTCAAAAGAGAATATTAACGCGGCGTTGGGGCGAATTGATGCGCGGGAAACGCTACTATCCGATCGCTTACAGGCGGATTTTACAGCGCTGCCCAATAAAACAGTTCAGCCGCAATCCACATTTAATGCCGATAACGCCAAAAAGCGTTTAGAGGCCATGTTCAATGTTGATACGCTTGAGGCTTTCGGTGCATTTTCGCGGGCGGAAATTGCCGCAGCGGGTGCGCTCATTGATTATGTTGAACGCACGCAAATCGGCAAAATGCCCTATCTTGAGAAACCGCGTCAAATATCAAGCAGCCATGCGCTGGAAATAGATTCAGCAACCCGCGCCAATCTTGAGCTTGTTACAACGCTTTCCGGATCGCGTAAAGGCAGCTTGCTTAATATCATCGACCGGACAGTGACCGGGCCGGGTGCCAGGCGTCTGCATGCAGATCTCTCAAGCCCGCTCACTGATCTGGATCAAATTAATACGCGCCTTGACCGCATATCGTGCCTTGTCAAAAACAGTGCTTTTAACGATGTTTTGCGTGAGCAGCTCAAATTAACGCCGGATATGGAACGTGCATTGGGGCGTTTGACCGTTGGGCGTGGTGGCCCGCGTGATTTATTGATGCTTAAAAACGGGCTTAAGCAAGCAGAAATTATCAGGGCAATGTTACAAAACCACGAAGAAGCGCGGGGGATATTTGCAAGCACCTTGAATGACCTGCAATCGCTCCCCCATTTAGCTTCATTTCAGGATACGCTCACACAAGCTATTGATGAGGATAGCCCTGCCCTTGCGCGCGATGGCGGATTTATTCAGCCTGGATTTGATCGGCGCCTCGACGAACTCAAGACCCTGAAACAGGAAAGCCAGAAAATCATTGCCAATTTGCAACGCGAGTATCAAAAGAATACCGGCATTGATACGCTTAAAATAAAATTTAACAATGTGTTAGGGTATTTTATTGAGGTAACGAGCAAGCATGCCGATGCCATGATGAGCAACACAGATTTTATTCATCGGCAAACCATGGCCAACGCAGTTCGTTTTACAACGCCAAAACTGGCTGAACTGGAACGTGATATTACATCTGCGGGCGAGAAATCTCTTGCGCTTGAGCTACAGATTTTCGATAAAATTGTTGATGATTGCATCGCCTTTGCTGCTGATATCGGAACACGCGCCCGCGCTCTGGCAAGCATTGATTGCAGTGCCGGACTGGCTGCTTTGGCGATCGAGATGGATTATACGCGTCCAAAACTTGATCATTCACTTGATTTTAAGGTCGAGGGCGGGCGGCATCCTGTTGTTGAAGCAGCCCTGAAAAAAAATTCCAAAAATTTTGTGCCTAATGATTGTGACCTTTCTGATCATCAACGTCTTTGGCTTCTGACAGGGCCGAATATGGCGGGTAAATCAACCTATCTGCGACAGAATGCACTGATTGCCATTCTCGCGCAAATTGGCTCTTTTGTTCCAGCAAGAAAGGCGCATATTGGGATCATTGACCGGGTCTTTTCCCGCGTCGGCGCCTCAGATGATTTAGCGCGCGGGCGCTCCACTTTTATGGTAGAAATGGTAGAAACCGCAACTATCCTTAATCAGGCAACCGAACGCTCACTGGTCATTTTGGATGAAATCGGCAGGGGAACTGCGACCTTTGACGGACTTTCCATTGCCTGGGCATGCGTTGAAAATATCCACGAAGTGAACCGCTGCCGCGCCCTCTTTGCGACGCACTATCATGAACTCACATCCTTAACCGCAAAGCTAGGTAGTTTAGCGTGTTATTCCATGGCCGTGAAAGAGTGGAAAGGTGACATTATTTTTATGCACCAGGTCACGCAAGGCGCAGCGGATCGCTCATATGGTATCCATGTGGCAAAATTGGCAGGCCTGCCAAGCGCAGTGATAGCCCGCGCACAAGTTATTTTGGACATGCTTCAAACAGGTGAGCAATCCGGCAATCTTGCCAGGCTTGCTGATGATCTGCCTCTCTTTTCCACGGCGCCTGCACCGCCAAAACGGGTGAAAGACAACCCGGAACTCATTGAAAAAATTAAATCTCTTGACCCGGATAGCCTTTCACCGCGTGATGCATTGGAGGCTATTTACATACTAAAAGCGTTGGCGCAGCAAGAATGAGCACCCTTCAAATGACCTTGCAAGACGCTAAACAAGAGCTTCTTAGAGATCTTCGTGCCAACACGATAAGCGGACTGGAATTTGGACGCAATCATAGCAAGATTATGGATGATTATATCCGTGATCTGACCAAATATTTTGCGGAAGAAGATATAGCGATTATTGCAACCGGCGGCTATGGCAGAGAAGAATTATGCCCGCATTCTGACATTGATCTTTTATTCCTAACCCCTTCAGAAATAGAAGAAAAAACGCATGCGCATATTGAAAAATTTCTATACAAAATATGGGATTCGGGGATTAAAATCGGTCATTCCGTGAGAACACCTCAAGAGTGTATTTGCATTTTAAAACAAGACACTAAAGCATTTTCCTCACTTCTTGATGCGCGCCTCATTATTGGCTGCGAACACCTTTACAAAGAACTTCAAGAATTACTTTGCAAGCACCTGAATAACAATACAAAAAAGAGATATGTTCAAGGAAAGCTAAAAGAGCGTGACATTCGCCATAAAAGATTAGGAGATACACGCTATGTCCTTGAACCGAATATAAAAGATGGAAAAGGCGGCCTTCGAGATTACCAAACTTTATTCTGGATATCACGCGTTATTCATGACGCTGCAACACCGAAATCACTTGAAACCATAAACATCTTAACTAAAAAAGAGCGTCAAGCATTTGAAAAAGATTATGAATTTCTGCTCACAATACGCTGTCATATGCATGATATAGCACAGCGCGCAGAGGAGCGTTTGCATTTTGATATTCAACCAACCATCGCCAAACGCCTTGGTTATAAAGAGCGCAACAATGCAAAATCCGTTGAACGATTCATGAAGCATTACTTTCTGGTCACAAAAAATATCGGAGATTTAACACGGATCATTGTTGCCTCAATAGAAGATAGTGAAGATCAAAAACACCGATTGATTAAGCAAAGAGCCACACCTTATAAAAAATTTGCAAAAATTGGCGAGCGCCTGACTTTTCAAAAAGATCAAAAAATAACACTCAAACCCTTGCTTGTCCTTGAATTTTTCCGGCTGTCACAAACAGATAATCTGGATATACACCCGCAAGCTCTGCAAAAAATTCGGCGCAACATCAAATGCATCGATAAAGCGTTTCAAAGCCATAAAAGAGCCAACAAAATCTTTCTTGATATTTTAACGGACGCCAATAACGCAGCCCTGACACTGCGCCGCATGAACGAGGCTGGCGTGCTGGAACGCTTTATTCCGGACTTTGGACGGATCAAAGGTTTAATGCAGTTTGACCGCTATCACGCCTTTACTGTCGATGAGCATACACTCCACGCAATCGATATTATGCACAAGCTGGAAGCTGGACACCTCAAGGACACTGCCCCGCTTGCAAGCTGCCTGATGCAGACCGTTGAAAACCGAAAAACGCTATACATTGCAATGCTTTTGCATGATATCTGCAAAGGCCGCGAGAAGAAAAAAGCAGGAGAGGATCATGCGTCTTTAGGAGCAGATTTAGCCCTGAAGCTAGCACCGCGCTTGCAACTGAGTGACCCGGGAACGCGCCTTGTTTCATGGCTAATCTATGATCATCTTTTAATGTCAGAAATTGCATTTAAGCGTGACCTGCAAGACCCTAAAACAATTCAAGATTTTGTCTTTCGTATTCATGATCTTGAACGTCTCAAGTTACTAACAATTCTAACCGTTTGCGACATTATGGCGGTTGGCCCGGATCGCTATACGCCATGGAAAGAGCATCTTCTAACAGAGCTGTACACGCTAGCCAAATCAAGGCTGTCAGGGCAAAAACCAAAAAGTACAGTCGAGCATAAAGCCGATAAAAAAGCAGACAATCAAAATCCGATCATAGAGATCACACAAGATAACAACAAAAACGCTACGATTATTCATATATCAGCAAAAGACCGACACGGCTTATTTTCAACCATATGCGGCGCTCTCAGCGCATCAAATGTTAATATTATCGAGGCTGAAATCCACACAACACGCGAACAGCTTGCTGAAGATGTCTTCGTCGTTCAAACACCGCGCGGCAATCAAATCACAAAGGCGTTGAGACAAAAAGAAATAAAAGAAGCCCTACTCTTTGCCCTCAAAAAGGACAAGGGATTGGAAGAACAAGTCATCACAAAACGACAAAAACCAAAAACAAAGGAGCTTGTCTTTGATGTAGAGAATAAAATCATTATAAAAAATAATGTAAGCGATAAGGCAACTTATATTGAAATACAAACCAGAGATTACAACGGGTTGCTTTATGATATTGCCCGTGTCTTGCAAGCACACAACCTTTCAATTACACGAGCTAAAATCAACACGTTGGGCCTGAAAGCTATTGATGCATTCTATGTGACTGACAAAAACAGCCAGAAAATACTAGACAAGTTTTATTTAAGACAACTCAAAAAGGCGCTTTTTACCAACATATGTGACATGTAAAAAATACATGCATGTGCATGTACAAAATCTGGTGCTTCTGAAAACAGCAAAACTAATTTATAATTAATTAAACTAATAAGGGCTCTTTAGATAATATGAAAAAACAAAACATCCTGGTTGTTGATGATGATGAAACAATCATTACGATTTTACTAAAAACATTAAAAGACAACGGCTATGTCTGCACATCTGCGAATAACGGCAATGAAGCCCTTGATCTTCTGAAAAGCAACGACAACATTGATTGCATTGTTTTGGATATTTTGATGCCCGAAATGGATGGGCGCGACACACTCAAAGAACTGAAAAAGAACGAAGTCACAAAAGATATTCCTGTTATCATGCTGACTGGAGAAAATTCACTCTCAGATCTATCAGAATGCCTTACTATGGGCGCTAATGATTATATGGTGAAACCATTTGATACCGAAATTTTGCTACACAGACTGAAGCAAGTTTTGAAATAATAAAATTCAGTTATTTGTCAAAAAGCTTTCACCTTTTTGAAAATGCGCCTCAATTTCAGAGACCATAGATTCAAGAGATTCAAGCTGATTCTGACCATCGAGAACATTTTTAGCGGCCGTTTCCAACTCTTGCGCTATCTCTGACAGCGCTTTCAATCCCATATTACCGGCTGCTGATTTCATAGGGTGCGCCGAATCAACAATCATTTCAACATTACCGCTTTCATAGCCCTGCTTGATTTTCACAACATGCGCACGATTGCTCGTTAAATAAGTATCAACAAGCTTGGAAAACTGATCTCCCATTAGAGTTTTAACCTGCGTGTAGGCATCGTGATCAATTTCTTCAGACATATAAATCCCCTTTAGTTACTATTAAAGCAAATTAACACGATTCAGAATACCCACATAAACACGTTTTCCCTTGAAAAATAAGAATTAAACGCCTAAATCTTAGAATATGACAGATGATACAAAACTTTCTCACGTAGAAGATATTAAAATCGCGTCCAGAGGCCTGCGCGGCGACATTGCAAAGACAATTGCCGATGACAGCGCTGAAAAATTTTCGGATGATGATGAACAGCTCACAAAATTCCACGGATTTTATCAGGGGTATAACCGGGACACTGCTACGGAGCGCAAGAAAGCCGGACTTGATAAAGAATGGGAATTAATGTTGCGTGCCAAGCTGCCGGGTGGACGCATCACAGCTAAGCAATATTTGGCTCTCGATAAAATGGCAGACACATATTCCAACGGAACTATGCGCGTAACGTCTCGGCAAGGCATTCAATTTCATAATGTTATGAAAGGCGATATTCATCCACTTATTCACGACATTAATGAAGCGATGATGACTACGCTCGGCGGCTGCGGCGATGTTGTGCGAAATGTGATGGCTGTGCCTAGCCCGCTTAAAGTTCCTGCTTATCAGGAGATCGAAAAGCTGGCGCAGATTATCTCCGATGAAACGCTGCCGACGACCACAGGCTATCATGAGATATGGGTGGAAGGGAAAAAGCATAAGCCCGTTTCCGAAGAAAAGAAAGACACGCTTGACCCGCTTTACGGTGACAAATGGATGCCGCGAAAATTCAAGATCGCGATTGCCGTACCGGAAGATAATACAGTCGATGCGCTGACCAATGATATCGGCCTGATCGCTGACTATGATGATCATGGCGTGAATGGCTTTAACATCTATATCGGCGGCGGATTTGGGATGAAGCATAACAAGGATACAACATATCCGCGCATTGCAACACCGCTTGGTTATGCCGCAACCGATGATATTGTTGAGGCTTGCAAGGCGATTATCAAGTTTCAGCGTGACTATGGAGATCGCAGCGATCGCCAGCATGCCCGCCTGAAATATGTTGTTCAGGAACAAGGCGAAGATTTTGCCCAGGAAAAAATCGAAGGCTATTACGGTAAGACCTTTGAACCTCTTAAAGATTTGGGCGCATTGGAAATTAAGGATCATCTGGGCTGGCACGAGCAAGGCGATGGAAACTGGTATCTTGGTGTTCCTGTGACGTCCGGACGTATTCGTGACACATATGACACTCACCGCATTCGCACGGCTTTTCGAACAATTGCGGAAATTCATGATCTACCCATGATCCTCATGCCTACTGAGGATGTTATTCTTTGCGATATCCATGAGGATAAGAAATCCGATATCGAACAGATTCTAAGAAATCACAATGTCGAGCTTGCCGAAGATCATTTGCCTATTGAGTTATGGGCGATGAGTTGTGTTGCGCTTCCAACTTGCGGCAAAGCCTTGACAGAGGGCGAGCGTGCGCGTGTTCCGATTATCGGCACTGTGAGTGAAACCCTTAAGAAACACGGGTTAGAGCAAGAGCGCCTTGCTGTCAGGATTACCGGTTGCCCCAATGGTTGCTCCCGTCCCTATGTTGGGGATATCGGGATTGTAGGCCGCGCACCCAATATTTACGCCATTTATATTGGCGGCGATTTTGAAGGCACGCGGCTGAACTACAAAGTCGCAGATATGGTCAAAGTTGATCAGATCGGCAATTTTCTTGAACCCTTCTTTGTTGCCTTCAAAGAAGAGCGTGCCAACGATAATGAAGGGTTTGGCGATTTTTGTGATCGTATCGGCTCCGAACGCCGTGCTGAATTGGCGGCCTCTTCGGGCGCCGCCAAAAAACTATGAAAAACACTTGACTTAAATAAAGCACTTTAGTACATTTTATTAATGCTCACTGAAATTTTTGATAAGTCAGGTGACTTAATCGCAATAGACGCACCATACACAATTATTCACGAATATTCCAATAATCCGCCTGAAAATTTTCTGGAAACCCAGGAACGCGCTCTGAAGAAAATGGCTGAGGATAAAGAAATAAGCATGCTCATGCATAGAGAGGGAAATGTTTTTCATTTTGGATTTAGCACTATCAGGGATAAAACAGAATTTGAAAGAAGCGCTTTTAACCCGCCTGATGCACCCGGAACATATATACACACCCAAACGTTTGAAGCCGATAAATCAAAAGACTATATAGGAGCCTGGAAACAAGCTGTTATTGATAAAACAAAAGAAATGGGAATCCACTGCGAAATGGACGCTGGCATGACTAATCTAACAGTAAGATTAGATAACATTGAAGACTATTGTGCATTCATGGAATTAATGGAAAGCGAATATTTTGACCGCATGGCTCTTATAAAAACAAATCCAGCAACTAACCATGATGAATGTAGCATTATTTAGGCGTATAGCGTTTCGACATAGTGTCATTCCGTTTTAAAACAGAGCAAATCACCGTTTTTTCAAAATGTACCGACTATAAAGCTTGTTTTACGATTGAAATCTTTTATTCTGTAGAAGAATTTTAATTCAATAAATAATGCAAAAGGACTAAAAATGAAAAAGCTTTTAACACTAGCCGCTGCAATTTGCGTATTGACACCTTCAACAGTCTTTGCAGACCAACATGCTATCACTGAGCAGGATGTTTTAAATGCTCAGCAAGCCTGGGCTGACGGTATTGTTGCGATTAGCAATGTGTTCGTTGAAAAAGGCGATTTTAAATTACGCGCAGAACAGCACATCAAAGATCTCTATGCTTATGATCAAGGTGAAGTCCTCTTTAAACCCACACTTGCCTCTGATGACCAATTTCGTGAAACATTCAGCCAGGCTCTATCATATTTTGTTGGCGGTGAAATAGAAGAAGATAAAGGGTTTGCGATTAAGCCATGGTCCAAGGTTCGTTTTGGAGATCAGCAGATAATCACAGATAGTGATTCGGCGGTTGCAATGGGAAATTATTTTTTCACGCCTGCTGGCAGCGAAGAGGAAACAAAAGTTGAATATACGTTTGGCTATGTGAAAGATGAAAATGGTAAATTGCGTATTAACGTCCATCACTCTTCTTTGCCATTTTCGCCTTAGTTGCTTTCGCTTCTTTGTATCTTTACTAGAGCGATACCTAAATCTCTACACGATGATCTGAGCTGTGCCCCTTCGGGCATGGCTTCTAATTTCACCGTTTTGAGTTGTCGCTTCCCCAGACCCCGATAATGCATGCGAGCGGTGAGTTCCTGCCCTACATAACAACCTTTTTCATAGTCAATAGCATTGAGCTGATCCATATTGCCTTCATCCATTGTTGACTTGCCAATGGTTAAATCTCGTGATCCATCTGGAATGGCTAGTGATATACGGCGGTAATCCCATTCTTCGAATGGCTTTTCTTCTATCTCCGGTTTTTCAAAAGAACGGTACCCCATATCTTTATGGCGAGGGTCGGGCAGGCCACGTTCTTGCTCAAATATTGCATATACCTGATTATCCTTTTCAACTGAAATTTGTACATCAGCACGAAGCCGATACATATTAAGGCGTTTATAAAGATCAGCGGCACGCTCTCCGCCTTCGCAATCCAAAAGGATAAAGCCTTCACCTTCTATCATAAAAAAATCATGCAGGAATTTCCCTTGTGCATTCAACAGGCATGCATAGAGGGTATTAGAAGGTGAGAGCTTATTAACATCGTTGGTTATCAGACCTTGTAAAAAATCCTTGCGGTCTATTCCTTCGATATTGATTAAGCCTCTGTTGTTAAGGGTTACATAGAAATTGGACATGACTTTACATTTATCTTAGTTTTTAAATCATATAATTCATAAAGGTAGCAATGCCGCAACGACCCTGCGCCCTTCGGCCATAAGAACATTATAAGTGCGGCAAGCTGCGCCGCTATCCATAGACTCGATATGAAGGCTTAGGTCTTTTAACTGCTTTTTTAAAGCCGGTTCAGGGAAGATAAGTGTCTTACCTGTGCCAAGCAGGATAACATCAATGTCATCAGCTTTTTCTGTGAGCGCTGAAAAGTCATCCTCAGAGAGGTCTTTTACATTCTTGGAAACGCCCCAGTTTATCGTTTTATCCTGAAAAACAATGATTGCGCCGTCATAAACTTGCCCACTCACGCGAAAGCCGCCATGCGCATAGCTCTGAATGATCTGAGCGCCGTCTTTGACCAGCGGTGTTACGTCCATAATTTAAGCCCCTATTAAATTTCAGCAGACTGCGCCTGAAGCTCTTCTGTCCCCCGCTTCACATCCATGAACAACAATAATGGGGCAGCAACGAAAACAGAAGAATAAGTTCCGATACCAATCCCGAAAATAAGCGCGTAAATAAAGCCGCGAATAACTTCACCGCCAAAAACATACAGGGCGATTAGCGCCAAAAGCGTTGTTACAGATGTTATAAGCGTACGGGACAGCATTTGATTAACGGAAAGATTAAATAGCTCTCCCAGTGGCTTTTTCTTATATTTACGTAAATTCTCGCGGATGCGGTCGAACACAACAACCGTATCGTTAATTGAATATCCTGCGATCATGAGGATCGCGGCCACAGTTGACAGGTTAAACTCCAACTGCGTGAGCGCAAATAAGCCAATTGTTAGAATAGAATCATGCGCAAGTGCAACGATCGAAGCCACGCCAAACTGCCACTCAAAACGAAACCAGACATAGGCCAAAATTCCGCACAACGAAAATAAAACAGACATTAAGCCCTGTTTTTTGAGTTCTTCACCGACTTGTGGCCCTACAAACTCAATGCGGCGATAATCGACGCCATCAGGGTATTTTGTATCCAGAGCAGTTCGCACTGTCTCAATAGCTGCTTTTTGTGCCGCGCCGTCATCATCGGTGGCTTGTTGCTGGGGGAGACGAATCAACAAATCGTCTACTGCACCAAATTCCTGAATAGATATGGCGCCAAGGCCAAGCGTGTTAAGTTCGCTGCGCAATGCGGCAATATCTGGTTCAACAGGCGTTTTGATTTCAATCACCGTCCCGCCTGTAAAATCGATTCCAAAATTAAGCCCGCGTGTCATGACCAAAAACATTGAGGCTGCGATCAAAATAGCAGACAACGCAAACGCAAGATAACGCTTGCCAATAAAATCTAAATTCGTTTCTTCGGGAACTAATCGTAAACCCTTCATAATAAAAATCTTTCTAAAATTTTTTAATACACGTGAGATAACAGAGGTAGCAGAGATATTTTATTTTAAAAACTACTCATAAAACTCTTCGTTATCTCCGTTACCTCACGTGTGAATTTAAACAGGTAATGTCTTCATAAAAATCTTTCTAAAATTTTTTAATACACATGAGATAACAGAGGTAGCAGAGATATTTTATTTTAAAAACTACTCATAAAAATCTTCGTTATCTCCGTTACCTCACGTGTGAATTTAAACAGGTAATGTTTTCGGCTTTTTAGCATGTAGCCAGCTAACAACCATTAAGCGCGTCACCATAATTGCCGTAAAGAATGATGTGACAATTCCAATACCGAGCGTTACGGCGAATCCCTTAATCGGCCCTGTTCCAAATGAGAACAGGATAATTGCCGCAATGAGTGTTGTCAGGTTTGAGTCGATAATCGTGGACATCGCACGGCTATAGCCCGCATCAATAGCCGAGATCGCCGAGCGTCCGTTACGAATTTCCTCGCGGATACGCTCAAAAATCAAAACATTCGCATCAACGGCCATACCAATTGTTAGAACAATTCCAGCAATCCCCGGCAATGTCAATGTCGCTTGCAAACTAGAAAGTAGCGCAAACATCAAAGCCACGTTTGATACCAAAGCAACATTCGCCATCATACCGAAAAGGCCATAAGATAATCCCATGAAAACGAGAACGCCAGCCAGCCCGATCAATGCTGCAATTTTTCCTGCCTCCACCGAATCTGCCCCCAATGACGGACCAACAGTGCGCTCTTCAATGACTTTCATCGGGGCAGGCAGAGCGCCAGCGCGTAATAAAATAGAAAGATCTGTCACTTCTTGTAATGTGAAGCTGCCAGAAATTTCAGCGCGTCCGCCGCAAATCGGCTCGTTAATATTGGGCGCACTCAAAACTTCATTATCTAAAACAATCGCAAAAGGCTTATTTGTGTGTTTTCGGGTGACGTCACAAAAACGCTTTGTACCGCGCCGATCAAGCGCAAATGTGACAACAGGCTGCCCGCCCTGATTAAAGCTTGGCTGTGCATTATTGAGCATATCCCCGGTCAACATCGCACGGCGTTCAACGGGAATACGCTGCCCGGAAAATTCCGCCGATGGTAGATTCTTGACACCAGATTTATTCGGATCGCTCGCCACCAGATGAAATGTTAATTTCGCCGTCTTGCCGATAATACCTTGTAAAGCGGCGCTATCTGCTCCCGGCGCCTGAATCAAAATCCGGTCTTCGCCTTGACGCTGGATAACAGGCTCGGTCGTGCCAAGCTCATCAATGCGCCTGCGTACAATTTCAATGGATTGTGCAATTGTTTGATCAAAGAGCGCCTTGCGCCCAGTTTCATTGAGTACCGCCTCAATCACTGCTCCATCCGTTTTGATGGCAAGATTATCCTGCAAACGGCGGATAATCTTACGCGCCTCCTCGCCCTGTTCGGCATTTTTTAGCGTCAGGCGAACCCCGCCATCAATAACCCCAAGGCCTTTACGGTCAATTTTGGCTTTGCGCAGCTCGGAACTTAAATCCTGACGGAGCAATTCGGCTTGCTCTTTAAAAACCACATCCACATCAACTTCATAGAGCAAATGCGCGCCGCCGCGTAAGTCGAGGCCTAAATTCACGGTTTTGGAAGGCGCCCATCCGGGTAAGTTTTTCGCTGACCATTGCCGCGCATTTTCACTCACGACATTGGGCGCAGCATACAAGATACCGAGCAATACAACCAACAAAATGGCGATTTTTTTCCATTGGGAAATTTGAACCATAATCTTTGAACGCCTCGTCATTGTGAGGAGCATAGCGATGCGGAAATCCATCATCCGCACTTAACAATAAAACGATTGCTTCGCTTACGCTCGCAATGGCGCTGCTCCCTTTCTTACTTCTTATTCTCTTTTTTAGCCTCGCCAGCCTCTTTATCATCTGACTTTTTATCATCTTTCTTATCATCATTCGCGGGTAAAGGATCATCTTTGCCCTGCAAAGTTGCCAGTAAAGCAGTCACTTTAATCCCGTTACCAAGATCAACAACCACTTCTTTTTCATCAATAACTTTATCGATCTTTCCAACAAGCCCGCCGCCTGTAATAACGCGATCACCTTTTTTAAGCTTGGAAAGCATTTGGCTATGCTCTTTGAAACGGCGCTGCTGTGGTGCAATTAAAAGCACATAAAACAGCACCACCAAGACTAGCACCAATCCCATATTCCATGCGAAAGCTGCGACAGCATCAGGGGATTCCGGTGTTGCCGGAACATCGCCGACCATGCCCACAGACAGATCATTACTTTGCGCATATGCTTCAGAAACCAACATTCTTAAACTCCATTACATCTTTGATTCTAATTTGAGTGAATATGGACTATAAAGAGATTACGTCTGAAAACAAGACAACATAGAGCTTTATTCAAGATAAGGCTTGGGATTAAGTGCTTTTGTCCCGCGCCTGACTTCAAAATGGAGTTGCGGCGTGCGAACAGCGCCCGTTGAGCCAACAGTACCTATAGATTGCCCGCGCTGAACAACCGCGCCATTGACAATCTTAATCCTATCCAAATGCGCATAAGCCGTCATCCAGCGGTTTTCATGCCGCACAAGAATGAGATTACCCAAGCCTCTTAAGCCATTACCGGCATAAACAACAACGCCGTTATCGGAAGCTTTGACCGCTGTCCCTCTTGGCGCGGCAATGTTAATGCCATCATTATGCAAGCCATCTTTTTTGGGGCCATAACCGGAAATAACCTTGCCATTCACAGGTTTTAAAAACTTTGATGATGCACGTTTTGGTGTTGTCACCTTTTTCTTAGCAACAGTCTTTTGAGGCGTTTTCTGTGATATTTCCGGCTTTTTAGACGGTGTCGGTATATCACTACGCGCTATTGGAGAAGACCGAACCGACCTCGTATTTGAGACAATCTCTTGAACAGGTTTTGGTTTTGCTGGCAGTAAAGCTTGTGAGGGTAATCGCAAATTCTGGCCTGTCGTTAACCGATAAGGAGCCGTTAAATCATTAATACGCACAATCTCGCTAGCGCTGACATCAAAGAGCCGCGCGACAGATGATACGCTATCTCCCGCCCGAACGCGATATTCCCGCGGCGCAGGAAGAAGCAATCGCTGTCCCGGCACAAGCTTGAACGGCGCTTCAATGCGGTTTTCATAGACAATATCCCGCATGACAATGTTATAGCGCTGAGAGATCGTCCAGAGCGTATCTCCCGCCATCACATTATGCACACCCGCACTCCCCGGCCCTTGTGATGTGCCGTAAACAACCACCGGCGCAGGCGCAGGCGCATTTGCCCCCAAACACGCTGATAAGCCTAAAACTGTTATACATCCAAAGAGGGAGAGGCGTTTCATGAAAACATATTACAATTTATGCCTTTCCCGCGAAAGCGGGAATCTCAGGCAACTTCAGCATCACAGGCAATATCCGGCAATAAGGGGACAAAGCGCACAGGCAGTAAATCTTTGACCGCATAAGCCTCGTCACTTTCTTTGCGGTAGAGCTTTAAAACCTGATCACCGCTTTCACCAACCGGGATAATCATCATGCCGCCGTCTTTGAGTTGATTGAGCAAAGCTTGCGGTGGTTTTTCCCGCGCTGCTGCCGTGACGATAATTTTATGAAATGGTGCCTGGTCAATGCCGTTCATCCGTGGCCAGCCCTTCATACCATCGGCGGCAAGGGCCGTGATATTCCGAAGGCGTAGCTCTTCAAACATGCTTTCTGCGCGTGTCAATAACGGCTTATGCCGTTCAATCGTATAAACCCGCCGGCAAAGATGCGCTAAAATCGCAGATTGATAGCCGCAACCTGTACCAATTTCCAAAACCTTATCCCGATCCGAGAGCTTCAAAGCCGCAGTCATTGCCGCAACAACATAGGGTTGGGAGATTGTTTGCCCGCGCCCAATCGGCAGAGCCATATCCTCCCAGGCCTGATCGCGGACTTCACGCGGGACGAACGCATCACGCGGCACACGCTCCATGGCACCAAGAACCTTTGCATCCGTAATCCCCTTACGGCGCAAATCCATGATGAGCCGTATCCGGCGATTTGTGTCTTGTATGTTCATGGGTTATTTTTACTAGAATAGTTTAAATCAACAAATCAAGAGTAACGTTATTTAAACAACATAGAAACAGCAATAATGAATCGTACAAAGGGAAAGAACAAAAGATCATAGAACCAAAGGCTGAACTTTAGTATTTGAAACAATATCAGCCATGCGATACTCATTGAGCTCGTACTCAACCTCCAGAGCGCGGGCAATCTTATGAAGAAGTGTTTTATTCTGTTCAATAGTTTGATAAGCGCGTTGATAGCCGTCATGAACACGCTTTTTTAGGTTTTCAGACATCTGTGAAACATCATCATGGTCTGATGCATCAATGGCATTGGTCAGCAAATCCAATATATTCATTTCGGGATGTTTGATTGCATCTCTTTCATAGACATTGATAATAGATCTGACCATAGGCTGAATTTGCTTGTCTGATACTACACGCCCTTCATCTAAAAATACCTCATGCTTGATTGTTGCTTCGAGTATGCGTTCTATGTCGGATATGATATTAACGACTTTTTCTCCGGTTTTTGAATTTTCTACCACTGCGCTACACGTTTGAAACTGAAAATGTTCGGCTGCAATTCCGCCGAAAGACAAAGATGCTTCAAATTTAAACTTTTCTTGAAAAAACTGCGATCGGTAATCACGATCAACATACGCCCAAAATTGATTAGAAATTTTATCAAACATTTTCAGGTAATCGTTAATTCTTAAGGAAAAATCATGAGCATAAGGGTCAAAGTTAGACTTTCCAAATGACCCAAGCACTGTTCCACGGTCTGTAAGTTCAGGTATTGTTGTTATGTTTGAACTGCTTGCTGCAAGCACAGCGTCATATTTATGGGGGATTGGCAATGCGCGATTAATGACGGCATGACCAGCCTCATGGTAACCTGTTTTTATTCTGTCTACTTCCAAGCAAGGCCAACCGCTATTTTGAAGAATGCGAGATACTAAATTAAATTCATACTTTGCATAGGGGTTAGAAATATACAGCATAGAAAAAATTAACATAACACAATTATGTTGTCAAACATTCTATCCCTTACCAATCTTCTCAATCCCACTCATATAGGGTTTTAGGGCATCGGGCACACGAATACCGCCATCGGCGGGGTCATAATAATTCTCCATCACGGCAATGAGGGCGCGTCCAACCGCAACTCCTGATCCGTTCAGTGTATGCAGGAAGGTGGTTTGCTTCTCACCATCCCGGCGGAAACGGGCATTCATGCGGCGTGCCTGAAAATCCCCACATGTTGATATGGATGATATTTCGCGATAGCGTTGCTGCCCCGGCAACCAGACCTCTATATCAAATGTTCGCCGTGCGCCAAATCCCGTATCGCCAGAGCATAACAACATGGTTCGATAGGGAAGCTCCAGCTTTTCAAGCACTGTTTGCGCGCAATCCACCATGCGTTTTTGCTCGGCCTCGCTGTCTTCGGGTTTGGTAATGCCAACCATCTCAACTTTATAGAATTGATGCTGGCGGATCATCCCGCGTGTATCTTTGCCCGCACTTCCCGCCTCACTGCGAAAACAGGGGGTAAAGGCCGTATAGCGACGGGGCAGGCTATCCTCATCGACAATTTGCTCTGCGACAATATTGGTCAAAGACACTTCGGATGTGGGGATTAAAAAATGATCTGTTTCCCTTGTGCTAAACTGATCTTCGGCAAATTTCGGCAATTGCCCAGTTCCGAACAACGCATTATCCCGCACAAGCAAAGGCGGAGAGCATTCCGTATACCCATGCTCACCCGTATGCGTATCAAGGAAAAATTGCGCCAAAGCGCGCTCTAATCGCGCCAGCCCACCGGAGAGCAAAACAAAGCGACTGCCCGACATTTTCGCCGCTGTTTCAAAATCCATCATCCCCAATGTCTCGCCTATTTCGAAATGCTCAGGCACCTGAGCGGTGCTCGGCGTGCCCCATCTGTGCACCTCAACATTATCATCCTCATCCGCGCCATCGGGCACATCATCCGCCATAATATTCGGCAACCCCGCTAAATGCTGATTAAGGCTTTCCGCCAGAGTCCGCTCACGCTCCTCTAGCGCGCCCATCTCGGCTTTCATCGCTCCGACCGCTTCCATGACCGCAGAAGCATCCTCACCCGCAGCCTTAAGCTTGCCGATCTTTTTGGATTCCTCATTACGTTTGGCTTGTAATTCCTGCAAGCGTGTCTGCGCGTCGCGGCGCTCTTCATCCAAAGCCAAAATACCACGGCTTTGCGCCTCCAGGCCACGCCGCGCCATCGCAGCGTCAAAAGCCTGCGCGTTTTCGCGTATATATTTAATATCGTGCATAAAAACTCACCTTATTGTGGTCGTTTCAGTTTAAAATAAGATTTTACAATTCCAAATCATAAGGATAAAGATTTTGCCCATTCACTGCGACTCGTAACATATGCCGAAGCTCGCCATGAAAATCGTTGGAACCTTTATGCCATGTCATCAAGTTATCCCATATGGCAAGCGTACCAGCTTGCCACTTCACTGTATGCTGGCGCGCTGTTTCAAACATGCATTCATAAACGTCTTCCAGCAATTGGTTCGAAATACTCTCGTCACAATCTACTATCTTTGTGGTGAAGTTTGGGTTCACATATAATGACGCTTTTTCATTGAATGGGTGTTTTATGACTATAGGGTGTGTAGCTTTGTCCTTAGCCATATCCTGATTACGCACACGCCCTATGAAATTTTCACTTCCGCCAGTGCGCCCGGATTTGCCAAAGACATGACTATTTTCATGTTCTGCTAATTTGTTGATTAGCTTATTTTTAAGATCATTGGGTAAATTGCTAAAACCATCTATCGTGTTCAAAAAAATTGTATCATCTCCTGCCTTCGGTGCTATAAGTGAATATAAGATCGAAGCGTGCGCTGGTTGTTGATGATATGAATGATCGCAATGCCATTTGCTACCCAGAATCCCTTTATCTTCTGGGCGTTTTATTATCTCTGAAACCATATTGTTTCCCTCCATAGCAGGGAAAAAAACATTCTGTACAGGAGAATCCCAAAAATACGCTATCTTAACCAAATCATCAGGCCCTAATTGCTGATTAGAGAATGTAATGACGCCATAATTTGACAATGCATCTTTTATTAAGTCGATAGCATGAGGAGATAAAGAGTTTGAGAGATCTACATTTTCAATTTTCGCTCCAAAGTCATTGTCCGAAGGTATAACTGCTGGTAAATCTTGCATAATCTTTGAATAAGTTTTCAGTTGTAATGCATCAAATACAACATTTTTCTTGCCAGCAAACAAGTCTGATCTCGCAGATACTCTTATATTTTTACCTAAAGTTAAATAATCTTTAACACTTTATCTCTATCGTTGTGTGCGTATCAAAGGGTACGGTTTGCAAATTGTAGAGGTTTGTTTTGAGTGATAAAAATAATCTGAATGCTCTCATTGCTATTTTGTTATCAACAGATCCCGTTGCTTTTTCCGGGGGAACGCGCCGGCGCATTGCAGAGGAAAGTTTTAAACCGGTTGCGCTCGGTACGCTGGAACCGGTTCGCGCAGAAGTCACATATCAAGGTACAAAAACGCAGGGTGTTTCGGCGATTTTGGTTGAGAATCCCGATGGTGGTGATCCCGTGCGTTATTATTTGGGACAGGGTTCCAAAGAGGGTGAATATCAAATTTTTACGCAAGCTGATTTTGAGGCAAGGGTTAGAGAGAATCCAGCTTTGGGCGGCGATGTTATATGGCTTACAAAAAAGCCGCTTTCCGGGGATGCGTTTAAAGAGCTTGCGGAACATGGCGTTAAGATTGATATGTTGCCGAAAAGTGTGGAAAAGCCGGAGCCGGAGCCGGAGCAAACGCCACCGCCATCGCCACAAGCGATTGCAAAGGTCGCTGAGTCTCGCATTCAAGAATCTCAACCCAAAGACTTCCATCCACCGATTGTTAACCCCGATAAAGAAGAGACAGAAGGGCCAGGGGAGCAGAAACCCGTTGAAAACATATCTGAACCCAGAGACTATCATCCAGACATTGTAGAACCAAAGGAGCAAGAGCTACCCCAAAAGGTACTAACTGGAGATCCCGAAAAGGGTTCAGCGTATTTTACAGAGATGCGTATTCCTTTTCCAGATGAGCCAAGTGTAGATTTTCGAGATGAAGGCCAACTGGGAAATGCTGTTCAGGTAATCGCAACGCTTATTCAATATGATGGTATTAACCCTGCGCGCCTTGATGATGTTATTGCACGTATTGCAGAATTTGATCGTTTTATTGAGCAAAATTTGAATGAGCCACGCGAGCATGGTGACACAAGTGACATAAGTTATTCTAATTTTTTGACAAAGATCAAAAATGGCGAAAACGTCGGTTTAGAAGAATTGAATCAGATACGCAGAGTTCGCGTTGAACAAGCATCTAATGCTTTTAGGGGGACAAAACCTGATGATAACGATATTCGTAAAAAGCTTCGTAGAGAACATGGGATAGATTTACCGAAAGCGAATGGTGAAATTTCAATGCAGTCCGAGATTAAATTGGGCGTGGCAGTTCATTATTTGAGTGTGAATATTGTGCTTGGGGCGATTGATCCAAGCATGCAAGAGGAAATTGTAGTGGAATTGTCCAAAGTTGAAGCCAAGGTTTCTCAAGGAATTGAAAACGGTAATCCGGAAGACATAAAACCGCATTCATATGCAGATTATATTAACAAGATGTTTGAAAAATCAGGAGATAAAAGCGCTTATCCGGAAACGCTGGCTGATCTTCAGGAAATTGTTAATTATAGAAAAAGCTTTGTTAGCGATGCATTACTTGCACAAAACGCACCACGGAATAATCCTGAAAATCAAACAGAGTTAGCACCCGTCCATCAATAAATCACGCAGCTAGCTTTAACGGTCCATTGCCATAGAGTTCAGCGACATATTCCCAATTTACCAGATTATCGATGAATGCCTCGAGATATTTCGGGCGGGCGTTGCGATAGTCAATATAATAGCTATGCTCCCACACATCACAGCCAAGAATAGGTGTTTTGCCACTCGTAAGCGGGCTATCTGCGTTTGCGGTTTTTAAAACTTCAAGCTGTCCTTCTGCGTTAACGGCAAGCCATGCCCAGCCAGAGCCGAATTGTGTTAAGCCTGCTTCGATGAATTTGGCACGGAATGCGTCGAAAGAGCCAAAAGAATCGTTGATTGCGGATTCGAGTTCTCCGGGGATTGCACCGCCGCCATTGGCTTTCATCCAATTCCAGAAATGCTTGTGGTTGTAATGCTGTCCTGCATTGTTGAAAAGGCCTTGCTCACCTTGTTTATGTGCATTGATGACAACTTCTTCAAGTGTTTCACCCATATTCGGCAGGTCCGCGATAATTTTATTGCCATTATCAACGTAAGCGAGATGGTGTTTATCATGATGATATTCCAATGTCTCGGCGGACATATATGGATCAAGTGCGTCATAAGCGTATGGAAGTTCTGGAAGATCGAATGCAGACATGATTAAAGTTCTCCTTATTATTTTAAATCTTAGTTATTTCTAAACCACGAATAGACTCGAATAAACACTAATTTTTACTTTTCAAATGAATTGGTATGCATCTGTGTTCATTCGTGGTTAATAGAGTTTCATGACTTCTACTCTTTCATATTGTGGGCAATTGGTAAAAGATCAAGACCCTGACCGGTTTTTACTGTCTCATTTTGCCCCTGCTAACCGCAGAGAGGCTCTCTGGGCGCTCTTTGCTTTTAATTGCGAGATTGCCAAAACCCGGGAAGTTGTGAGCGAAACGCAGCTTGGCCTTATTCGCCTGCAATGGTGGCGGGAGGCGATTGAAAAAATATATAATGGTGAAGTGCTCGATCATGCAGTTGTCGTAGCGTTGGCACAGGTGATTGAAAAGCATAGCCTGGAGCGTGATTCATTTGATCAGCTTATTTATGCACGAGAATTTGATCTTGAAGATGTTTTACCGAGTGATCTTGAAGGGCTATTGAATTATGCGGATTTCACATCGACGCCCTTAATGCATTTGGCTGTTCAGGTCGCGGGGGGGAATCCTGAGATGGAGCCTGTACAGGTTGTCGCGGTAAATTATGCGTTGATGGGGATTTTACGTGCGACACTATCATTCGCAAAACAAAGACGTTGCTATTTGCCACAAGACTTAATGCATACAAATGTAGTCAGCACAAATAAGCTTTATGAGCTAAAACAACAAAATGGCTTGCAAGTTGTTGTTAAAGCTGTTTGTGATGAATTTGTTAGCGGTATACAGTGCGATAATCGTTATTTAAAAGCTTCGCAAAAGCTTTCGGAAATTTATTGCAAGCAGTTGAAAAAATTGAATTATAATATTTTTCATCCACGTTTCGCTTTGCCGCCTGCTTTTAAAGAATTACGTTTGGTTTTTGGGTTGTAATTCAAACGTAATTTATACTATGTTAATTTTTTACAGGGTATGATGTATTAGTTATTGTTAGGGTAATGACATGGTCGATGCAATTGGTTCAAACACACCGCCATCGGTTCAGGCGGTCAATAAAGCGCGTAGCGATGTAAGGGCGCAACGCGAGGAGCGGTCTGTGAGCGCTCCTTCTGACAGCGTTTCTATATCTGCAGAGGCGCAAGAAATTAGTGATGCTGATCGATTAGCATCCGAGACACGCGATTTACTCTCGGCTAATCCGAATCAGACGCTAGGGCGCGGCGAAAGCCTTGACGAGCTTTTATAGTCGTTCCATTTAAGCAGCTTCTTTACCTTCTTTATTAACCCACTCTAAAAGATTCTTCTTGGCACGGTTCGTGTAAGCTTTCTTGCGATCCTTTCCTTTTAGCTTTTTACGCTTGCCATTCGGCATAATTTGAAACGGGTTATCCGGTGGTGGAAATAGGCCGAAATTAATATTCATCGGCTGAAATGTTTCCGCATTCGCGCCGCCTGTTACGTGGTTAAGCAGCGCACCGAGCGCAGTTGTCAATGGCGGCGGCTCGAAATTTTGCCCCAAAGCATCGCTTGCCGCCATGCGCCCGGCAATCAGACCAATGGATGCGCTCTCGATATAGCCTTCGCAGCCTGTAATTTGCCCCGCGAATCTTATAGTTTGCTTTTTTTCGCTGCTAATATTTTTGTCATTGCGAGCGACTGAAAGGGAGTGCGGCGATCTTGTATCTGGATCAAGATTAGATTGCTTCGTCGCAAGCGACTCGCAATGACGAACGAGGCGCAATTCCTTATCCAAAATTTTCGGAGAATTGATAAATGTATTCCTATGCAAACCGCCAAGCCTCGCAAATTCGGCATTTTCAAGGCCGGGGATGGTTTTAAAGACCCGGGTTTGCTCACCCCATTTCATCTTGGTTTGAAAACCAACCATGTTAAACAAAGTTCCGAGCGCATTATCTTGTCTAAGCTGAACAACGGCATAAGGTTGCTCTGTTTGGTGCGGGTTCGTAAGGCCGACAGGTTTCATCGGACCAAAGCGCAGTGTTTCCGGCCCCCTTGCTGCCATAATTTCAATCGGCATACAGCCATCGAAATAGGGCGTGTCTTTTTCCTGCTCAGCCAGTGTTTTTGACCCAGACGGAAGTTCCCATTCTTTAAACAGGCCGTATTCGGCATGTATCAGCGCATGAATAAAATCCTCATATTGCGCTTTAGTCATCGGGCAGTTGATATAATCCTTACCCGTACCAGCCCCCTCGGCTTTATCATAGCGTGATTGAAACCATGCAATATCCATATTGATCGTATCGGCATGGACAATCGGTGCAATCGCATCAAAAAAGGCAAGCTCATCCTCGCCCGTTTGTTCCTTGATCCAGTCGGCGAGGGGATCAGAGGTGAGTGGGCCGGTTGCGATAATGACATTGTCCCAATCTTCTGGAATTTCTGTAATTTCACCTGTTTCAATCGTGATGTTGGGGTGATCATTGAGCGCTTGTGTGACGCCTTTGGAGAAAATATCCCGATCAACGGCAAGCGCCCCACCTGCGGGAACGGCTGCTTTATCGCCTTCACGCATGATAATAGAATGCAGCGCACGCATCTCATAGTGTATCAAGCCAACCGCATTATAGTCATGATCATCAGAGCGAAATGAGTTAGAGCAAACAAGCTCCGCTGCATTCCCTGTCTCATGCGCAGGGGTTTCAACATGCGGGCGCATTTCATGCAAAACGACTTGCACACCCATATTTGCGGCTTGCCAAGCGGCTTCACTCCCTGCTAGCCCTGCGCCGATTATGTGTATGATTTTATCCATCGCCATGGTTTATCAAAGGTGTGGGGATTTCGCAATTTCTCTTTTGTTTTTGTGCGAACGCGCTACAATTGTTTTTGAATTTGATTAGAGATAAGGAATATATAATGAAAAAAGCGCTTTTGATGTCTGTTCTCTCTTTTGCTGTTATTGTGCCGTCTTATGCGGCTGATAAACCGGCAGTCCCCGTGGAGCCTGTTGAGGCGGTAGAGGTATCTGATAAAAAGCCTGTCTTTGCTAAGCGCTGGGGATATGTTGGCGCAGGTGCGGCACATCGATGGGCGGATTTAGCGCCGGAATACAAGACCTGCAAGGAAGGCACAGAGCAATCTCCGATTAATATCGCGCAATTCAAACAAGGTGATTTAGCGCCGTTGAACCCGTCATATACGCCTGTGCCTTTGGTAGTCATGAATACCGGGCATTCAGTGAAAGTCAAGATTGAGAGCGGCAATAGCTTTAGTATTGAGGATAAGGTTTTCAATCTCTCACATTTTAAATTCCGCACACCAGGCGAACATTATGTCGATGGCGCGCCTTACCCGATGGAGGCGCAATTTTTCCACAAAACGCAAGGCGGCGAGGATGCGGTTGTGGCTGTTATGTTTAAAGTGGGTGCGCATAATCCGGTCATTGAAGGGATTTGGCAAAATGTCCCGCAAGCCGGAGCGAGCAAGGATGTTGCAGGCGTTGATATTAATGTCGGTGATTTAATGCCGGCGAGCAAGAGCTATTATAGCTATAAAGGCTCATTGACTGAACCGCCCTGTAGCGAAGGTGTGCAATGGTATATCTTGCAAGAGCCAGTTGAGTTATCCGCAGAACAGCTCACAGCGTTTCAGGCCGTTTTTCCCGTTAATGCACGGCCTATTCAGGATCTGGGACAAAGGTTTGTTGTGGGGAATTAATTTTACGACACTCCGTCACCCTGCGACTTGATCACAAAGGCTATTCCTTTTCACTTGGCTTGGCTACATCCTGGCGATTGCATTTGGATTTATGGTCATTACTACCTCAATTACCGTCCTCCCCGCACGAAGCAAACCGTAGGTTTGTTCGTATTGATAAAGTAGCAAACCGCAGGTTTGTTCGCACCTAATAGCAGGGATCCTGTTATTGGGCAGAATCAACAATTATCGTCATCCCCGCGAAAGCGGCGTAATCGCAAGAAACCCTAAAGCCAAACCAGTTCGTCATTGCGAGGAGGCAGAGCCGACGAAGCAATCTGGATTACTTCACTACGTTCGTAATGACGGATAACAGGAGAATTTCATTGCGAGGAAGCCGGTTCCAAAGATTCCTCAATATCAAATTCTTGAGCCATCGACCAAATTCCCTTAACTACAAAAAGTATAAATATTTATAAAATAGTCGCAAAGAAGTATCCACCATATGTCAATAAAAATATCCTGAAAATACATTGCACTGGCGGGGGATTGTTCGTTATCCTATAATTTATAGTCGTTCCAGTTTATAATCGGACACCCAACGAAAATCGTTCGGCTTTTTCAAAATGTGACGACAACGTATAGACAATACTTTGAGGAGCATT
>CAWUJS010000009.1:0-41290 GCA_963922705.1 uncultured Alphaproteobacteria bacterium | reverse complement strand
TTTTGAAAAAGCCGAACGATTTTCGTTAGGTGTCCGATTTTAAACTGTTACGACTATAAAATTTATTAATGCCTTTTTTTAAATCTTATTGCAAGTATTAATTAAATGAAGAAATGGTTCGGATCTTTTGCAGCCCTGCTAAACAATTCCACTCGTAGTTTTGAGAGCCTGACCCAAATCCAGATCATTAACATCTTCTATGATTGCCAGAGGAATTGCATTTGAAGCATCACCAGAACCATTAATATCAATGCTAAGCTCTGTATCTCCAGAAACATTACGCGCAAATACAAAGTCGTCAATAGCATCCTGTGTCGCATTCGCCTGACCTATAATTTGCGTTACATCAATCACATCGCCATCAGTTAGGTCAAAATCCTTAACGGTATCAATATCTTGATCAATCTGATCAAAAACAAAGATATCGGCATCATCTGTTCCGAAAAGAACGCCATTATCATTGGCAGTTTGAATCGTAGTGTCATCATAATCGGCTTTAATCTTGAGTATTGCCTCATCCGTATCACCATCATAATCTGTCAAGGTATACACGAATTTATCTTTAGTATTGTCCGGAGTGTCCACTGGATACTCAACCTCAACACTATTTAACAAGAAAGACGCGCGTTTAAAGCTACCAGCATTGGTAGAACTGAGTGTAACATTAGTGATCAGTTTTCCACCAAAATCATCAGACGATAGTGTAAAGCTTATAGTGCCACCAACAATCTCTCCTGGCACAAATTGTTGCTCACTGATCAGTGTTGAGCCATCTTCAAAAGTAATTTCATAGTCTACTCCGAAGGTGCCATCACTATTATTGTCACCAATTTCCGAAATTGCCAAAGTCACTTCAGATGCCGGATCAAAACTAACATCAAGGGCTTCATCATTACCAAAGACATTGTCTGAGCCCGTACCATCCTGAATACCAACACCAGTTCCATCCTTACCGCGGTCACCATATACAAGGTCACCACCATTAACAGAGGTTACAGTAATGCCATCAAGCGTTATTGAACTCTGAAAGCCATCGAGATCAGAAGGTGTTGCAATGAATGTTGCGAAAGATCCTATGGTGTTAATATTTGGCACATCAAATAGCCTATATGTATAAGAACCATCCGCCGCTATTTCCAGGCTTCCGAAATCACCATCTATTGTCGTTGTACCATTTGCCGGAACATCAACGCTATTTGCACCAAATGAGACTTGCGTTACGCTCGCGGGTCTATCAGAACCAAGGTTATCATTCTCAATAACGTTGCTTTCAAGGCGGCCTATATATCCGTTAAACTCAACACAGTCATAGACAGCAACGGGCGCATCATCAAAAACATTTACAGTGACAAGAGCTGATGCGATATCACCATCCTGATCAACAGCATCCACGCCAAAAGTAAGTACGATATTGTCATTTGGATCATTAGTATCCGCATGATCCAATGTACCGATCAATGTAAATGTATATTCTCCGGTTTGCGCATCGATATCAAATGTAAAGATTGTTTCCTGATTTGCTGTGCCGACATACTGACCGTTTACGACATTCACTTCAACAGGAACGCCGCCAGATGTGAGAGCATTGTTTGCAGCCCCGGAAACAACGGTGAATGTATTAACACCTGTAACTGCAAAAGCACCCGGGCCATCATTGCCAAAACTGCCGGTTGCCGTATCACTATCTATATCTGTTGGATCAATGTCAGTTTCATCAACACTCAAAGGCCTAACATCAACAGTAGGTTTATCATCAATATCATTGATCGTAATGACAAGCTCTGCTTTATCAATATCACCGTCAAAATCCATAAGCGAATAGGTAAACACATCTTCAACAACAGATACATTCGTGCCATTTGATATGTAGGTATAAGAACCATCGATATTGATCGTCAAAACACCATGATCACCGTTTATCGTTGCGCCATTTGTAATATCAACGGGAACTTCGTTACCATTGAAAGAAATTGCCGTAACAATATGCGTCTCATCGACACCAAAGATATCATTATCAGTCACATTACCGGAAACGTCATTTTGGTTTTGCTCAACAACATTGCTATCATCATTCGCGACAGGTGCATCATCAGCCACCTCAATGGTAATGACAGTCTGGCTAACATCATTATCTTGATCCGTAGCATTCACCGTAAATTCAAGATTGATGATATCATCGGGGTTATTCCCATCTGCATGATCCAGTGCGCCAATCAATGTGAATGTGTAAGAGCCGTCAGGCTGCACATCCATTGTGAAGATAATCTCACCATTGGCAGTTCCGGTATAGGTTGTGCCTACAAGCTGTACATCAACAGGCACACCATTCGATGTGAGTGCATTATTCAGACGGGAGCCGGAAGAGGCAAAATCAACAGGTGTCACTGCGCCCGGGCCATCCGTGCCGTAATCAGGGTTCAGATTACCGTTTACGATGATATCGCCACCAGATAAATCACTCTCATCGATCGATTCCGTAATCGGATCAACAATGGGATTATCATCAATCGCAGTCACATCAATTGTCAATTGCGCAGTCGATCTATCGCCGTCAAAGTCAATAATGGTATAGGAAAATGAATCCACCCCTTCCGGGTTGTTGCTATTGGCCGTGTAGCTGTAAGAGCCGTCTTGCTGGATGGTCAACACACCGTAATTGCCATTCACTGTTAAGCCATTAACAGGAATGCTCTGACCATCAAACTCAACAATATTCACAGGCGTATCAACACCGCCATCATCATTACCTAAAATATTGCCTGTAACTGTCTCACTTTCACTTGCACTGTTACTATCATCATTCGCAACAGGCGCATCATCAGCGATTTTAATCGTAAGCGTACCATCTACCGTATCGCCATTGGCATCGGCAATTGTAATACCGAATTCAATATTAATCTCATCATTTGGATCATTTATATCTGCATGGTCAAGCGACTGGAATAACGCAAATGTATAAGCCCCATCATTTTGAATGGTCAGCTCAAAAACCGTTGTAGTTGTTCCTTGAAGAACACCTTCATAGCCATTGGCTGTTGGGGTTACGATAACGCGAACACCGCCGGAAAACAAATCACTACCGGCAAGAGAACCGCCCGGTGTTACCGTACCATTTGGTGAAATTGACCCTGCACCATCGAGACCAAAATCAACGTTCAATGTATCGTTAATTTCCAATGGATTATTCGTCGTTAAGCTTGTTTCATCAATTGTGAATTCTTCATTCACAGGAACCGGCTCGCCGTCGGGGCTAACACGAATTGCCAGTGTCGCAGTATCTGTATCTCCGTCATTATCAACCAGCGTGTATGTGAAGCTATTGACCCCGTCAGGATCACCAAGGTCAGTCGCCTCATATGTATAAGATCCATCGCTATTGAGTGTTAAGGTTCCAAGCGATGTTGTAACAACCGCAGGATTACCAGCAGAAACTGGATAATTCGTTCCGTTAATGGCAACATTTGTCACTATATTCGGGCTATCTTCGCTCAAACCATCATTACCCGTTACAGTTCCTGTGATCGTATTACCCTCATCGGCACTATTGGTATCATCAACAGCATTCACGCCATCATCAGAGACAGAAATCGTGATTGTACCAGTCTCGGAATCTCCATCAGTGTTCGTGATATCAAAATCAAAGAACAGATCTATCGTATCATTCGCATCGTTACCGTCAGGATGATCGAGAGGTTCAGATTGGCTGTAAGCATATTGTCCCGTTAATGGATCAATATCCAATGTGAATATAGTGACCGTTCCGCCATTGGTTGTGCCTTCATACCCGTTAGTGGTCGGCGTAATCGTTACAGCATCACCATTAGAGGTCAGCGCGATAAACTGTCCATTGGCTTGTATATCAACCATACCATTCGGAGAAATCGTACTATCATCCGCACCGGAATTGATCGTCAGCGCGCCATTAACCTCCAATGCACCATTATTAAAGTCAGTCTCGTCAACTGAGCCTCCGGAACTGGAAATGGATGGAACATCATCAGCCACCTCAATGGTAATGACAGTCTGACTAACATCATTATCTTGATCCGTAGCATTCACCGTAAATTCAAGATTGATGATATCATCGGGGTTATTCCCATCTGCATGATCCAGTGCGCCAATCAATGTGAATGTGTAAGAGCCGTCAGGCTGCACATCCATTGTGAAGATAATCTCACCATTGGCAGTTCCGGTATAGGTTGTGCCTACAAGCTGTACATCAACAGGCACACCATTCGATGTGAGTGCATTATTCAGACGGGAGCCGGAAGAGGCAAAATCAACAGGTGTCACTGCGCCCGGGCCATCCGTGCCGTAATCAGGGTTCAGATTACCGTTTACGATGATATCGCCACCAGATAAATCACTCTCATCGATCGATTCCGTAATCGGATCAACAATGGGATTATCATCAATCGCAGTCACATCAATTGTCAATTGCGCAGTCGATCTATCGCCGTCAAAGTCAATAATGGTATAGGAAAATGAATCCACCCCTTCCGGGTTGTTGCTATTGGCCGTGTAGCTGTAAGAGCCGTCTTGCTGGATGGTCAACACACCGTAATTGCCATTCACTGTTAAGCCATTAACAGGAATGCTCTGACCATCAAACTCAACAATATTCACAGGCGTATCAACACCGCCATCATCATTACCTAAAATATTGCCTGTAACTGTCTCACTTTCACTTGCACTGTTATTATCATCATTCGCAACAGGCGCATCATCAGCGATTTTGACAATCACTTCTGTTGTGGCTGCATCACCATCAATATCCGTTGCCTCAACACCAAAGCTAAGCGTAATTTCATCATCGGGGTTATTTCCATCCGCATGATCAAAAGGCAAATATTGGTTAAACTCATAACCTCCAGTATCCTGATCAAGAATAAATTCAAAAACGATCTCGGAACCGTTATTAATCGTCCCGACATAGCCTGTCGCACTTTCGGTAACATCAATATCGTTACCACCCGACGTTAAGGCACCGTTGAGGACTGAACCGGAAACACTGAAATTATTATTCGCAAAAATATCTCCGGGCTGATCATTGCCAAAATCAATATCAAGCAAACCTGTCAACGTATTTGGCCCAAGGTTTGATTCATCCAGCAAAGGCGAAGCAGGATTAACAATAACAGGGGTATCATTAGTATTACCTGCAGATTGTTCTTCATCCTGAATGAGAAGGTCAATGTCAGGCAGCGTAATACCATATTGAAGCGCTGTTGGATTAATTGGCCCAACATCATTCAAAGGAATAACACCGCGCGGATCAAAACTACTACCAAATCCAAAACCAGTATTACCTTCAGAACCAGCGGCTTCACCAGCAGCAGGCTCTATATTAGCCAAACTTTGCGCAAGATTTGGAGTAGAGCTTGCCTCACCGGCAGCGGGTTCAATGTTTGCTAAACTAAGTGCCATAAGCTCCTCAGCAGTCGCCTCGTCACTAATAACAAGTCTTTGTGATTGCATTTGCCCCGTAATACTGACGGATGTATGCTGAACTGATTCTTCAATGACTTGCTGCACTGACTCTTGTTTTGGTTGTGTTGCACGAATTTCGGTCTGAGGTTCTTCGAAATCTGCTTGCTCGGATGGTGTCTCAATGGTGTTCGAAATATTGACAATTTCACCATCTCCGGCCTCATCGACTTCACCTTCAGCTCCAATCAGCTCGCCAGTAAATGCCAGCATAGATGGAATATCCGCACTGATTGTTTCAGAGAAATTGGCAAGTGTTAACGTAGCACCATCTTGAAAACTCATGACAAGATTGCCGCAAGATTCGACTAAACTACTTACATCTGATTCAGCAAAATCAAAAAGGTAATTTGTTCCGGGCTTTAAACTAACTTCAGAAGACTGTCCCGGCGTTGGACGATCAATCGATACGGGCGCATTTAGTGTATCTGCGATATCATCAACCTCTAATACACATGGGTTAGAGGTGTCTTGCGTAATTTTTGAAACATCCAGAATTTTAGCACCCTCCAGACTTGAAGGAACTGCTTGTGAATCTGATGCGGCACTCTCATTGGTCATAACTTTACTCTCCATTTAGCACACGAAACAAATGTGACTTTGTTAATACTTTTTTAATAAGATGCATTAAATATTAACAAAAACTTAACCATCTGTCAATCATTATGTTAATAAATATATTTGTACAAATAAATTTCACACACATATGCCAATAAAAAGCTATTATTGTCAAATATTTCATGTATCAAAGAGGGGCTGGCAAAAAACTTCTTACAAATCCAACACATCAATCCATGAGCTTTTGATGGGGCGGCAAGTCAGAATTTCGGATAGGTTGGTATTGATTATAAATAGATGCGGGCAGCCTGAAATCCCACCACTCCGTTAACAAAGGCTCAAGGGGAATATTTTTAAAACGTGCTGCACCAATCATCAGATCATCTAATAATTGACGATTCTGGCGCACCGTCTCACAGTGCATGAAATCACGATGTGCTCTTTCGCTCAAATCATCAAACTCTGTCCCCATATCAAGCAATGCGCCTCGCGCATCCCTAATGCTTACATCAACAGCCATACCGCGCGGATGAGCACCTTTGCCCGGAGGCGATAAAAGCCGCGGCTCCTCCAGCCAAGATGGATTATCTTTAACAATTTGCGTTTGAAGCATTTTTTCTTGCGCTTCCACGACGCGCAAACCATCATATAGTACTAGAACACCGCCTGTTTCTTTAAACACGCGTCTTGATGCCTCGATGACAACCTTTGCCAAATCTTTATGCAGCCATAATTTTGCACCGCTTCGGTATATTGGCTCACCAAATAAAGCATTGTCAGCTCTGGCATAAGCTAACTCAACAGCAATAGGATGTTCCCACGCGTAATCATTCATACAAATTAAGTCTTCAGGGAGAATTGCTTGATTCATAGCTGGACGGTTTGCTTGTGATGCATTATCTTTTTTCGACGCATTAATCTAAACATAACAGTTAAAAATAATAAAAGCTACATGACCGCCCCTCAATATTCTACAATAAAAGACAATCAATCGGATACTGTTCAAAATGCTTGGCTCAATGGAATATTGGAGATATGCGAAGCAATTGGCCGAACAGTTTTATCCTTTTTTGCCTTGGTTGGAAAAATAACCAATTTTATTGGCAAAGCCCTTTATCACTGTTTCACACCGCCTTTCTTTCCATCGCAACTTTGGCGGCAAATATTGGATATAGGGTATTATTCTCTTCCCGTTGTTGGAATGACAGCTCTTTTCACAGGCATGGTCCTGGCCTTACAAAGCTATACAGGTTTTACGCGTTTTAATGCAGAAGGTGCAATTGCAGGGGTCGTGGCATTATCAGTGACGCGAGAACTTGCGCCAGTTTTGGCAGGCCTCATGGTTGCCGGTCGTGTTGGCGCATCCATAGCCGCAGAGATTGGAACCATGCGGGTAACCGAACAAATCGATGCCTTGACCACATTATCAGTTAATCCTTTCAAATACCTCGTAGCGCCACGCATATTAGCGGGCACATTAATGTTGCCCTTACTTGTTCTAATAGGTGATATTATTGGTATTTACGGCGGTTATGTCGTTGCCATTTATAGCCTTGATTTCTCTGTCGGCTCTTATCTTTCGCAAACATGGGATGTTTTGAAACCAATTGATGTTTTGTCAGGGTTAGCAAAAGCTGCCGTCTTTGGTTTTATTGTTGCTGTTATGGGGTGCTATCACGGATATAATTCAGCACGCGGCGCACAGGGTGTCGGCGCAGCAACTACAAATGCGGTTGTTTCGTCTTCTATTTTAATCCTTATATTTAATTATATTCTAACGCAGGTATTTTTCTCATGATCAGTGATAATAATGTACCGAAATTAGAACTCAAAGCCGTTACGAAATCATTCGGTCACAAACATATTTTGCAAGGGATTGATCTCTCGATCCCGAAAGGAAAATCTCTTGTGATTATCGGCGGATCGGGAACCGGGAAATCAGTGACACTAAAATGCGTCCTGGGGCTTTTAAAACCTGATTCAGGCTCAATCCTCATAGATGGCGAAGATACCACGCATGTAAGCCAATATGAGCGGGATCGATTAATGCATAAATTTGGCATGCTATTTCAGGGAGCCGCCCTCTTTGATTCACTCAAAGTATGGGAAAATGTAGCCTTTGGACTTATTCATGGAAGAAATATGAATAGAAAGGCAGCGCGTGAAATAGCAGAAGAAAAAATTGCTGCGGTAGGTTTGAAACCCGAAGTTGCAGATCTTCATCCAGCCGAATTATCTGGTGGCATGCAAAAACGTGTTGGCCTCGCGCGTGCGGTTGCCGCAAGCCCGGAAATTATCTTCTTTGATGAACCAACAACAGGCCTGGATCCAATTATGGCTGATGTAATTAATGATTTGATTGTAGATTCCGTGAAAAGTCTTGGGGCAACCGCTTTATCGATTACGCATGATATGGCATCTGCCCGTAAAATTGCGGATTATATTGCAATGCTACATGAAGGTAAAATTATCTGGCATGGTGATATCAAAGACCTTGATCAATCCGGTAATGAATATGTCGATCAGTTTATTCATGGCAAGGCAGAGGGGCCTATTCAGCGCAGGGTTGCATAAAAGTAATATAATCTAGCTACACATGACTATAAGATTGACCTGTAATAGCTTTATAAGCTAAAACTCCGCTACAATGCAGCTATAGATGTTGCCCACGAGGGAGAATATAATGCAAGTTCAGCAACTAATGCGCAAAACATACTGGCCACTTGCCATTTGCATGGTGATTTTCTTTTTGGGATATACTTATTTGACTGTCTGGACAGCGACAGATTATCGCGGCGTTGATGGAAGAGTCTGGTATATTGCAGCGGCGACCTGGCAAGAAGGTGCAAGCGCTTATGATCGTGAAGCTTATGCGGAACGTTTTTATCGCTGGCAGGAAGAACAGGGACAGGATGATAAACTGGACAATATAAACAGAAGCGTCTTTGTGTCCCCGCCGACTGTTGCCCCCCTTATGTATGGCATGACGCTCTTAAAATGGCCGGATGCGATGATCATATTGGACTCCTTTCAATTGCTTTCATTTCTTGCGATAGCATTCTTTTGTATTAAATTAACCGCGACTAATACTGATATACGAAAAGAGATTGATCCCTATACGGTCTTTGTTATTGCCCTTGCAGGATGCTTGGGCGCGATTAACAACACAATGAACTATGGTCAAATGGGTGTTTTTGCGCTAGCTGGTGGTATTGGCGCGATCTATGCCTGGCGGGATAAAAACTTTTGGCTCTGTGTTGCAATGGTACTTTTGTCGAGCTTTAAACCGCATGTTGCTGCTTTTTGTATTATGTTTCTAATGGGCGCAGGCGCTTGGCGGGCGCTATTCACGGCAGGGTTCATCGCGCTTGGCTTTTTTGTATTTCTTGAAGCGCCGCATGGTATGCTTGAATTTTTCGAGAGATTTGAGGAGTCTATGGTTGCTTATGGGGCGCATCCTCTCAATGTTGATCCCATAAAGCGTGTCGGCTTTGGCGGGTTTTTCAGTGCTGAAAATAATTTATCGAAATATATATTTCTGGCCACAACGGGCATAGGAGCGATAATATCATTCATTCTTGGGCATTTTGCGCGTCAGGACAAGTTTGATAAAACATATCTAATAATGGTTGTACTGGCATTAGCGCCAATATGCATTCCTCTTTTTGGCTGTGATGCGATCGCCGCCAGCGCTCTTTTAATCATGTCACGCTATTGGAAAAGTATATGGGCAAGGCTTCTTATTGTGATTGCTTTTGTTGGAGCTTCTGAAGCCGGGGGTATCGATAATAAAATCATTCATGCTAACACGCCTTTGCTAGGCGCCTTTGACGGGTATATGCTTCAAATCCTTGTTATCGGTAGCTTTTTGAGTGTAATTGCCGTTTCAACATGGGCGTATCGTATATCCGGCAAACCTCAAGAAAGCCTGGGCTATGGACAAAAAATCTCTTGTTAACGTCATTGGTGAATTTGTACGCTTTACCGGCGTTGGAGTCTTATCTACGCTTTGTCACTATGCCGTCTTTGGTTTTGGCATCGCCATACTAGAAGGACATACAGTCTTTTGGAGCGTTGCAGGATCAATGGTCGGTGCTATTATTGGATACACACTAAACTATCTCTTTACCTTCAAGTCGAATATTTCTATCCTATCCGGAGGATTGCGTTATTTCGTAATGGTATTGATCGGAATTGCACTAAACGGGCTTTTTATGTCTTTTTTCACATATGTATTCATTATAAATGCCTGGATCGCACAAATTATTAGCACAGCTATTGTGTTTTTCTTTAACTTTGCAATGAGCAAATTATGGGTTTTTAAGGCGGCTTAAGAATATGGCAGAAAATAATCCAACATTATCAATCGTTGTTCCCGCTTATAATGAAGAGAGCGTTTTGCATGAATTTTATGACAGAACAGTGAAAGTCATGGATGGCCTTAGCTTTTCTTCGGAAATTATTTTCATTAATGACGGCAGCACAGATCGTAGCCTTGAAATCATGAAAGAGCTGCGCGAGAAGGATAAACGGGTTGCTATCATTGATCTGAGCCGTAATTTTGGTAAGGAAATAGCACTAACAGCCGGGCTTGATCATGCACGCGGAGAAATCGCTATACCGATTGATGCAGATTTGCAAGACCCGCCGGAATTTATCCCGGAAATGATTAAATACTGGGAGCAAGGCTATAACGTCGTGAATGCTCGCCGTGCGTCAAGACAAGGAGAATCATGGCTTAAATTGACGACAGCCAGCATGTTCTATAGGCTGGTTAAGCGTCTGGACTCACGCATTGATATTCCCGCCAATGTCGGTGATTTCAGGTTGATTGACAGGAAAGCTCTTGATGCTTTGTCCCAAATGCGTGAACAGCATCGCTTCATGAAAGGGCTTTTTTCAATAATCGGTTTTAATCAGATTACCGTTAAATATGAACGTGATCCGCGCTTTGACGGTATTTCAAAGTTTAATTACTGGAAGCTTTGGAACTTCTCGTTAGAGGGGATTACATCCTTTACAACCCTGCCTTTGCGGCTTGCCTCTTATATGGGGGTGATCATCGCGGCAATAGCCTTTATATACGGTATCTTCATTTTCTTTAAGACAGCCTTGTTCGGCGACCCCGTGCAAGGCTTCCCCACTTTATTTGTCGCAGTCAGCTTTCTTGGTGGTATCCAGCTTTTATTTTTGGGTGTGATCGGTGAGTATTTAGGCCGCATGTTTAATGAAACAAAGCGAAGGCCGCTCTATTTCACCAACGAGATTGTGCAATCTGAGGTATCTCCAAAACAAACCACAAAAACAACGAAGCCTAAAGCAACATGAACAAAAATTTTATTGGAACATGGAATCTCACAGAAATGGAAGATTATGATTTGGATCCTGCTGATTCAAACATAATACAGTTCACCGCAAATGGAGGCGGAGAATTTGAATTTGATGTTAATTATGGCCATATGACATGTGGTCACGGGAAAAACATTGTCCATTTTGATTGGGAAGGAAATAGTGAATGTGATTCTGCTAGTGGTAGTGGGTGGGCAGAACTTGATGAGCATAGTCCAAACAGCATAACAGGCTGTATAGAATTTTCCTATGGGGATGAATTTGAGTTTAAGGCCGTTAAGGATGACACAAAAAACACTTAAAAGCTTTTTATCACAGGAAAAACTGAAGGAATGGGCCGGTGAAAAAGTCTATAGCCGTGGCGTTAATTACCATTCACGCGGCAATGTGGATATGCTGTTTTATACACCACATAAAGCGGTTGCAGAAGTCAGCGGAACGCATATTTATCGCACTGAATTTGGCGTTTCTGATGATGGTGAATTGCACGTGGATTGCACCTGCCCAGCCATGAATGATTGGGGTTTTTGCAAACATGCCGTCGCAACGGCTCTACAGCTTTTAGAGATGCAACCGCAAACAAGCCCGCCCCCCAATATTGAAGAACAAAAGCCGGATGCATTTTCAAAACTCTATCCGAATATTTCACGCTGGATACAAGATGGCTGCATTGAAATCGGGCGAGATGGTTACAACGCATCCATGATTCGTATCATGGATCAAGGTGGCTTGGTTTGGGAGGGTGGAACACGCCACAAATCCATTGATAAAATGCTTGCTGAAGCCGAGAAGGAGCTTGAGGACTGGATGTAAACACACACCGGCTTTAAGTCTGTTTAACCAAAACCGCAGCAAAAAAGCCATCTGTATTGTGGCGATACGGCGTAAGACGTAGATACGGCTTACCAAGATTTTCAGGCACAGGCTTAATCTCAAATGTGTCTTTATGGTCTCTCAGGAATTTTTCTATTTGCTCTTCATTTTCATCAGGCAGAAGTGAACAAGTTGCATAAACCAGCTTTCCTCCTGGTTTTACAAGCGGTGCCACACGCGCCAAAATATCAGCTTGGGTCTGCAATAATTCTTCCAAAGAAGGGCCAAAACTACGCCAGCGCATATCCGGATTACGACGCCATGTCCCTGTTCCTGTACATGGGACATCAGTAAGCACTATATCAAACTTCTCTTTTTGGCGTTTCAGCCATTTGACATTCTCTTCCAGCGGGCGCACCTCGATGATATCTGCAACTTTTGCTTTTTTATATCGATCACGTCCCTTTTGTAATCGCCGCGCATCATTATCCATTGCAACGATGCGCCCTTTTCGTTCCATCGCAGCCGCTAAAGCAAGTGTTTTGCCCCCTGCCCCTGCACAATAATCAAGCACTTGCATGCCGGGTTTTGCATCACAGATTTGTGCTATAAGCTGACTGCCTTCATCTTGAATCTCTACCCAGCCCTTTGAAAAAGCTTTAGTTCTAGCGAGGTATGATTTTTGTACGCATCGTAATCCAACATCCGAATAAGGGGTAATTTCAGTTTTTACACCATCAGCTTCAAGATAATCTTTTGCCTTTTCACGGCTTGCTAAAAAGCTATTAACGCGAAGATCCAGCGTTGCCGGCGTAAGCATAGCAGCCATCTCGTCATCAAAAGAATCTCCGAAATATACCTTGAGCTTGTCTTCATAATATGTGGGACACTCAGCTCTTATTTCTGGTGGCATTTCATGATGATCAATACCCCCACCGTCATATTGGCCTTCAAGGATAAGCTTTAGAATATGCTGTTCCTGACTATTGATTTCTTCAGGTGCATATTTAGAACCATCAAATAACTCTTTTGTTATCCTTTTCTCATTTGCACCTTCAACAATCATGAGCCAAACGATAACCCTATTACGCGCATTATTCGAAACATTGAACTTTTCCAGCCACCAGCCAATGCGAGCATCGCTGCGTGCCATATCATAAATACGCTCAACAATGGCATTTCGGTCTTTGGAGCCAATGTAACGGCGCACGCGCATGTAGTCCCCAATGACACTATCCATGGGAACACGCGTGTTATCCTTAATTTTCTCTAGGACATCAATTGTTGTTTGAATACGTGCAGCAGGTTTCATGTGCCGGACATTATACAGTTTTGAAGTTTTTTAAAGCTTTTTCTGTAATGCCTGCATTAACGAGTATTATTTATTTTGAAACAGCTTTTATTTCTGCCGCAATGCATCACGAATTTCTTCAAGAAGAACTTCGCTTTTTGGAGGTGCTGGCGGTTTGGCTGGCGCCTCTTCTTCTTTGCGCTTAAGTTCATTCACACCTTTTACAAGTAAAAACACAACAAAAGCCACGATTAGAAAGTTAATCAAGGCATTAATGAATAGCCCATACTTTACAACAGCAGCGCCCGCCTCTTCAGCAGCCGCTAAGGTTAAATAAGCATTTCCATCAAGCGCCAGGAAAAGATCACCAAAATCAATACCAGCAGTGATAACTCCGATAATCGGCATTAAAACATCACCAACCAGAGACGTAACGATTGCCGTGAAAGCTGCGCCAATGATGATACCAACAGCCATATCCATAACATTGCCGCGTGCTATAAATTCTTTAAATTCATTCAACATATTCTTCAAACTCTTTTTTATAATTTATGTTATTCGGTAACAGAAAATAATGACAAATTAACGAGTAGTCAATACCATAAAATAACCTCAACTTTCTGTCCTGTAATTTGGTGCTTCGCGCGTGATTGTAACATCATGCACATGGGATTCTTTATAGCCTGCGCCTGTCATGCGCATAAATTCAGCTTTATCTTTCATGTCCTGAATTGTCTTTGCTCCTGTATAACCCATGCTTGCACGTAAGCCGCCAACCATTTGATGAACCACAGTGCCAATCGGGCCTTTGTAGGGAACACGGCCTTCTATGCCTTCCGGCACTAATTTATTAGATTGTGTGATGCCGCCCTGGAAGTATCTATCAGCAGACCCTTTGACCATTGCGCCAACACTTCCCATACCGCGATAGGATTTATAAGAGCGCCCTTGATAGAGAATAACCTCTCCCGGTGCTTCATCCGTTCCAGCAAAAACACCGCCCATCATGGCAACATCTGCACCCGCCGCGATCGCTTTGGCAAAATCACCGGAATATTTAATACCCCCATCAGCAATAACCGGAATGCCTTTTTTATTAGCAACATTCGCAACATCCATAATCGCGGTGAGCTGCGGCACACCAACGCCCGCAACAACCCGCGTTGTACAAATAGAACCGGGGCCAATACCAACTTTAACAGCATCCGCGCCTGCGTCAATTAATGCCTTAGCCGCATCACCGGTTGCGATATTCCCTGCCATGATTTGGAGGCTGGATGGTGCATTTTGACGGATCGTCTTCACCGTATCAATCACACCTTTTGAATGCCCATGCGCAGTATCAACGACAACCAGATCCAAGCCCGCGCCTGCCAGCGCAAGCGCACGCTCAACGCCATTAATATCGCCTGTCCCAACGGCAGCGCCAACACGCAGAGAGCCTTGCTCATCCTTGGTCGCATAAGGGAAGTTTTGTGATTTTTCCATGTCTTTGACAGTCATAAGGCCAATGCATTTCTCATGATCATCAACGATTAGAAGCTTTTCAATACGGTGCTTATGTAGCAGCTTTTTCGCTTCATCCGGCTCTACACTATTGTAAGCCTTTACAAGATTTTCAGATGTCATCAACTCACGAATAGGTTGATCCGGATTATCGGCAAAGCGAACATCCCGATTGGTCAATATCCCAACCAGCTTACCATTACTCTCGGTCACAGGTATGCCGGAAATACGGTTTTTCTGCATGACAGACAATGCTTCTTCAAGCGTGGCATCAGGGCTGATTGTAATTGGATCAACAACCATTCCGGATTCAAAGCGCTTGACTTTACGCACCTCATCAACCTGCTGATCAATATCCATATTTCGGTGCAGAATACCAAGCCCACCATTTTGCGCCATAGCAATCGCCATATCGGCTTCTGTGACCGTATCCATAGCAGCAGACAGAATAGGAATATGGAGAGCAATATTTTTCGTCAGTTTAGTTGATGTATCAACCTCGTTTGGTTGGACTTCCGATGCTCCTGGAACAAGGAGCACATCGTCAAACGTTAGCGCTTCACGAATTTTTGTGGGGTCTTTAATTTTAGCCATGACTGCAAATCCCTATCACTTGATTTGCATGAAACTTATAGCGGAATTTGCAAAGAAGTAAAGCGGTTTCTATCCTTTAAAACCCTGAGCAATAAGATATTGCTCGCTACTTTCTTTACGGCTTGCGGGAGGTTTAATGTGTTTAATCGTTTTGAAATCCCTTTTCATCTCAGCGAGTAAAGTATTCTGCGCACCTCCCTGAAATACTTTTGCTACAAAGACCCCGTCTTCTTTTAAAACCTCTTTGGCAAAATAATAGGCAGCCTCGACAACCGCCATAATGCGCAAATGATCAGTTTGTTTATGACCCGTTGTATTCGGTGCCATATCGGATAACACAGCATCTGCAAAACCATCAGAATTATATTGCCTAATCATCGCTTTTAGCTTATTCGGCGCATCATTCTCCATAAAATCCATCTGAATGAAATCAACATCAGCAAGCTCATCCATTTGCAGGAGATCAATTGCAATGACTTTAGCGCCTTTTGCCGTAGCCACCTGACACCATCCACCGGGCGCAGCGCCCAGATCAACAATGACTTGATCTTTCTTTAAAAAATCGAGTTTTTCGTTTAGTTCTATCAGTTTATAGGCAGCGCGCCCGCGATAACCATCTTTTTCAGCCATGGTGATATAGGGATCATTCAATTGCCTGTTAAGCCAGCGCGTAGAGCTAGTCTTTCGTCCTTTAGCTGTCTTAACCTTTTGCTTTGCTTTATTCCTGCTCACTTTATACTCGCTGCATTCTTAATTTTTCGAGCGAATGCCGGTCTCGCAGTCGCTCGGTACAAATTGAAAAACAACATTGTTTTCAATTTACTATTTTACAATAACATTACTATCATCGAAACCATCAAAGCGCCTAGGAAAATCGAAATACTTGCCGCTAAAAAAATATGTTTATTGCTATCCGGTGACCAATAGGCTGTCGCCAGAAATATGATATAAAAGGCCATATATGTAATCAGACCTTTATTCTGCACATGCGATTTCAGAATTGGCAAAAATCCTGTGGGATGCCCGATCGATTCCATGATTTCAATTTGTAAACGCATCATGAAAAAACAGCTTAGAAAAAAAGCAACTGTCATCCATCTTTGCTCTTTATGAACAATGAGCCATGCAATCGGTAACCATATGAGATCAATATAATTGAGTATCATGCTACTTGATATTATATATATTCTTCAGGTGTAACGCCATGATCGTTTATGGCGAATGATAGGATAAGTATGTATTGTAGACAGTACCATATTAAAAGATTTCTTTTAGGGCTTCTTGCGCTCATATACTTGTTTGTGCCTTTTCAAAATTTGCATGCGCAAAATCGTGATGGCTTTGTCATTATTCGGGATAGCGAAATTGAAAGCTATTTACAGGAATGGGGAGAGCCTCTTTTAAAAGCCGCGCAAATCCCAGATGGCGGCGTAAATATCATTCTTGTTCAAAATAATGACGTCAATGCTTTTGTTGCGGGGGGCGCAAATGTTTTTTTCTATACCGGGCTGATTGAAAAAACTGATGACCCAGGAGAGCTTATGGGTGTCTTTGCGCATGAACTTGGTCATATTGCAGGAGGGCATCTTGTCTCAACACGCGATGCTTTTGAACGCGCGTCTTATGAGAGTATTTTGGGGACAGTTGTCGGGATTGGCGCAGCTTTATTAAGCGGTGAGGGCGGCGCTGCCAATGCCATTATTTCCGGTACACAAAATCTGGCAACCCGCAATTTTTTGGCTAATAGCAGAATCAAGGAATCGTCCGCAGATCAAGCAGCATTATCTTATTTTGAAGTCGCCAAATATAACCCTGAAGGTCTTGGAAGCTTTTTGGAAAAATTACAAGATCAGGAATTATTACCCGCATCGCGGCAAAGTGAATATGTGCGTACACACCCCTTAACCCGTGATCGTGTGGAAGCCGTTAAAGCTCGCGCTGCACAATCGCCTTACATTGATGCTGAATTCCCGCCAGAATGGATCGAACAGCATGCCCGCATGCGAGCAAAATTAATTGCTTTTACAGCGCCGGGACGGGTTGCATGGGAATATGATGATCGTGATACTTCTATTCCGGCGCAATATGCCCGTGCTATCGCAGCTTACAGGCAAAACAGCATTGATGATGCTTTGGAGAGAATTAACGCTCTTATTCAAAGCGAGCCGGGCAATCCCTATTTCCATGAGCTAAAAGGGCAAATGTTGGTTGAGTTTTCACGCATTGAAGCAGGATTAGAGCCTTATCGACAGTCCATAGAACTCAAGCCTCAAGAAGCACTGTTTCGCATTGCATATGCGCATGCCTTGATTGAAAGCGGCAATGACAACGAGCGTTTGCGCGAAGCCATTGAACAGCTTTCCATTGCACAAAAGACAGAGCTGCGTTCAGGGCGCATTCATCGGCTTCTTGCAACTGCTTATGGCAGATTAGGCGATGAGAATGCAGCCAAGATTCATTTAGCAGAAGAAGCAGTGCTTCAAAGACGCATCCCTTATGCCAAGAAGCTGGCACAAAATGCCTTAAGCAATACAGAACCGCAAAGCGCCACATGGATTAAAGCAAAAGACTTGCTTGATTACATTAAAACATTGAAACCGCCGTCTAATTAAACCATATTTATAAATCAAACGCAGACGGCTGGTTGTTTTTAAAAGAAGGAGAAAACTATGCTTACAACATCTAAGAAACTGATTTTAACGACCGCTATTGCTGGTTTAGCCGGGTTTTTCGCGATAAGTCAAAGCAGCCCTGCCAATGCAGAATTTGCAGAATACAGCCCTGCGCAAAAAGAAGCATTAGGTGCTGTGATCAAGGATTATTTGCTGGAAAACCCGCAAGTTATATTTGAGGCAATTGAAAAACACCGGGCTGATGAAGAAAAGCGCCAAAAAGAACAAGCTGCGTCAGCCATTCAAGATAATATCGCAAAATTAACCGCAGCGGATGCCCCTTCCATTGGTCCCGCTGATGCCGATATCACAATCGTTGAGTTTTTCGACTATAATTGCGGCTATTGTAAAAAGGCGCTGCCTGATATTCAGGCCATTTCTGAAAGTGATAAAAAGGTGCGTTTTGTCTTTAAAGAAATGCCGATTTTAGGACCGACATCCATGACGGCTGCACAATGGGCGATTGCGGCGAAAAAACAAGGAAAATATTTCGAATATCATTCTGCCCTAATGGAATTTCGTGGACCAAAAGAAGAAAAACAATTGGAAAAACTGGCTAAAGATGTAGGCCTTGATATCGAGCAGATGAAAAAGGATGCCGCTTCAGATGAAGTTCGAAACTTAATTAATGATGATATTGCCCTGGCAAGAACAATAGGCATTGGCGGCACACCTGCTTTTATCGTCGGTGAAACGCTTTACCCGGGATATATTGGTGAGCAAGGCTTAAAATCTGCGATTAAAGATGCACGCGCTGCACAGTAAAGCATGATGGCTTTTCGTATATTCATAGCAGTGATAGTCGCAATCTGCGCCTTTCTGGCGTATGATACGATTCGATATAAATTCATGCAACATGCTCTACTCAACACACAGGCAGAGTATGTGCTTGGGAACCCGGATGGTGATCTCACACTCGTAAAGTTTTTTGAATATAGCTCAGCAGACTTTCGTGCCATGTACCCAATCTTAGCACAAACCCTTAATGCAGATGGGAATGTTAAGTTTATTGCACGTCCGATTCAAACATCTTCGACAAACGGCATCGACCCATCTTTATTACCCTACGCCGCAGCAAAACAAGGCGCATTTGCCGCAATGCACGATATTTTAATTAAAAATTTTCGTGCCATTAATGATCAGGTTCTACAAGATCTATCGCTTGAAATCGGCATTGATCACGAAAAGCTCAAGACTGACCTGAAAGACAAAGCGGTTCTTGAAGCAGTACAACAAAACTTAAAGCTCTTTAAAGATTATAAACTCAGTGATACTCCAGCTTATACTTTTGACGGTGCATTTTTTTTAATCCCCCAGCAGGGATTAAAACAAGACGAGCTTACTAAACTCCTCAAAGACGTAAGAGAATTTCAATCAGGGCAAACCACACAATAGAGAGTGTTTTTATGAAAAAATTATTGTTAATGAGCGTATTTTTATTAAGTTTTAGCGGCTCTTCATTTGCCGATGGGCATTTGGCTCTTGGGATACAGGGTGATGGCCTGTATTCATTTGCAACGTCTGCTAGCCAAAAAAATGGCGTTGTTGGTGGAAATCTTGAAAATATAACAGGAGATGACATTAAAATTGTTCGTGCAGAAAGCCCTGTTGCAGAAAAAGTCGAACTTCATACACACATTATGGACGGAGACGTTATGATGATGCGTGAAGTCGAAGCCTTTGAAGTTGAAGAAAACGCAGAATTTGCGCTTGGGCCAAAGGCAGAGCATATTATGTTGATTGGCTTAAAAACACCTTTGAAACAAGGTGATGTTTTTCCTGTTCGCCTGTTTGATCAATCGGGCACAAGCATCGAAGTCCCTGTTTTTGTCCGTGCGCCCGGTGATATTCCTGAAGATAAGTGATATCTCACAATGGTTAAACAGATTCTCATTCTTAATGGTCCAAATTTAAACATGCTAGGTTTGCGTGAGCCTGAGATATACGGATCACAGACTTTGGATGATATAAAAACCTTTTGTACCGATTGGGCGCATGAAAAAGACTTTAGCATTGATTTCAGGCAATCTAATCATGAAGGCGAGCTCATAGACTGGATTCAAAGCGCACGCAGCGCTTGTGACGGGCTGATTATCAATGCAGCCGCTTATACGCATACATCGCTTGCTATTCATGATGCGTTAAAGCTGCTGGAAATTCCGATCATTGAGGTTCACATATCTGATCCCAAAAAGCGCGAGGAATTCCGCCATTTCTCTTATATTGAACCAATAGCCGCAGATGTTATTGCGGGACAAGGTGCACAAGGTTATGTCCTTGCCCTTGAAAAGCTTGATAAACTTCTATAACACTCTAGGCTTGTAATTTGTGTCTGAAAGACCAAAACGACCATAAGGATTTAATATGAAAATCGATTCCAAGGCGATCGAAACCATCGCAGAATTGCTCGATAAAACAGGTACCAACGAAATTGAAGTCAAAGATGGCGATCAATCGATCCGCGTTAGCAAGGCTGGCGGAGCCGTTGTTGCGGCTGCCCCTGCTCAGATTGGCGGCAACATACAATCAGATCCCACCGTTCCCCGCCAAGCAACATTGGATGCCCCAGAAACAACCGCAGGAAACCATCCCGGTGCCGTGACATCTCCTATGGTTGGAACAGCCTATATGCAAGCAGAGCCGGGTTCTCCCTCTTTTGTTTCCAAAGGTGATACGGTGAAGGCTGGCGATACGCTGCTGATTATTGAGGCTATGAAAGTCATGAACCCGATCAAAGCCGAATCCGGCGGAACAGTCACACAAATCCTTATTGAAAATGGCCAGCCGATTGAATTTGGCGATGTTTTGATGGTGATTGAATGACAGAATCTCAAAATCTCAGAATCTCAGAATCTCAGAATAATGAGATTATAGATTTCATTGAAAAGCCTTATGTTTCAAAATTTAAGGATTTAAAAGTCTATCGTAAGGCTTTTGATATCTCGCTCGATATTCATAAATGTAGTCAAAAATTTCCCAAAACAGAGCAATATGGCGGATTAGCAGATCAGATGCGTAGAGCTTCTAAAAGCATCTGCGCAAACATCGCAGAAGGCTATGCCAAACAGCAAAAATCAAAACCTGAATTCAAGCGCTTCTTGTTGATTGCTATTGGTTCAGCGCATGAAATGCAAGTTTGGATAGATTATTGTATTGAGCTTAACATTATTGATAATGTTACAGGTGTCACTTGGGCTGAAAATTATGATGAAATTGTAAGGATGCTTCAGTCACTATATTCAAAAATTTAATAATTTCTGAGATTCGGAGATTCTAAGATTCTGAGATTCTAAACTATGTTCAAAAAAATACTCATTGCCAATCGCGGTGAAATCGCCCTTCGTATTATCCGTACCGCCCGTGAAATGGGCATTGAAAGCGTTGCTGTGCATTCAACGGCAGACGCGAACTCCATGGCAGTACGCCTTGCTGATGAGAGCGTTTGTATCGGTCCGCCGCCCGGACGGGAAAGCTATTTGAATATTCCTGCCATATTAAGCGCAGCTGCGCTAACCAATGCTGATGCCATCCATCCGGGTTACGGTTTTTTATCTGAGAATGCGCAATTTGCCCGGATGGTCGAAGAGCATGGCTTTGCTTTTATCGGCCCTACGCCAGAACATATCGAACAAATGGGCGATAAAGTCATGGCCAAGCAAACGGTTCAAAAATACGGGCTACCTGTTGTGCCGGGTTCCGATGGCGGGGTTGAGAATGCCGATGAAGGCCTCAAAATTGCCAAGGATATGGGCTTTCCTGTCATCATTAAGGCTGCCTCTGGCGGTGGCGGTAAAGGTATGCAGGTTGTGGAGGAAGAGAGCGCGTTTATCGAAAGCTTTAACCGCGCACGTCAGGAAGCCGATGCCAATTTCGGGGATGATACCGTTTATATTGAAAAATTCCTGAAAAACCCAAAACACATAGAAATTCAGGTTTTTGGTGATATGCATGGCAATGCGGTTCACTTTGGCGAACGTGATTGCTCGGTACAAAGACGGCATCAAAAACTGGTCGAAGAAGCACCCTCTCCCATTTTATCGGATGATTTGCGTCGGGAGATTGGAGCGCTAGCAGCCGAGACGATTCGCAAAATGGGTTATCGCGGGGCGGGTACTATCGAATTTTTGTATGAAGATGGAAAATTCTACTTCATGGAAATGAATACAAGAATACAGGTTGAACATCCTGTCACGGAGATGATCACAGGCCTTGATCTTATTGCAGAGCAAATCAAGGTTGCCGCAGGTGAAGAACTCACATTCAAGGAGCCTCTGCATTTTCGTGGTCATGCCATTGAGTTGCGGATTAATGCAGAAGACCCTGATACATTTATTCCCTCTCCGGGCAAAATTACACAATTCCATGCGCCGGGCGGGCTAGGCGTTCGCTTTGACAGTGCGATTTATCAGGACTATGCAATACCACCTTACTACGATTCGATGATCGGTAAGCTGATTGTCCATGGACGCGACCGCGCAGAATGTATTAAACGCTTGCAGCGCGCCATTCGTGAGACTGTGATTGTTGGCGTCAAAACAACCTTGCCGTTGCATCAATGGATTTTAGAGCAGGATGAATTTATCTCAGGTGAATATACGATCAAATGGCTAGAAAGTGCTTTGCAAGATCGTTAAGTTCACTTCCAACCTATTATGTTGCATAATAGGGTTATGCAGCTTGTTTTAACACCAGAGTTAATTTTAGAAGCCTATGCTCAAGGGTTTTTCCCGATGGCTTACAGTTCTGAAACTCCGCATATACATTGGATACAGCCTGAAAAACGCGGACAGCTATCAATAACTGACATTCATTTTCCCAAGCGTCTTATAAAAACGATACGAAGCGAACCCTATTCAATTCGTATCAATTATGATTTTGCCAGCGTTATTTCTTTATGTGCGGAAACAAATACCTCTCGCCCTGAAACATGGATTAACGATCCAATTCGCAGTGTATTCATTAAACTTCATCACATGGGTTATGCACACAGTATTGAAGCTTGGCAAAAGTGCGAAAACAACGGTGAAAAACTCGTGGGCGGCCTTTACGGGCTTGCAATTGGCGGCGCATTTTGCGGTGAAAGCATGTTTAGCCGTGCAACAAATGCAAGCAAGATTTGCCTCGCGCATTTGGTGGCAAGACTTTGGAAAGCAGGGTTTAAGCTTCTGGATACGCAATTTGTCAACGATCATTTAGAACAATTCGGCGTGTATGAAATCTCTCATGAGGATTACAAAATACAACTGGATGAGGCGCTTGCTATAAAGGCAGATTTTCACCTCAACACTTCAGAAATGAGCGAATGTGACTTGGTAAAGGCATATTTTGAAATGCGTAAAACAAAGCGCTAAGAAAAGTTCTTACTATTCAATATCCGGCCTGACAGGGATTTGCTCCTCATCGACAACGCCCTCTCCCTCAAGCACATCCCCTTCGATGGCCTGAGATGCAGCTTGCTCTTTATCTTTACACTCTAAAACCCAGACATCATAAATAGGGTGATCCATTGCAGACAAGCCCGGCGATGATGCAAACATCCAGCCGCTAAAAACCCAGTTTGCTTTTTCCTGCTCGGTATCCTCATTGCTGACTTCCCAAATTTGCATGAAAGCAGCGGATTCTGGTTCTTCAATATCCGGCGCTTTGCGGCAAGCTTGCAGCTTAATGTATAGAGAGCCAAACTTAACGGTAGATCCAACATTCACTTCAAATGTCAAAGTTCGAGCCGTAACTTTGTCAATGGACTGCATTTTTGCAATTGTTGTATTTATAGATGCACGCGCATTTGCAATATTGTTTAATGAATCACTCAAAAAAACGAGCGCTGCAAAGAAAACTATATTACGTATCATCGCCATCATCTTCTTGCATACTAAAAATGAACTGCCCCAAAAGCTGTTCCAGATTTTGCGGCGCTTGCGTATATTGAATACGTCCTCCGGGCGCAATAATTTCTTCATCGGCTCCCGGCTCAAGCGCCATATATCTTCCTCCAAGTAAGCTTTCAGAGCTAATCAAAGCGGCTGTATCTGTTGGCAGTTTTAGATCGTCATCAACCATCAGCGTCACGCGCGCTAAAAATGTCTCTTCATTCAGCGCAACATCAGAAACAATGCCAACTTTCACACCGCTTATTTGCACCTCATCACCCACGGATAGCCCGCCTATGCCTGCAAAATCAGCTGTAATTTCATATCCGTCACCTGGCGCACTTACATCCCCTGCACGCATGGAAAACACAAGAAATATTCCAGCGACGAGCAATACAATCGCGCCTAAAACTGTTTCAACAATATTACGGTTCATAGTCCTGCATTCCTTATTATCTAAAATTTCGCGTTATTCATTAGGGCTCCAAGCCTCATAATCACCCGTTGCAGAATCGCGTTTCCCACCTTTAAGGATATGCCCAGGCGGTCGATACGCGGCTGTAGTTCCTGTCATATTCGGCTGATGCGGTTGCTGCCAAGGGCGGCGGAACCCTTCTTCTGATGGTATCTCATTACTTTGATGATGAAGCCAGCCATGCCATTCAGGCGGCACTTTCGAGGCTTCTGGCACACCATCATATATGACCCAGCGGCGTTCACGTTTATAGCCTTTGCGTGGTTTAGCACGATAATAGCTATTCCCAAGCGAATCCTCACCAACCTTTTCACCAGCTTTGAGAGCGGTAAATAAATTAATGTGCGCAGGCGATAGAACACCTAGAAATTTAAGCAAGCTCATTTGCAATCCTGATATTGTTTATATGCCTTGTTTTACAGGCTCAGTATGGCATATTAGCGGCACGATTCAAGTGCGGAAAGTCAAGAGTAACAAGAAAGGATAAAATCATGAATATTGCCAAAAAATTACAAGAGCTGGGATTAGAGCTACCAAGCGCGGCAGCACCTGCTGCCAATTACGTACCCTATGTGATCAGTGGTAAGCATATTTATATCTCCGGCCAAATTCCGTTTTTAAATGGTGAAACCATGCATCAAGGACGCGTCGGCGATGATTTCACCGTTGAGCAAGGTGCTGAAGCAGCAAAATGCTGTGCTTTAAATATTTTAGGTCAAGCCAATGCCGCCGTTGATGGTGACTGGAGCAAGATTAAGCGCCTGGTCAAGCTTGGTGCATTTGTACAATCAACGCCTGATTTTACTGATCAGCCGCAAGTCGTGAACGGCGCATCTGATCTATTCGTTGCCGTCATGGGTGATGCAGGAAGGCATACTCGCTTCGCAGTCAGCGCTGCGGCATTGCCGCGCGGTGTTGCTGTTGAGATCGATGCTGTATTTGAATTGGTTTAGTCTACGTTAAAGCTAACTCAGGACATGTAAAGAGAAATGCTCTAATCAGCTTTTTCTGATTTTGGCTTCTTTTTTGATTGTGGCTTATCGGCCGGCAAGTCTTCAAAAGTAAACGCAAGCGTATCATTCTTGAATACAATAATTACCAAACCACCATTTTCTAACTTCCCGAACAGGATTTCTTCTGCCAGAGGACGTTTGATCTTTTCCTGAATAACACGGCCCAGCGGACGTGCGCCCATTGCCGGATCGTAACCTTCTTTTGCCAGAAATTTACGCGCATCTTTTGAAAGTTCGATTTGCACATTCTTGTCAGCCAATTGCCCTTCAAGCTGTGCAACAAATTTCTCAACGACTTTTTCAACGGTTTTCTGGCTAAGGTTTTGGAATGGGACGATCGCATCCAAGCGATTCCTAAATTCCGGCGCAAATGTCTTGGTAATGGCTTCGTTATCGGCATAAGAATCCTGCCCATCACCAATTTCACGTCCGAACCCGATGGGTGTTTTGGCAATATCAGACGCGCCAGCATTGGTTGTCATGATCAAGATGACATTACGAAAATCAATCGTTTTTCCGTTATTATCCGTTAGCTTACCGTAATCCATGACCTGCAACAAAATATTGAACAAATCAGGGTGTGCTTTTTCAATTTCATCAAGCAGCAACACACAATGCGGATGCTGATCAATTTTATCCGTCATCAAGCCGCCTTGCTCAAAACCAACATAGCCGGGCGGCGTGCCTATCAAGCGGGAAACAGAATGACGCTCCATATATTCCGACATATCAAAACGGATAAGCTCTATGCCTAGTGTTTTAGACAGCTGTTTGGCAACTTCGGTTTTACCAACCCCCGTAGGGCCAGAAAATAAATAGGAGCCGATAGGCTTTTCCGGGTCACGCAAGCCTGCACGTGCCATTTTGATCGAATCCACCAATGTGTCGATGGCTAAATCCTGATCATAAACCATAGTTTTCAGATCGCGTTCAAGATTTTTGAGCGCTTTTTTATCATCCTTGGTCATGGTGGCAGCCGGGATTTTAGCAATCGCCGATACCACGCCTTCAATGTCTTTTTCATCAATAGTTTTCTTACGCTGATCTTCTGGCACAAGCATTTGCGCGGCACCAACCTCATCGATAATATCAATGGCTTTATCGGGCAATTTTCGCTCACCCATATATTTATCGGAAAGTTTAACCGCGGCTTCAATGGCTTTATCCGTATATTCAACGCCGTGATATTCCTGATAATGCGGGCGAAGACCTTTAAGGATAGCAATCGCATCTTCAACACTTGGCTCATAAACGTCAATTTTCTGGAACCGCCGCACAAGCGCTCGATCTTTTTCAAAATGATTGCGGTATTCTTTATAGGTTGTGCTGCCCATACATTTCAGTGCACCCGATGACAATGCGGGTTTTAGAAGATTAGATGCATCCATCGCGCCGCCGCTTGTTGCCCCTGCGCCAATTACGGTATGAATTTCATCGATAAAAAGAACCGCACCATCAATATTCTCAAGCTCTTTCAAAACGGCTTTGATCCGTTCCTCAAAATCACCGCGATAGCGCGTTCCCGCAAGAAGCGATCCCATATCCAGTGAGAAAATCGTTGCATCTTCAAGAACTTCAGGTGTTTCTTTGTTAACTATGCGCAGCGCCAGCCCTTCTGCGATTGCAGTTTTCCCAACGCCCGGATCACCGACAAAAAGCGGATTATTCTTTGAACGCCTACATAGTACCTGAATAGCGCGTTGCAACTCTTTATCACGTCCTATCAACGGATCAATCTTGCCTTCTGCAGCTTTTTCATTGAGATTAACACAATAAGCATCCAAAGCTTCCGCACCGGATTTCACTTCCTTAATAGTCTCTTCCTCAACCCCGCGCGGTGTTTTAGTGGCGTCAGATTGTGATGGCACTTTGGCAATGCCGTGAGAGATATAATTCACCGCATCAAAGCGCGTCATATCCTGTTCTTGCAGGAAATAGACAGCATGACTTTCACGTTCCGAAAAAAGAGCGACAAGCACATTTGCGCCTGTAACCTCCTCACGCCCCGAAGATTGCACATGAATAGCAGCACGTTGCAACACGCGTTGAAACGCGGTGGTCGGCTTAGCCTCTTCGATATCCATATTGATGAGGTAATTCAGCTCATTTTTGATATAGGTGACAAGCTGCTCTTTGAGGGTTTCTATCTCAATCCCGCAAGACCGTAAAACCGCCATAGAATCCTGATCTTCTGTGAGGGCGTGCAACAGATGCTCCAGAGTTGCATATTCATGATGATATTCATGTGCAACGCCTAAAGCGCGGTGGAGGGTTTGTTCAAGGTTTTTTGATAGCATTGTTTAGCTCGCTTTTAGAATGTTTGAATACCGGCACTCTAAAGTTCCAATATTCTATCATTCCAGTTACTCTTTTTCCATCGTACATTGAAGAGGCTGCTCGTTCGCACGCGCATAGTCCATAACTTGCGCTACTTTCGTCTCTGCAATTTCAAAGGTAAATACACCGCATATACCAACCCCGCGCCGATGGACATGCATCATGATATCAGTCGCTTCCGCACGATTTTTAGCAAAAAATTTCTCAACGACATGAACGACAAATTCCATAGGCGTGTAATCATCGTTCAACAACAAAACCTTATACATGGATGGTTTTTTTGTCTTTGGCCGTGCTTCAAGGAGAAGCGCCGAATCCTTATTGGCATCGTAATCACCCTGATGTTCAAAATTATCATCAGACATCATTTTGGATGCATTGTTTAAATACATGCTACAAATCATAAGCTCTAATATAATTATTTTCACTGATAATACAATGATAGCAAAAAACAGTCTATTCAGAAATAAAAAACCCCGAACAAGGTCGGAGTTTCAATAAATTTTTAGTAGTTTATTATACAAATTATTCAGCAGCAATGGCATCGCTTGCTTTTTGCACTGATTTTGCGATCTGATCATTAATTGGTTCAATAGAGTCTGTTAAGACCTTTACGCTCAATTCTGTAATTTTAGTTGTACCAGACATGAAATCATCAAAGCCTGTTTGCGCAATTTTATTTTGCGCATCAGAGAATTCATTGATTGTCTTGCTTGTCATGGCATTTCTTGCAAGCTGCATTTGTTTTTCAGCCGATGCTTGAGCAATATTGATTGTCTCACGCACAATGCTTTCAAAGCCTTTGGCGAAGATCGTTCCTGACTTCACGATAGCGTCAATACCCTCGCGGTTCATGTTGGCTGCTTCTTTTGTGAATTGATCGAATTGCGCCTGGGCTTTTTCGAAATCTTTAGGATTAAAATTTGGTTGTGCCATAATGATATTCTCCATTTTTTTTGTTGGGGTGATTGTAGATTTAACAGCTTTCTTCTTTGATTTTGCAGTAATCGCTTTTTTAGGTTTTGCAATCTTTCTTGAAGATTTAACTTTTTTGGGCTCCTGAACTTTCATAGCCTTTTTGGGTTCAACTTTTGCAGGTTTTTTAGCTGATACCTTTTTTGTTTTAGAAGCAGGGTTCTTGGCAGCCTTTACTTTTTTTATCTCCGGGGACGACTTGGCTTCAGGTTTATTTGCTTCAGGCTTCTTAACAGCTTTGCGTGATGTATTGGCATCTGTTTTTTTCGTTTCAACTGTTTTTGCTTTTTCAGCATCTTGTTTTATTGGAACAACTTTATTTTTTTCAGCCATCATCTTGTCCTTAATAAATTTAAAAATTACACTTAATAAACCAAACGTAACTAGCTAATACTATGTACAAAAGCACAAAAATTATTTAGTGTGATACAATTAATATCTTTAATTGATGCATCGCACAATTTAAATTTTTAAAGCTTTTTTATTGACACGTCAAGCCTTTTTTTGTGCGTCGCACAAAACGTGTTTAGCTTAACTCACTTTATAGACAAATTTTAGGAAATCCTATAATATTATTTGTATAAAGTATATTTTTTAGGAATTTGGTTTTCCATCTTCTCTTGAGTAAATGTTAGTAGCTTGGCAAAATAACTTGGAATAAAGAATAAGAGTCTATGATAAACTGCTCAAGAACACAAAAAATGGAAGTCATGTTTACATTCAAAAAATTCATATACGCTCTGACACTTTCACTTCTATTCATCTGTTTTTCATCAAATATTTTATCCAGCACGGCATTCGCAAAGCAAAACAAAAAATATGCCTCTATCGTCATGGATGCAGACACTGGTATGATCTTACATCAGCGATATGCAGATAAGAAATTACATCCTGCCTCCCTTACAAAAATCATGACCTTGATGATGGTTTTTGAAGCTCTGGAGCAAGGTAAAATTAACTACAATACGCGTATCCGCATCTCAAACCATGCTGCTAGCATGATCCCGAGCAAATTAGGATTAAAACCCGGATCGAGCATAAAAGTTAAAGATGCGATTTATGCGCTTGTTACAAAATCTGCAAATGATGTTGCCGTTGCTATTGCCGAGCATCTCGGGCGCTCGGAGCGGAGCTTTGCTAATATGATGACAAGGAAAGCGCGCCACATAGGTATGAAAAACACTACGTTTCGAAATGCTTCGGGACTGCATGATCCGCAACAAATTTCAACCGCCCGCGACATGGCATTGCTTGCGCAATATGTGATTAACCGCTACCCCTCCTATTACAAGTTCTACAATCGAAAAAGCTTCACCTATCGCGGCACAACGTATCGTAACCATAATAGATTGCTTGGTAACTATAATGGTATGGATGGAATGAAAACAGGATATATTCGTGCATCCGGCTTTAATCTTGTTGGCTCTGCTGTGCGAAATAATCGCCGTATCATAGGTGTTGTTTTTGGTGGAAGAAGTGGCAAAACCCGAAACGCTCATATGGCAAAACTTCTTGATAGTGGCTTTGCAAAAATGCGAAACATAAGAATTGCCGATGCAAAAGTACCCCTCCCACCTCGTAAACCAGGTATCCTCCTTGCAAGCAATAATCAAGGCATTGCAAATACGCCACAATTAGCGGCAATGGGCTCTTTGATCGGTGAGGGCGATTATGATCTTGATAAAATTCGTCGCGTGGAAACAGGTATGATGGCTATTGCAGCGCATACTGGGCGTGAAATGGAGATTAATAAAACACCTGTTGCCAAACAAGCTTCTTATACACCTGAACAAGTAAACCCTGCATTTACAGCAAAACAACTTCCTCTACAGCACTCTATCCATACGAACAATAATTGGTCCGTACAGATTGGTGCTTTTGAAAGCCGCGCAGCAACAGATGCTTTGCTCAGCCAGTCACTGCAAAAACTACCACGTAATGCTTTTCAAACGGTTCGTGCAGTTGTCGCACCGCTAAAAACCAAAGATGGATGGCTTTTTCGTGGACGGCTTGCCGGATTAACACGCTACCAGGCTTTGGCAGCATGTGATTATTTCACTGACTGTATGCCTATAGCACCCGGAAATCGATAACACTTTTCATGCTTTAAGGTGCGCTAAGCATAACTACTCAGCCGCATTCATACGCGCAACTGAATTGGTCGTGGAATGCCCTTCAAAAACTGACATCACTTTAACCGTACCGCCGTAACCCATAACGGTTGGCGCTTCGGGGATTTGATCAATCGTGTAATCGCCGCCTTTGAAATATAAATCAGGCTTAATGGTTTTGAGGAGTTCAATGGCCGTATTATCATCGCCCTCCTCTTTTGCGCCAAATAACACCACAAGATCAACAGAAGACAGCGCCCCGAGCACATCCGCGCGGGAATTCTCATCATGTATCGGGCGGCTCGCACCTTTCAGGATTTTAACCGATGAGTCTGAATTCAACCCAAGCACAAGCCGATCGCAAAGCTCCCGTGCTTGATCCAGATAACGCACATGCCCGGAATGCAAAACATCGAAGCAACCATTGGTAAAGCCAACTTTTAGCCCTTTTGCTTTCCAACGTTTAATGCGCTCTGCTGCAGCTTCCCAATCAACACAATCAGCCTGGCGTAAGAATTTTTTAGATTGTGATCGATTGTTAATCAGAATATCTCCAAGATCATTATCGATTGCATCTGAAAGTTCACTCAAACGAATAGGCGCAGTCCCGACTTTTGTGACAACAATCGACCCTGCGAGATTAGCCAGGCTCGCCGCTTCTTGCAAATCTGCGCCCACTGCTAAAGAGGCACCAATTGTAGCGATAACACTATCGCCTGCGCCGGAAACATCGTAAACATCAATATCGGCAGAGCGTAAATGACAAGGCTTTTTACCCTTTTCAATAACACTCATACCGTCTTTGGAACGGGTCGCAATAACGGCCTCAACACCGCATGTTTCAAGAATTTGATTAGCTGCACCTACAACTTCAAAGTCATTACTCACAGCATGTCCAAATGTTGCGTCAGATAATTCTTTTTTATTCGGTGTTATGGCTGTCGCGCCTTGATAGATTGAAAAATCCTGACCTTTCGGATCAACAATGACCGGCACATTAGCGGCTTTGGCAAGGCTTATAATTTCAGCAATAACATCGCGAGACAACACTCCTTTTCCATAGTCAGACAATATAACAGCCTTCACTTGCAAAATAAGCTTCTGCGCATGTTTAAGAATAGTTTGCGCGGTAGAGTCATTGATCTGTTTTTTATCTTCAAAGTCAGTGCGCAAAAGCTGTTGATGCCCGGCGAGATAGCGCGTCTTAACAGTTGTTGGCCGGTTTTCTTCAACAACAAGATATGAGTCATCAATATCCCGGGTTTTTAATTGCTGGCGAATATGATCCCCGGATTCATCATCTCCTACTACACTAATAATAAAGGGGCTTGCTTCCAGACCCGCCAAGTTTCCAACGGCATTACCGGCTCCGCCCAACATCTCATCTTGACGCTGAATCGAAAGCACAGGCACAGGGCTTTCCGGTGAGATACGTTCGACAGTGCCATAAATAAACTGATCTAGCATGATATCGCCAATCACTAGAATCGGTATGGATTCCATAGAACGTATAATCTGTTTTAGTCTTTTAGTATCTGCCATGAAAAATAAGCCCGACTTTTGAAAATATCTAAAATTTTAAGGAAATATGCCCATTCATTAGGCATTCGTCAATCTTTCTAGCGCACAATAGAACTTAGGGTTTACGAAATAACATGTATTTTGCGTTACTAGGGGTCTACTTTGTTAATGCGTTAATACTGCGTATAGGAGAGGGTAAAATGCGCGAGGGTTATACAAAACAGAATTCAGGGTTTTTGAAAAGAATTCGAAAAACAATAGAGCGTAACCGCATTGGTGAGATGCTCGTTCATAATGGCAAGATTACGCATCGGCAATTACGTGATGCTCTAAAGCATCAAAAACACACAGCGCGGCCACTGGGTGAAATTCTTATAGAAAATGCTCTGATTACACAATGGCAATTAAGAATATTACTGGCTCGTCAAGCTGTTTTAAAAAGCCTTGCCACTGTTATTTTATTCTCAGCCTCTTTAGGTAGCTTTACCTCAAAACGCGTCCAGGCCGAACCCATAAGCGGGATTCACATGGTCAGCACTTCGACAGAATTTAAACGTGTAGCTTCTTATCCAAATCTGCTTGGCAGCTCTGAAAAGAAAGACCGTAACTTAAGGGCTTTCACAAAATGGACAGGCATGTTTGCGCGGTTTGAACGCCAATTGAAACAACAACGCAATAAAGAACTTATACAAGCCTGGCAGGCGGATATTAACAAGCTTCACGGACGTTCTATGAAATCCATGGTGCGCAGCGTCAATGATATAGTGAATGAAAAACAATATATTATTGATCAAAGTAACTGGGGGAAAAGTGATTATTGGGCAACACCTGTTGAATTCCTGGAGCGCGGTGGGGATTGTGAAGATTTTGCAATTGCTAAATACACAGCTCTACGCTCACTTGGTTTCCCCGAAGAACGCTTACGCGTTGTCATTGTACAGGATACACAAAAAGGCATTCCGCACGCCGTATTGGTGGCTTACACAGATGAAGGCGCTTTTATTCTGGATAACCAGATCAAGTCGTTAGTGAATGCAGAAGTGAAAGGCCGCTATCGTGCAATTTATTCGATTAATCGCCATGCATGGTGGTTACACGAAAACCCAACAAAAACAATTGTCGCAAGCGTAGAATAATAATGATCTGAGTCTAACTGCGCTCGTTATCTTTGAGTGTTTTAAAATAGCTATCTATGCCAGCTTTAAGTGATTTAGCGATTTTCTTGCGATGCGAAGCGGTATTGAGCTTATTCGCCTCCGCTTTGTTGGACATGAACCCGGCCTCAACCAGTACAGAAGGAATTTCAGGTGCTTTAAGCACTGCAAAATTAGCAAAACGATGCGGCCTTTTGAGTGTTTTAATGCTCGTCCCTTGAAAAGATTTTACAAGCGTATTGGCAAAATATTTGGATTGGTTTTGCGTATCACGGCGTGCAATGTCAATGAGGATATCCATGACTGCTGCGTCTTCAACTTCTAACTCAATACCGGCAATCAAGTCTGCCTTATTTTCACGGGCTGCAAGTTTTGCGGTCTGCGCATCCGATGCTTTTTCAGACAACGTATAAACCGAAGCACCGCTTACCGTTGGATTTCTGAGGGAGTCGGCATGGACAGAAACAAAAAGATCACCATTATGTTTACGGGCATATTTCACGCGATTTGAGAGTTTAATAAATTTGTCCGTTGTACGGGTCATTTTCACACGATATTGACCGCTTGCTTCAAGTTGGTTTTTAAGCTCCTTAGACAGTGCTAGCGCAACATGTTTCTCATAAACGCCATTTGCTCCGATTGCACCAGGATCAACGCCACCATGACCGGGATCAATAATAATAAGCGGCTTTTGTTTTGCTTTTTGGTCTTGGCTAAGGTTTCGTTGTGGCGGCACTGGAACAGCCGCGGCAGCTGAGGCTTGTATTATATTTTCAGTCTCAAGCGTTCCGTATGTTAAATTTTCTATACCCCCGATATTGTTGGAAAAATCAATAACAAGGCGATCCGGCTTTCCATTGCCAGCCGATAAAGTAAAAGCGTCATTAATGACCACCGCACGATTAAGATCAAAAACAATCCGTGAAATTCCGGGCTTAAGATTGCCATGGCGCACGGCTGTAATCCCAGCCTTTTTTTGATCACTGATACTTGCATGTTTCCAAGTAAAAGCAGGAAGGTCAATCACCATGCGATTTGGATCAGAAAGCACAAAGCTACGAAATTGCACATCTTGATCCAGATCAATCACAAGCCTTGTTTTATCAGGATAATGACCAAAACGAATATCCTTAATGGTCAGCGCACAGGCATGCGAAGTCACAAGACATGACGCCAAAAAACAGGCTAACGCAAGAATGTTAAATAGAACTGGACTTTTCATCAGGGATGACTACTTTTGGGGACGTTGAACAACTTAACTTTATGACTATAACACAAAAAATCACAATGACAGAAGCTTTCGATACAAAAATATATATTTTATATGAGAATGAAGAATGGCTTGCGCCATTAACGCAGGCTTTGGATGCCCGTCAAATCCCTTATGCAGGGATGAAAGTCATTGAAGGCGGCGTGGCATTGGATAAAGAGCCGCCACAGGGCGTATTCTTTAATCGCTTATCGGCCTCCGCACATACACGTGGTCATACCGGTTCTGTCTCTTTTGGCGGTGCTATTCTCGCGTGGCTTGAGCATCACAAAAGGACGGTGGTAAATGGCCGCCATGTCATTGATCTCGAGGTTCGTAAATTTGATCAATATGCAAGGCTACAAAGTGCGGGTATTCAAGTTCCTAAAACAATTGCCACTACAGGCAAAACGGCCTTGATTGAAGCGGCGGAAAGCTTTAATGGACAATTTATCGTCAAGCCAAACCGCGGCGGCAAAGGTTTAGGGGTTCGCCTTTTTGAAGATGTTCAGGCGCTCAAAGAAGCGCTAGGTCAGGGTAAAGATGATTTTGCATCTGTCGACGGCATTCAGCTCGTGCAGGAATATATCGAAGGCCGCACGCATAAAATTCTGCGCAATGAATTTATTGGCGGAAAATATTACTATTCCGTAGAAGTTGACACTGAAGGGGGTTTTGAGCTCTGCCCAGCGGATTCTTGCAGCATTGATGCGGCAAAACCTTCCGGTGAAAAATTCCGTATTTTGGGAGATTTCAGGCATCCACTGGCGGATCAATATGAGGCATTTTTAAAAGACAATAATATTGAAATCGCAGCATTCGAATCTATTGAAGCCAAAGACGGCACGCTTTACACTTATGATATCAATACGAATGCAAACTATAACCGAGCGGCGGAAAATGCTTGCGGTTCTAATTTTGATGCGTATGGGCACGTAGCAGAGTTTTTAAAGAAATTGCTTAATATGGATTAGCGATGTTGAATATTCTCAAAAATTAACCATAATTATCATAAAAACATATGATTTGGTAAATTTTTCCTTATACCTCACTTTATTATTGAGAAATTTAAAACAGATGTGTAAGTTGAAAAAATGCATTTGTCTATTGCGGTGTTAGCGCTTTATTTTTTAAGACACAAGTTTCGCAAACTGTAATAGCAAAAATTTGGAACAAGAACATGCGTATTTTTGCGCTACTTTCCTATGAATTATTATTCATAAGCGAAAGCAAAGCTGCAATGCGCCATCAGGAGATTTAGACATGACAAAAAAAATGTTGATTGATGCAACTCATCATGAAGAAACGAGGGTTGCAATTGTTGAAGATGCCCGCCTTGAAGAGTTTGACTACGAAAGCACATTCAGAAAAGCGTTAAAAGGTTCTATTTTCCTCGCTAAAGTCACGCGTGTAGAGCCAAGCTTACAAGCAGCTTTTGTGAATTTCGGCGGTAATCGACACGGGTTTTTACCATTTTCTGAAATTCATCCTGATTATTTTCGCATCCCAATTTCTGACCGTGAAGCTCTTATGGCAGAGCAGGAAGAAGAGCTAAAACAGCTAGAAGAAGAGGAAAAGGAAGACTCTGATATTGAAGACGGTATTGAATTGCCTGACGATGAAATCGATGCACCTCTTGCAGATGAAATCGTCGATATAGCGGATACCGACCTCGAAAATATTGAAGACAATGTTGAAAACAATGATGATGAAGCAGAAGAGTTAGATAAAGAGGACAGTATCGACAACAATATCGAGGATGAAGATAGTCTTGAAGGTGTTGATGACAATTCTGATTCAGAAGCTACAGATGACAATAATTCCCGAAAACACAATGCTCGCTACAGAGGGCGAGGACGCTCCAGAGGCCGCCGCACAATGGCACACAGCAACCCTAAAGTTGAAAGCTTTGGCGGCGATGAAATAGATGATGAACAGCGTTTTCGTTTTAAAATGCGCCGTAAATATAAAATTCAGGAAGTCGTCAAGCGTGGGCAAATCATGCTCGTGCAAGCTTCTAAAGAAGAGCGCGGCAATAAGGGAGCGGCTGTTGGAACATATTTGTCTCTTCCCGGGCGCTATTGTGTTCTTATGCCTAATAGCCCGCGCGCAGGCGGCATTAGCCGTAAAATATCCAACTATAAAGATCGCGCAAAGATGCGCGAATTACTCAAGCATTTGGAAGTTCCCAAAGGCATGTCCGTTATTTTACGTACCGCAGGAGTAACGCGCACAAAGGCAGAAATTAAACGTGATCTCGAATATCTAATGCGGCTTTGGAATAATATCCGGGATTTGACCTTGGAATCTTCCGCACCTGCGCTGGTTTATGAAGAGGCAAACTTGGTGAAGCGTGCCGTGCGTGATCTCTATACACGAGATATTGAAGAAATTGTAGTGGCGGGTGAGGATGGATATAAAACATCCAAAGATTTCATGAAAATGATGATCCCCTCCCATGTCAAAAAAGTTAAGGAATTCAAAGATAACAAAGCATCACTATTCCAGAAATATGGAATAGAAAAGCAAATTTCCGAGATTGGCGAGACAACTGTCACTCTAAAATCCGGCGGTTATCTTGTAATTAACCCGACTGAAGCTCTTGTTTCCGTGGACGTAAACTCCGGTAAGGCAACAAAAGAACGCCACATTGAAGAAACCGCGCTCAAAACTAATCTTGAAGCAGCCGAGGAAGTCGCAAGACAATTACGCCTGCGTGATCTTGGTGGACTAGTGGTTATAGACTTCATTGATATGGAAGATCGCCGCAATAACGGCAAAGTTGAGCGCCGTATGCGCGAGTCCCTTTCTGGAGATCGTGCGCGTATTCAAATGGGGCGCATCTCTGCATTTGGGTTGATGGAATTATCGCGGCAACGCTTGAATCCATCACTTGCAGAAAGTCAGTTCGAAACATGTCCACATTGTGAAGGTACAGGGCGTATCCGCACCTCTGACGCAGCTGCGATCATGCTTTTGCGTAGCATAGAAGAAGAAGCTGCTCGTGGGCGTGCAGCACAACTAATCGCCCATGTCTCTAATCCGGTTGCTTTATATCTTCTCAATCAAAAACGCCAGCATCTTAGCGAAATCGAAGAGCGCTATGAGATTAACGTTGCTATTCGCGTAGATGATGATCTGGGAGCAGCAGGTTTTCGTATTGAAGTTTCCAAACCCGCCGATAAGGTTACACAAGGGAATTTAGATTCTGATGAGGATCAAAGCCGTGGCAACCGCCGTCGTGGACGTCGTGGTGGGCGTCGCCGCAACAAAGATAAAGATAATCATACTGAAAATAAAATATCAAATGAGTCTGTAGGCGATACGCCTGTTACAGAACAAAAGGAAAAAGAAGAATCTGATAATAAAGATTCTAAAGAGAAATCAAAAAAGAAATCATCGTCACGTACCAAGAAGAAAGCAGACAGTAAAGCGGATGATCAACATACAAATCCTGAAGAAACTCAAGAAAAGCCCCAAAAAAAACCCGCTAAGTCAAAGCGTGAAACGCCGCAGGTCTCCAATGATCATGCACCCAAAATAGAAGCTGAAAAAGACAAGCCCATAACAAAGAAAAAATCCTCAGCGAAGAAAAAAGAAAAGCCTCAAGAAGCTAAAGACTATGAAACGGTTAATGAAGCTCCCAAGACCAAGAAAAAAGGCTGGTGGAATCTTTAGATTTCTTAGCATTCAAATGCAATGAGCTCACAAAACAGACTTTTTTAATTTAGAGTCAAAAGGATTTTTGACTAAAACCTCACAAGTCTATTGAAATAAAACATATTATTATTTCATCCTTCCCTTTTCTAACCCTTTAAATTTAGGTATCTTTTATGTAGGGAAAGTGATTCTTGGGTATATCGCTTCTCTATTTTGAGTGTTCTACACGTTCTAAATTCTTTTCTTTCCCGCATATTCCGCGGGGTTGCTGGTTAAATCTTTATGACCAAACACGTAGTATTACGTTTGCCATTGATTCTATCTCTGTGGGTTTTGACAGCCTGCAGCCAGCAAGCTATACCCAATCCTTCAGCAAATTCTCCCGGACAGCAAACCAGCAACAATACCCAAACACCCGCTGTTCCCGGAGAAAAAGCCAGTAGCGAGGGCTTTTTGAGCGCGCCCATCGTTGCCCCGCCAAGCTTTGGCAACCGCCCACCCAAACCAGGCGAAATGCCAAGAGCTGAAACCTTGCCAAACGGCCTTCCTGCGCTCAAACCGCTAAAAGGCGTGAATGTCGATACTCTCTTCTCAGAAAACATAACCAATACAGACAGGCGCTTTGAAAGGCTCGAAAATGCAGTCGTGGATATGCGGCGTGAGTTTGAGACTGTCAAGCCGGCTATCGTCCGTCTCGTGGCTGTAGAAGAGGATATTCAACAAATGATAGAGCAGTTAGAAGCCATTGCTTCTGCACCGCCCCCTACTCCCGCTCCAGTCTATCAGCCGCCTATTGAACCGCCGCAAAACCTCGTCAAAACAGATTTACAAGCACCGCAAACCAGCAACACTCACATTGAGAATCGCGGTGCTATTCAGGCAACGGAACCCAAGCCGATGCCTGAAAAACCAGCAACCATGGCGCCCACCGCAGTAAAAAGTGGGCCAATGGTTAAAAACCTTAGAACAGGCCTTCACAAGGATAGGGTTAGGCTTGTTCTGGATATGAGTACTAAAACCCCTTACACGGTTGATTTAGATAGCAGTGAAAATATTCTTGTTATCGAATTACCCGCGGCAGGGTGGGCAGGCACAAGATCCAAAACATATGGATCAAAAGAGCCTGTTCTCGCATCATATAATGTAGAAAACATTAATAATGGTGCAGGCACACGGATTATTATCCCGCTTAAACGGGCTTCTAAGGTTGTAAAATCTGCTTTACTTCCGCCGGGTGTCACACCAAATTATAGAATGTATGTGGATTTAAGCCTATAGAGTGATAAAGATATGAACGAAACCTCTGAATCTTTCAAAGCGGGTGAGCTTATTGTCAAAAAAGGGCAAAAAGCTGACAAAGCTTACATGATACTATCAGGCAAAGTGCGCGTCTTTCTGGAAGATGGTACAAAACAGGTTGAATTGGCAACTTTGGAAGAAGATGCCATTTTTGGTGAAACTGCAATTTTCAGCAACCAATCCTATGGCGCTAATGTTGAGGCTATAGAGGATGCTGAACTTTTTATCATTACACCTGAATCCCTCAATGAAATGTTAAAAGGCGCTGATCCGATCATGCGTTCTATTATACGCATGCTCATTGATCGTCTCAAAAACACCAATGAGGCACTCCTGAAAAGTGAAACACGTGAATTTATGGATATAGGATTTATTTAAGATTGAGGCTTTTTTATGAAGGATTTAAAAGGAAAAACTGCACTCATTACGGGTTCAACAAGTGGTATTGGCCTTGGCATCGCCCAAGAGCTTGCAAGTGCGGGTATTAACATCATTATGAATGGCTTTGGCGATAATGATGAAATCGAAAATAATCGTCAATCCATAGAAAATAAGGGCGTTAAATGCATTTATAACGGTGCAGATATGACCAAACCAGATCAAATTGAAACGATGATCAATGAAGCCAGTAATGCGCTCGGCAACATAGATATCCTGATCAATAATGCCGGTATCCAACATGTTAGCCCCGTCGAAGAGTTTCCCGCCAGTAAGTGGGAAGCTATTATATCAATTAACCTATCATCCGCATTCTACACATCGCATTTCACCATACCCTTGATGAAACAATCAGGCTGGGGGCGTATCATTAATATTGCTTCGGCACACGGGCTTGTCGCCTCTCCCTATAAATCCGCTTATGTCGCCGCGAAACATGGTATTGTCGGTTTCACAAAGGCACTTGGACTTGAACTGGCCGAAGATAATATCACCGTCAACGCCATTTGCCCCGGCTATGTGAAAACCCCGCTCGTCGAAGGACAAATCAAAGATACTGCAAAAGCACGTGGCATTTCAGAAGAGGAAGTCGTCAATGATGTCCTTCTCAAGGCGCAATGGACAAAGAAATTCGTTACAACCGAACAAATTGCGTCTTTAGCACTCTTTTTGGCTTCTGATGCTGCTGAAAATATAACCGGAACCACACAAGCCATTGACGGCGGCTGGACTGCTGCGTAGCATGGCAATTACATTTGACATGATTTGTAAAAACCACCGTCATTCCATTCCACCCACCCGTCATCCCGGCGAAAGCCGGGATCTCTTCGGTTTAAGCATGAGATCCCCGCTGTAAAGGCGATCAAACCTGCGGCTTCCTCGCAATGACATTCTCCTGTTATCCGTCATTGCGAACGC
>CAWUJS010000008.1:0-48011 GCA_963922705.1 uncultured Alphaproteobacteria bacterium | reverse complement strand
AAATTTGTAGGATGACTACCGGGTGATGATGTACCACCCGCACTCCAAGCGCATTGTATTGGTGGTGGAGGATCGCATACATCCAGAAGTTCATCTAATTCTGTTGTGCTGGATATGCATGATCCACCGACAATATTGAATGTTGTTTCAGTTCTGATCCCACCAGGGCCACCGTCTTTTGGAACCCATCCAGATCGCTTGTCACGGCATTGAAGCAGGCCTGAGACTACTGTTGTGGTATCACATCCACAATCAGTTTCATCCCATTCTGACCAATCTTCCCATCTCCCATAGTCTCCAACTCCACCGCCGCTTGCGCATAAAAATCCTCTGGTGCGTGTTCGTTCTCCTAATTGTCCGCCTGGACAATTGCTGGTTTGTGTTTCTATTTCGTTTTCACAACCACAATTATTACTAACACTTTGCCAGTCAGAACAAGTCGCGGCTGGACACAATGTTACACGTTCGACCTCGGCTCTTCCTGTGTTATAAGAGTAACCGGCAGGAATGCTTGGTATATACGCTTGCCATCGTGGAAGCTTACAGTTTACCGACCTCGTTTCTCTGCTGGTTGGATCACAAACACAGCGAGATGCGTCTAGAACGGTGATAGAACTTTCACCTGAAGGGCAGGTTACATTTGTCATTTGTACATCTCTTGTTCCCGCAAAGCGAGGCCCGCAACCAATATCATCCGCACATGTTATCGTAGTGCTGTGAGATCCTGTAGGGGTACAAGTGCATAATCCAGTATCTGCTCTTAAATCCCATGTTCCGTCATCACATCTAAAAGTTTGAGAACGGCTATCACCGGCTGTTATTGTTCTGGTTTCACGGTCTATTCCCGCGGCTAGTGTCTGATCGATGCCACAAAGTGGAACCTGCACGGTTGGACAGCTTGGCGGGGGAGGATCGTCTGAACATATTGCCCTCCCATCGGAAACACCAACGATTATCTCACCATCTGAGCATCCGGTTTCAATAACACCGCAAATAGGCGCATTATTTCTTATACCAACTATATAACTGCCACTTGAGCATTCCATACCACCTGTAGTGCCAAGCTCCCCGGCGATGGATTCTATTAAAAAGCAATCGGTATCATCTGAGTATTCACACAGTTTTGATGCTATAATCTTACCACCTTCTTCAAATTCGTTTATATCCGGAGTGGCTGGATCATCGGCTGGTGCTTGCGCTCTTATGGCACCGGCAATATCTAATTCTTCTTCGGGGTTGTCTGCAACGCCGCCAAGGCCAACTTTTGATGCTGATTTTGTAACGCCATCATTTAAATTACCGTCATTTGGGCGTTCAAAAAACGGAATTTCAGCATAGCCGAATGTCACAAGATCATCCATTGCATTATTGCCTGTCGACGAAGAGTAGCTTGCAAGCGTAAAAGTACCATCATTAAGATCGCAATTTTCATTTTCTGTAGCCGCTACGCCCGGGCATACAATTTGTGCTCCTTCACGATTGAAGGCACCGGCACCGTTTTCTCCTGCGCTAAACACTATGAAATGGATGTCGTCCCGATCACCCGTCAATGAATTATTGGCTTCATCTTCAACCCTGATAGCACCTGTTGTACCGTTATCAAAACCTGCTGATGACGTCATGTGGTCGGTGACAGCATAATAAAGACGGTTACGGTATCCATCATAAGCTGTTTCTTCGTCAAGTCCCATTGATCTGAAAGGGATCATGCCAATGCGAACGCGCGGTGTCGCTGGTCCAGCTACAGCAGTATCATCGTTATTGATGTAGCCTGTAGGAATATTCCTGAATCCATTAACTATATAGATGTCAGCGCCAGTGGTATCGCCAAAATTAATATTTGCTGTGTTTACATTATCGCAAGACTCTCCTCCACTAGGTTCTACACCGTATATTGCGCCATTATCTCTGGTCGCTCTCAATGATGCAGGGCAGGGATAGCGACCGTTTGTAGCCAAAAATTTTTCAATGGCATCATGAGCTTCTTTAACATTTGTTTTTGTTGTGTCATATCTGAGCCATGTTTGCCATTGAACATAAGCCGTACTTGCGCTGGCGATGATCAGGCCGACAATGGCAATGACGATCGCCATCTCAACAAGGGTAAAGCCTTTTTGCAAAATATCATTTTTGTGGTTTTTTTTATTTAAGGCGCACATATTGGAGTTCCTCCTCTTATTGCTTCTACACCATTCAGGCAGCTTGTTGGCGATACGGATAGTGCAGGCTCGCAAACAGGGCCATTGTCTCGTATGCCGATCAATGCACTTCCTGTGCCACAGGGGGTCGCTAGCACATCGCCACCGATGAGTGCCGAATTAAAACAATTATCACCCGTTGTGTCACAGTAATCTTCTGCTTTTGCCGCACCGTCTTTATCATTGCCTGTAGTATTTTCAACATCTGAAATTTTAATATTCCCAATGACGTCAATCTCGCGCCTCGGGTCATCATTTTTTATACCAACATATTGTACGCCAATGGCAACACCGTCTTCATTGTTATCTGATTGGCTTAGCATTGAAAAAGGATCTGAGATTCTAGAGGTAGGGGCATTGACGAAGATATCATCATAGCGTGCTGTTGTGTTTGAATCAGCATTGAGGCATTGGCGTGCTGTAAAAACATTATCATTATCGCAATTTTCATCATCTGCAGCATTTGCTCCATCACAATTGGCGACGATTTGAGTACCACTCTCTGTGAAAGCGCCGCGTCCGTCTTGCCCGTGCGACAAAAGCGTATATTGTATATTATCTGTTGGATATAAAGGATCGCCAGGTATTGGCGGGTAAACATATGTTGGATTGCAAGGTGGAGATCCAGCAGGTGGGTAGCCGCCTTGAATGGCGTTAGCACATGTGTCGGCTATGCATTCTTCAGGGGTTGAAGCGTTAGGATTAATAACAAGCGGTATTTCGTTGATTGTGATTAATACTTCGGCTGGTGGTGATGCAGGAGGGCCATCAGCTATGTTGCTGGCTCTGCTGGGATCTACAGCATATAAAATTTGATGACCCCAGCCATCATAGATTTTTTCTGCATCCAGGTTAAGCTCTTTGTAAGGTACTGCACCTTCTGCAACCCCAGAGCCATTAATTTCTCTGCATATCCCCGATGCACCGTTCATGCTTGATTCACCATGATTAAGGTCATTTCTTCCAAGATTAGGATCTGCCGGGCAAGGATAAAATTCATTGGTTTCAAAGTACGCGTCTATCGCCTCGTCAATCTCAAGGATATTGTTTTCTGTTATAATGACAGCTTGTTGCTCTCTGAATTCTCTTAAAGCGTAAAGTGCAGGTGCTATTAACAGTCCGATGATAACCATTATGATTGCAACATCAATGAGCGTTAGACCTTTCTGATCTGAAATGCATCTTTTTAAAAACTGTTTTTCATTGAGCTTAGTGCGCATTCTATTCCTTTAAAAAATTAAATTAATAGCCCTATATTTACTATCTTACGTAAAAATTACTTAAAATTTTACTAACTTCTATAAGTTTGTCAAATTGAGAGGTTTTCAAGAGTATAAGCAACTGAAAATAAAAGAAACATGATTTTTCTGTTTTTCAAAAAAATTCAATTCAAATTTAACGCATTTTAGAGATTGATGCACTCAAAATATTATTTTGAGAGACGTACACCTGCAGTTTTAAAAGAATTTTAACCTCTGCCGCGATAGTTAGGAACGTCTTGATCGGCGATCCATACATTTTCAGGTAATGCGCCATGCTGGTAAAATATATCAATGGGAATGCCGCCTCTCGGATACCAATAGCCGCCTAGCCGCAGCCATTTTGGTTCTGTGATCTCGATAATACGCTTTGCAATTGAAACCGTGCAGGCTTCATGAAAATCACCATGATTGCGATAGGAAGTTAGAAAAAGCTTCAGCGATTTACTTTCAACAAGCCATTCACTGGGCACATAATCCAGCATTAAATGCGCAAAATCCGGTTGTCCGGTTAAAGGGCAGATAGAAGTGAATTCCGGTGCTGTAAAACGTATGGCATAATCAACATCCTTATGCGGGTTAGGAACGCGCTCTAAAACTGCCTCCTCAGGGCTTTCGGGGATGACGCTTGAGCCGCCGAGCTGTGTTAAGTCTTTATAAATATTTTCTCCCATGGGTTATTCCTCTTTTAATGATACTGGCAGCATCCGCCGTAATGTGTTGTCTTTACGTATAAAATGGTGGAACAAAGCTGCTGCGATATGAACACCAATGAGCATCCAAACCACCGTTGCGCCGCCGGTTTTATGAATGAAATCAATGGGAGGTTCGAACTGTTCCCATGTTAAGCCAAGCCAGTTTGTGATGACAAGATCGTAGACGGCCGTATCGCGAAATCTTGGAATTTCGAAGGCAAAAAAGAAATCAGTATTAAGGCCTGTTCCAAAATAGCCCGTCAGGGGAATGGCAATCATAATGGCGTATAGCATGTAATGGGCACTATGCGCGGCAAGATGTTCAAGCTTTGAGCCAGGCACGTCTTTTGGTGTTTTGTCCCATAATTTATATATGATGCGCAGGGCAATGAAGACCATGACAGTAATCCCGAATGACAAATGCAGGTGCAAAGCCGTCATATTGATCTCTGTTTGTGCTTCGGTAAACCATCGGCGATAATAAACCGATACGTAAAGTAACAAAAACAGAATTGCGACTGACCAGTGTAATGTCATCGCTAACTTGCCAAACCGCTCATCTGTATTACGCCATTGAATCATTTTTTAAACGCCTCTTTCATTTCCCCATATCATCACATGCAGTTGAGGTAGGACATGGGCACGATACCAATTATCATTTGTGACCTTATTGGCGAGCCATTGCAAGCGGGTATTGAGGCCTTTAATATCAGGCATACCACTCACCTGATGGTTTCCGGGCTGTAAATAAAGTGGAAGTTCCGGGTATCGTGCCGCTGCATCTTGTGCGTATTTGTAATCTATGTCGTCGAAAACGACGATTTTCAAGGCGATGTCTGGCTTATTATCTGCGGCTTTGATGCATTCACCGAAGTTGTGCCAATTCGTTTTCATACCGCTAGATGGTGGCTTTGGAGAAAGAGTCAATAGATCAAGCTCTTTAAACCAGTCTTGCGCGATTGAGCCTTGAGTTTCCAATGCAAATCTGTAGCCGTCTTTTTGCCCCAAAGCAATCAAGTCACTGCAATCTTGCGTGGCAGGGTTTCCGCCTGATAATGAAATTGTCAGTGGTTTATTATTCGATAACTCTTTGACCTTATCCATGATAGATTGCGCTGTCATTGGTTTCCAATCATGGCGGTATTTGCTTTCAACGGCATGAAGCGTGTCGCACCATGAGCATCGATAATCACACCCGCCTGTGCGTACGAATATGGTGGGCTGACCGATCAGCGCGCCTTCGCCCTGAATGGTTGGCCCAAAAATTTCTGAAATACGTATTGTGTTTATCACGGCCTGTATTCCGCCCAGATTTTTGGTGTTTCCTGAACCCGAACGGCGGTAATTTCCGGCCAGCGGGATTTACACCAATCATAGAAATGTTTGGCAAGGCATTCAGTTGATACATTCTCATCACCTAAGACATCATTGAGCAGGCGGTGATCAAAGTTATTATCAATATAGTTTTTAAGGGCGTCGAGATCCTTGATATCGCGAACAAAACCAGCTTCATTGAGAGTTGGAGCGCGCATCTCTATATGGACTTCGTAGTTATGCCCGTGCATGCGTTTGCAAGGGTGCCCATCTTCGAGGGCAGGAACGTGATGAGCAGCAGAGAAGTGAAAAGATTTACAGACAGTATACATATTAAATAACTTTCTCTTTTTTAACCGCGTTTTGCCAAAAATCACGATCTTGATAGTCTGTAGGATCTGTTATACCCGCCAAATGAAACGCTTCGATGCGTTCTACGCATGTGCCGCATCGCCCGCAATGGATGTCCCCACCTTTGTAGCAGGACCAGGTTTTTTCGATAGGCAGTTCTAAATATGCCGCTTGTTTTGCAATCTCTGTTTTGTCAGAGCTTAGAAACGGTGTGTATAATTTTATATTTGATAGACCGTCAAGTGCATGATTTTGCATGATTTCAAAGCTTTTAATGAATTCGGGACGGCAATCCGGGTAAATATAGTGATCACCGCCGTGAACAGCGGTTGCAACTGCATCCAGATTTTGCGCCGATGCCATACCATAAGCAATTGTAAGCATAATAGCGTTGCGATTGGGAACAACCGTTGCTTTCATTGATTGTTCAGCATAGTGCCCTTCCGGTACGTCAATATTATCAGTAAGCGCGGAACCGCTCAGTTGCGCCCCTGCATTCGAAATATCAATGATGGTGTGCGGTACATTCAGTGCGTCGGCATGAAATTTTGCAAATGTTAGCTCCTTTTTATGGCGCTGTCCGTAGTCAAACGATACAAGCCCTGCAAGTATGCGCTCACGTGCAACCTTATAAGCTAACGTTACGGAATCCAGCCCACCTGAGCAGACAACGAGTGTTTTTATATTCATTACTATATTTCTAATTCAAAGCCTTTGATTATAAAGCAATTTTTAAAATAGAAAAAATACAGGCGACACCTAGGCCGAAAAAGAATAGCTTTTGTCCAATTAATTTAAATATCTTTAAACCTTCATTGTGAATATAGTCTTCGGTAACAACTTGTGAGCCTAACTTTGCATGATAAAAGGTCGATAAAATAAAGAGAATCATCAAAATTGCGTTCAGCGGTTCGGAAAGCCAGCTTGTAAATTCTTTGTACGAAGCGCCTTTTAAGCTAACAATTGAAAAAACAAGCCATAATACTAAAGGAATATTAGCAATTGCAGTAACACGTTGTTTCATCCAGTGGTCTGATCCATGCCCTGCGGAGCCTAGGCCGCGCGCGCGTCCAAGATGTGTTTTAATGCCGTGATTTTCCCATTTTAGTTTCATGTTTTAAGTCTCTGTTCTTTAGTCTTTAGCTTGCAAGTGCCAAGCACCAAGCTGCACAGGTTAAAATAGCAGTTGATAATAAAACCAGATATCCGGCTTTATATGCGTCTTCTATTTTCAATAGATAACCCATATCCCAAAATAAATGCCGAACACCATTTGATAGATGATAGAAGAGTGCAACGCTCCACCCGAATATCATAAAGCCACCCAATGGCGTTGAGGCAAATCCCATTGCAATGCCATAGGCTGCCTCGCTTGTAGCTGCTGCAATCAACCACCATGCAACCATCAAGGTTCCAAGTGCTAGCGCTACACCGCAAGCACGATGCAATATGGACAGGGTTGATGTCATTTGAGGTTTATAAACTTGCAAATGCGGGGATAGCGGTCTTTTTGCTTTTATTTCGGAAGAATTGCTCATAGCCAAGTTTGAGTCTCTAATTATTGTTGTACCATTATCATAGATGAGTAGCACATAATTTCAACTAGTTTATATTTCAACTAGTTTATCGCTAACACACAGTTTTACAAATTTCATAATAAAAAAAATATTTTATTTTTTCTACATTTTTCCTGTTTTCGAAAGGTTCCATTAATAACTTCACGGGATAATGAACAAATAGGGGCATGCAAAATATGTATGCAAATTTAGGGCAACCATAAATCAATTTATATAATAAATCTTTTAAGAGTTTGGGTTCATGAGTGATATTTATAAAAACCTTGAAGCAGGGAAAATACAACGCACAAGTCAATCTTGCCGCGTCGCTTACACAATTAATAACAGCCAACCGGTTGCTTGTACCATAATCGGTGATCAACCGCTTTTTTATTTAGATCACGAATCTGATGCCCTGGAAAGCGAAGTTAGTTTATTTGAAGACATAGATTTCGCAATTTTAGAAAATGAACTCCGTGAATTAAAACGTGAGATGAATTTATTTGATAAATTTTCTAATAACTTTATTGAAAATGATCAGAGCGTTGTAGAAAATTTTTTGACTGATAAAGCTATTATATGTGAAGTTTCAAAGCCAACAACACAGTCAATAGAACTATTGGCCAATGAATTACAAGGCAGCCGCCTAGCGTCTGCATATTTAGAATGCGCAGCACAATATCAGGTAAAGTTAGCTTATTCTGACCAAGTTGAAAATGCTATTTATGATTCTAAAAATTCAAAAATTTTTGTTAATCCTCAGCTTGATAAAACAGATCAGATATTAACAGTCTCCCGAGAACTGCGCCGCCACTATCAGCATCGTCAGGGCGCCCTCATACACCCGCTGATATTCAATCCTGATAATGCTATTTTGGTCAATCGTATACAGATTTGTGATCTCATTGTTTCAATGATCAGGATTGCGTGGGAATTACAACTCTCTGGAAATAAAGAGGCATGGCAACGCATTGAAAGTTCTTCATTGTCAGATTTAGGACGTGCTTTTGCACGCGAAGCTTATCTTGATTTTCGTACGATCAACAATGGAGAAGCAACCACCGCTGTATTTGAAGCCTGGTTTCTATCCGAACGCTGCCAGACGGAAGATAAAACACTTATTCAACAAATGTTATCCGATTATCAGGGATATGTTTTTGATCTTGAGGAAACAACACAACACATCACCCCGGCATTCATCGCTGCTTTAGGTCAAATGCCTTTCGGCAAAAATTACCTGGCAGAACATGCCTTAACGATCATGCATGATCCGATTTTTAGTGATATTCGTGACCGATCAAACGCTAATTTCCTTTGGTTTATCAAGTTTGAACGTTCTTTTCGTGAAACGGAACATGGTTTGCAAAATGAACCCAATCTCACATCTGGTATTCGCCATGATGATTTCAATAGAAACATAGAGGATAGGGTTTATGGGTCGCCACCAAAAGAAAATGATGCAAAATTCGGAGAAAAGTTTGAAAAACAATATGACAGACAACAGGCTGCAGAAATTATTACCTTGTTCTCAGAGGGAGCAGGAGATTTTAATGCCGAAACAACTGTCCAATGCCAAGCATTCGATCACAAAGGGGCAGATATTATCTATCCAGGACACTGGAGAAGAGATTAACGAAAAAGAAATTATGAACGCAGAGCATTTGGAAGGGTCATTATTTGTGAAAAAATCTGCTACTTATCGTAAAAGCAAGGAAAGACATGCAATCAAACAAGACATATTTGGCGCTGATTTGTATGCGCACAATGAATCGCGTGACTCCTGGCAGCTAGCGAGTCTATATTCTGAGTGTTTATATGAGAATTTTGTTAACAGTGACGATGTGATTGAATTACATAATACAAATAATATCCAAACGAAAATGGGAAGTGCAGAAGGCGTTTTGTGCTGGGCTTTTTCATTACTATCGATATCTCCAACAGCAAGAATACTTGTTTCGGAATCTGCCAAAGATGGTTGGAAAATCGCTTTAGAAGATTTAGACGGCCCTGATTTTCATCTGGATGTTCCTGATAAAAAAATAATTTTAAATCGTGGTGAGCTTTCTGAACATGCTTTGGCTCGCTCTAACTATTTTTCTTCTATTTTGGTTATTTCTCTTATTCGCGCATTGCGTGATGTGTGGCAGGAAAAACGCAATGGTGCTTTTGATGAAGATTATACGCCGGAGAGCATTCTGACTCTAGAACGTGTCCGCGCTGCTGATCTTGATGTTATTGCTGTATTGGTTGCCTGGGAGCTGCGCTGTGAAGGTTATAATAATCTTTGGCGTCATATTTTAGGCTCCGAGGATAGTGATTTGGCAATGCGATTTTCAGGCTATTTAGAACGTAATCCATCATCAGCCTTTACTCACAAAGCGTTGGCAGCAACGTTTTCACAGTGGTTTCGTTGCGAGACCCGTATATCAGTATGCGATCATGAGGCATTGGATTATATGGATAGAGTTTTAGCGACATCAGACATGCAAAATCCGTTTGGAAAAGGCAAAGTCCAAAAAATTGATATTGAACGCTTATCATGTCTTCCTGACAAAACAGCATATTTGCAGCATGATGCATCTACTATTCTTGCTGATCCGCTATATGCGGGCATGAATGATGAGATCAATCAATCACATCTGATGCATATTTTATATGATACCAAGGTTACGCTTGTACAAAATGTACCATTTCGTAATTTCGATCTGGCAGAACGCATTTTCCCGGGCGGGATGATGAGTTCTGATGAATGTGAAGTCATTCAATAAATATTGCGCTTCTTGTAAAAAACTTCTTTCAAAATTCTAATATCCTGAATCAGGCAATCAATCAGATATTCTTGCGGCTTGCCCTCTACAAAGGTCATTTCTGCAAGATCAGCGGCTTGATTGAGCCTGATAATGATATCTTCAAGTTCATGCATTCAAGAAAACCTCTAAAAACTAAATGCTACATACATGTAGCGGATATTCATGCTCACATGAGCTTATGAGTTTATCAAAGACCTTGGCAGACAATTTAAAAAAAACGCGTGGAAAAGTTTCGCAGCGGGCCTTTGCAAGAACAATTGGAATCGAGGAAGCGGTTCTGCATAGGCTTGAGACGGGTGAACATAATCCAACATTGGCAACTCTCGAAAGATTAACCAAAGCCTTGAAATGTAAACCTTCAGATTTATTGGAATAAATATATATAAAGGCTGGTAGTATAAATTTTTCCAAGGATCTATTTTCAATCTTCACGATTGCAATCAAATCTTATCACGATAAGATGCATAGATGGTAACTTCAAAACGATCCAGACCAAAAAAGAAACCGGAAGCAGACCCGAAGAAATTTCACTTGCATCTCGTCTCCGATGCGACTGGAACAACGCTTTTAGGGCTTGCACGCGCTTGCCTCGCACAATTTGGTCACATTGAACCGATTCAAAAATTCTGGCCGCTGGTCAGAACACAAAGACAGTTAGAACGCATTATAAAAAAGATTGAAAAAAACCCGGGGCCGGTGATTTTCACACTTGTTGACAAAAAAATGCGTCATCGCTTACAGGATAAATGCGAGGAATTAGGCGTACCATGTGTTGCTGTGCTTGATCCGATTATCCGCAGTCTGTCGTCATATCTTGGTATTCATGCGCAAGGGGTTCCGGGGCTTCAACATACGCTTGATGATGCTTATTTTAAACGTGTCGAAGCCATTGATTATGCTATGCGCCATGATGATGGAAAAACTTTAAAAGGCTTATCGGAAGCAGATGTGATTTTGGTTGGTGTATCACGGACATCCAAAACACCGACTTCTATTTTTCTGGCGCGGCGTGGTATTAAGGTCGCCAATATTCCGCTTGTTCCAGGCGTTGAAGTTCCACCTGAAAAACTCTCGCTGGAGCAGCCAATGTATGTGGGCCTGACAACTGCACCAAATCGACTTGTTCAAATACGCCGCAACCGTCTGCATGCGGATGATCAGGAAAAAAAGCCAGCTTATGTGGAAAATAATGAATATCTGGACGAAGAAAAAATTGAGGAAGAAATTCGTAAAGCGCGTCGATTATTCAGTAAAAACGGATGGCCTGTCATTGATGTTACCAAAAAATCGGTAGAGGAAGCGGCGGCTGAGATTATGTCTCATCTTCAAAGCCATCAGGAGAAACTTGCGGAAAAAACAGCACAATGAGCTTGCAGCAAAAGTTACCAATTATATTGGCATCAGGCAGTCATGCCCGTAACGAGATGCTCAAAAATGCTGGTGTTGAATTTGAAAAAATATCGGCTGATATTGATGAAAATATTATCCTGAAGCAGATGCAATCTGAGAATGCAAAACCCTGCGATATTGCTCTGGAACTTGCCAAAGCAAAAGCCGTTAATATTTCTGCAGAAAATCCTGATGGATATGTTATTGGTTCTGATCAAGTTCTGGAATGCGAAGGTAGATTGTTTCAAAAAGCCTACAGCGAAAATGAAGCACGACAAAAATTAAAAAATTTACGCGGTAAAACGCATAGCCTGATATCTTCTGTAGCTGTCGCAAAAAATAGTGAAATTATCTGGTCAAATACCGACAAAGTGACACTCAAGATGCATCATTTTGATGATGAATTCCTGGAACAATATATGACGTTAGCAAAAAATGATATATTGCAATGCGTCGGCGCATACGCATTTGAAAATCATGGTGCATGGCTTTTTGAAGAAATTAATGGTAATTATTTTACGATATTGGGTATGCCGCTTTTACCGCTTTTGGCATTTTTAAGGGATTAACAAGTAAGAGATAAAGGATAATATTTTTGTGCGTGAATTTATCAAAGCAGGGGTGATTGGGCATCCGATTGAACATAGCAAATCCCCGCTCATTCATAATTACTGGATCAAGCATCATGATCTGAATGGAAATTATGAGGCCATTAATATAGCACCGGACAATTTGAAAGATGATATCAAACGGCTAATCGATGAAGGTTATGCTGGTTTTAATGTCACAATCCCGCATAAAGAAACCATCATGGAGCTATGCGATGACGTTGATGGTAATGCCGAGCTTTGCGGTGCAGTCAATACAGTTGTGATTGAGGACGGTAAGCTCATTGGTCACAACACCGATTCTTTTGGGTTTTTAGCCAATATCAAAGAAGCAGAGCCTAGCTTTAACTTCGAAGATAGTGTCTGTGTGGTGATTGGTGCAGGAGGAGCGGCGCGTGCCGTTGTGAGTGGTTTAATAGGCCATAAAGTACAGGAAGTGATATTGGTTAACCGTACAAAAGAGCGTGCAAAGATGATCGCGCAAGATATCGGCCTTGGTACAGACTTGATTGAGGTTATTGATTGGGAAGAACGCCATGAAGCTTTGCAATGGGCGGATTTGCTGGTCAATGCTTCTTCTTTGGGTATGAAAGGACAACCCCCATTAGATTTAAAACTTGATGCATTAAGCACAGAGGCTTTGGTTAATGATATTGTTTATAGTCCTCTTGAAACGGAATTGTTAAAAACAGCAAAAACACGTGGTAACTCAACAATCACGGGGATTGGCATGTTACTCCATCAGGCACGCCCTGCATTTCAGGAATGGTTCGGGATTATGCCTAGTGTTGATCAAGAGCTGGAAAGGCTTGTTCTAGCATGATTATTCTTGGCATTACAGGATCAATTGGCATGGGTAAAAGCACAATTGCTGCGATGCTATCATGCATGCATATTCCAACCCATGATTCTGATGCTGAGGCGCATAAATTACTGGCAGAGAACGAGCAGGCAAGATTAGCACTCGCAGCGCAATTTCCTTTTTATCGTTATTATTATATTTATGGTAAAAAGAATAAGCGCAGTATTCGCGGCTTTGATCGGCAAAAGCTGGGGAAATTAGTATTTGAAGAGCCCAAAGAACGTGAAAAACTGGAGAAAATTTTGCATCCCTTGGTGCGACAATCACAAGATGAATTTATTCGCACACAAAGATATTTAGGCGCTGATATGATCGCATTAGATATTCCGCTGCTTTTTGAAACAGGTGCTGAGCAGGGTGTTGATTATACAATCGTCGCAAGTGCACCGGCTTTCATACAGCAAGAGCGTGTTTTATCACGCCCCAATATGGATAAGAAAAAATTCAAAGCTATTCTTAAGACACAAATGCCGGATGCGGAAAAATGTGCACGGGCTGATTTTGTTATCCCGACAGGACTTGGTATGGCGCATACTATGAAAGTGCTGAAACAAATTATATATGATTTAAGATGCAATCATCGCCAAACAAAAACAGGACTATAAAGACTATGCGTGAAATTGTTCTTGATACCGAAACCACAGGTATGGATCCTGCTGAAGGCGACCGGATGGTTGAAATTGGATGTGTGGAATTGGTCAATCATATGCCAACCGGAAAAGTGCTGCAGCTTTATATTAACCCGGAACGAGAAATCCCTGAAGAAGCCATAGCTGTTCACGGTATCACTAATGAATTTGTTGCAGACAAACCGACTTTTTCCGAGATTTACAGCGATTTTATCAATTTTATCGGTGAAGATAGCAAGCTTGTCATTCACAATGCCGAGTTCGATATGAAATTTATCAACTATCAGCTCGGCCAGGTTGGACATGCTGCAATCGGCTGGAGCCGGGTTATTGATACGCTGGCGATGGCGCGCAAGAAGTTTCCCGGGTCACCAGCCAATCTGGATGCTTTATGCCGACGTTTTGATATTGATAATACACAGAGAACCTATCATGGCGCGCTTCTTGATTCTGAATTATTGGCTGAGGTCTATCTTGAACTATTGGGTGGGCGTCAGCATGGTCTTGGATTATCTACGCAGAAAAATGAGAACGAGCAGCAAATATCACAAACCATAAAAGTTAATAGAAAATTCCGCGAACCGAGGCCTTTTAAGATTTCTGAGGAGGAACAAAAAGCGCATAGATTACTGCTTGAAAAGCTCGAAAATCCTATCTGGAGTCAATCAGCATAATCGCTCTTGGGTCCATAGTTGGGGTTAAATATGCTATTTCTGTGCAAACTATATATTTTATGTTAATATATAGTTATGGGGAATGTATTTGATAAATATACTTATTGTAAACATAATCTAAAGCATAGCTTCATTGCAATTGCTATCGTATTTACAGTATTAATCCTCAATGTAAGCAGCGTTTACGCTCAGGCAGCTGGACCAGCCACTATTCCCTTTATCACCCCACCAGCGGTAGGAGGTGCGCCAACAACTGTCGCGGCTACAGCAGGGCTTGGAACGATAGCTGGTGCGGCGCCTACTGCTATTGCTGGACCTCCAGCCGGGCCTTTAGGTGGTGCCGCAGCTGGTGTAGCCGCTAATGATTTCAGCCTCGTAGCAGATAATATAGTCACGTCTATCACATTTCTTCCGGGACTTTTAGCCAGCTTATCATATCTTGTCGGATTATTGCTCGGTATATTAGCCGTCATAAACATTAAAGATCATGTTGAAAACCCAACGAAAATTCCATTGAGACAGGCCGCTATTCGTTTAGCAGTAGGGGGAGCACTCTTTGCACTCCCTATCCTTTATGACGCAATGTTTGCTACTATAGGTACAGGTGTCGGAGTTAGTACGGCTCTTCTTAACCCTGTTGCCTTGAATCTTGCCCCATGAATTATTGTTTTTTGAACAAAGTCTAGAAAAAATTACTTCTGAAATTGTATATACTTCAATTTTTATATAATTTACGGCATTCATATTAATGCTTCGAGGCTTTAGAAAAAATTGTTTAGGCACATACGTGAAAATTATTTATTTTACATTGTCGCATTTATTATAGTGTTGCCGCTCTTTGCCCTTTGCTGTGCAGCCCTTATCGGTAAAAGTGATGCGTTTGGTTTTCTTATAAGTCACGTTGTTGACGATGTTCTGATGAACTCTTTTATAATTAGTCTATTCACAAGTCTTGGTGTTCTAATCATAGGCATTGGTACGGCATGGTTTGTCACGCAATATTCCTTTTTGGGTAGAAATATTTTCGAATGGGCGCTTTTTATGCCTTTGGCATTTCCTGCTTATATTTTAGCCTATGTCTACACAGATTTTTTTGATGAGGCGGGGCTCTTCGCGCAATATCTCAATACATTCGGTTTAGGTTTTTTTATTCCGGATTTTCGAACGGTTTGGGGTGCTTCATTTATACTGACCTTTTGCCTGTACCCATATATTTACTTGTTTGCACGTAATGGCTTTTTAGCAGGCTTTCAAAGCCAAATAGAGGCTGCATCACTTTTGAATGCAAGCAAATGGTCACAATTTTGGGATATTGCTCTTCCCTTGGCGAGGCCTTTTATTATTGTTGGACTTATGCTTGTTATGATGGAAGTCCTGGCTGATTATGGCACTATGGATTATTTTGGTATCCGGGTTTTTTCAACCATGATTTATGATTCGTGGGCAGGATATGGAGATATTGTTGCAGCATCGCGACTATCTCTTATATTATTAGGCTTTGTACTTATGCTTGTTTTTTTCGAAAAAAAACAGCGTGGCAAAATGAAATTTGATACGGCTCATTCTCTGAAAGGGCACAATAATCTGCAGAAGAGAGAAGGGCTCTTAATTTTCTGCTTTTGTATGTTTCCTGTCTTATTTGGTTTTATTATGCCCTTCATGATGATGGTGCAGATGGTTTTCGAGACTATTGATTTACAGATAATTACGCAAACTATACCCTATCTTTTCAATACATTGTTTTTATCTCTATCCGTTGCAACGGTTGGAATTGTAATTGCTTTTACGCTAACCATTTTAAAAAGAAAATCACCCAATGGCTTTAAAAATATTCTTTTCTCATTTTGTGGCTTCGGTTATGCCTTGCCGGGGATTATTTTAGGATTAGGTATTCTTCTGATTTCATCGCTTTTCACCAGCCTTGGTATTTTAGTGACTGGAACATTAACCTTTTTGATTATAGGATATTTGATCCGGTTTTTAAATGTTGCATTGCATGGAGTTGATTCAGGTTTTGAAAAAATAAACCCATCTATGATGGATGCTGGTATGCTCATGCAACATACAAAATTCGACAATCTTTGGCATGTTAAGCTTCCCCTTTTATGGCCATCGATGCTAAGTGCAGGGCTTATTCTAGCGATTGAAGTTATAAAAGAATTGCCGTTAACATTGATTCTACGGCCTTTTGATTTTGATACGTTAGCAGTTCGCACTTATCATTTGGCTTCTGATGAGAGATTGGCTGAGGCGTCTTTCCCGGCTCTATGCATAGTATTGGCGGGCTGCATACCTGTTTTCCTGTTAAAGAAATTAGCAGGCAACCCGCAATAATTTTTAAGGGAACTTGATTTCATCAAAGATCATTTTCGCCTGTTTTTGGTTCTCACCAAATGTACTAACGTTAATGTCCTGAATTTTGAAATCCCTGTTGGCTTCAACAATTTCATTCACTTCAACGCCTTCAATCACCGGATATTCATTATTGCCGTTCGCGAAATAGGCTTGCGCTGTTTCAGATGTTAAATATTCCAAAAACTTCACCGCAGCCTTTTTGTTTTTGGCATTTTTCAAAACACCCGCACCGGAAATATTAATATGTGTCCCTGTGCTATCCTGATCCGGATTTACAATCGCCAAACTTTCAACAACGGCATTATCGTCTGCTTTTTCAGAACGCTGGAGGCGGAAGAAATAATAGCTATTGGCTAAAGCAATATCACATATACCTGCGGCAACAGCCTTGATTTGATCCGTATCACCGCCTTGTGGTTTACGTGCAAGATTATCCAGCAAGCCTTTCGCCCATGCTTTTGCAACCTCTTCACCATTTTGTGCAATCATGCTCGCAAGTAAAGACTGATTATAGATATTGCCGGAAGATCGCACGCAAATGCGTCCCTTCCATTTTGGATCTGCCAGGTCTTGATAGGATGTCAGGGCACCTTCTTCGATCTTGTCCGTGTTATAAACAATCACACGCGCACGGTTTGAAAACCCAAACCACTCACCTTCTGGATGTCTTAAATTTGCCGGAATTTTACTATTCAAAGTTTCAGACTGTATCGTTTGAAATAAACCAGCCTGCTCGGCGCGCCACAAACGTCCGGAATCAACGGTTATAAATAAATCTGCGGAGCTTAATTCACCTTCCTGCTCAAGACGTGCAATCAATGCATCCCCTTTACCGTCAACACGCTTAACTTCAATTCCTGTTTGTTCGGTAAATTCCGAATAGAGCTTTTCATCGGTGTTGTAGTGACGTGATGAATAGATGTGAAGCGTATTATTATCTGCGATTGCCGGTTTTATGGTTGTAAAAGCGGTTGCAATGGTTAATGTGGCGAGAATTTTTTTGATCATAAGATATTACCTTTTTACTTGATATTAATAATGATTATCAAGTAATCTATATACTTAATGATAATGAATATCAATACGCTTTTTGAATTTAGGAGAAATTTTTGAAAAATCAGAAATCGCTTATAAATATCAATAACTTGTCTTTTTCCTACGCTAATGGAAAAAGCAATACGCATGATATTCTCGGCCATATTTCCCTGAAGATAGAAAAAGGTGAGTTTTTATGTTTGCTCGGCCCGTCAGGCTGCGGCAAAACGACATTGCTACGTCTCATCGCAGGGCTTGAGAAACCCAAAAGTGGTTCTATTAATACAAATTCAGTCATGCCAAAAGTCGGTATGGTATTTCAGGATTTGGCTTTATTCCCGCATATGAGTGCGGCGCGTAATATCGGTTATGCACTGCGCAATCTGTCTCGCACAGAGCGGCGCGCACGCATTGATGAAATGCTTGCCTTGGTTGGCTTGTCTGATAAGCGGGCAAGCTTTCCGCATGAATTATCAGGCGGCCAAAAGCAGCGTTTGGCACTGGCACGCGCATTGGCGAGACGACCTGATCTGATCTTACTGGATGAGCCTTTTGCCTCCCAGGATGTTACTTTGCGTGCGCAGATGCGTGATGATGTCATGCATATTTTACGAGAGGCCGGTGTAGCTGCGTTATTAGTGACGCATGATCCTGAAGAAGCGATGCAATTTGCAGATCGTATTGCCATTATGAATGCTGGCGAAATTGAACAGATTGGGAGGCCTGAGGAAATTTATAATCAGCCTAACAGCGCCTTTGTCGCCTCATTTTTTGGGCAAGTAAATATTGTTAAGGGGCGTGTCCATGATGGTATGGTTTCTACACCCCTTGGTGCCGTTGAAGCATCAGAATTTCGTCATAATACTCAAGTACAAATCATTATCAGGCCGGAAGCATTAAAATTATCATCCCATAATCCAACAATTGATCACCATGACCCAAATCACAGCCATGCACATGCTTATATTTCTGAAAGAAAATATCTAGGGCGCTCAACACTTGTGCATATGGATACACATGATCTGGATCATTCAGGTGAAGAACCTGTGCATCTCCATGCGCGTGTTCCCGGCGCATTTACCAGTCAAGAAAGCGATATTCAGGATATATTTTTAGATCAATCCCAAATTTTTGTTTTTGAAGATAATGTGACATAGAAATCCTTGTCTCATAAAAAAGTGATGTGTTGTAATACTCTATGGGACTAACCGTCTAATTTGACTATGCTCAGCATCGCAAACAACCGCCTGTTTTCTTTTGTACGTTATCAATCACTGCTTTCATGAGCGTTTCTATTTGTGCATCTGTTAGTGTTTCAGCGACAGGCTGAATTGTAATAGACAAAGCAATTGATTTTTTGCCATCCTCAACCCCTTTACCTTTATAAACATCAAAAATTTCAGCATACGTAATTAGCTTTTTATCCGCAGCCATCGCTGATTTTATAATGTCTTTTGCCTCAATATAATCATCAACCAGAAAAGCAAAATCACGGGTTAAATGCTGCAGAGGTGGTAAATTCAAAAACGGCTTTTCAGTGCCCTTCTTTTTAGGCTCAGGAACATTATCCAGGAAAACTTCAAAACCAACGATCGAACCCTTTACATCCAGCTCTTCCAAAATAGAAGGATGGATTTCGCCAAACTGCGCAATCACATTCTTGCCAAGACGTATGGCGCCGGAACGCCCGGGGTGAAAATAATCACTCGCATCACGTGTGATTTGTCCGGAATTTGCGGGCATGCCGCAGGCTTCCAGCGCTGCCATGACATCGGCTTTGGCATCGTAAAAATCAACATTACGCACAGCATTTTGATCAAGCCAATTGCGTGGTGCGTTGGTTCCGGCACGAATGCCTGCAGCAATAATAGATTGCCCTTCCGGTTGTGCGTTCTCAAAAACCGGGCCGATTTCGCATAAAGAAACATCTGAAAATCCGCGATCAGCATTGCGGCCAGCCGCAGCAATTAAATTCGGCAGAATACTTGGGCGCATGACATCCATCTCTGATGAAATAGCATTTTGCAGTGTTAGCGAAGCAATTACATTATCATTCGCGCCGAAAGCAATAGCGTCATCACGTGATAAGAAAGACCATGTTACGCATTCCTGCAATCCTCTGGCTGTCATTGCTGCTCTTGCTGCACGTGTTTTCGCAAGCAATGGTGTTTCTGCGGGGGGGGGCGTTGCCGTCTCTGCCGTTACAGAAATTGACGGGATATGATCAAAACCGATAATGCGGATAATCTCTTCTGCTATATCAGCTTTGCCATGAATATCCCCGCGCCAGCTTGGCACATGAATGATAAAATTATCGTCGCATTGGACATGAAACCCAAGATCCTCCAAAATCTGTTTTTGCCTGTCTGCAGAAACTTCAAGACCAATTAATTGCTGCATGTAATCCGGATCATATTCTATCTCTCGCTGCCATTTTGGCGTTCCACCAGCAATGACAATATCACTCGCGTCACCACCGCAAATCTCCGTCACGAGATTGGTAAATAAATCCATTGCTTGCGCTAAACCTGCCGGATCAACGCCGCGCTCAAAGCGATAGCGTGCATCGCTGGAAATGCTTAAATCACGACCTGTTCTGGCAATGCGTTCCGGCTTGAAATACGCGCATTCCAAAAATACATTTTTTGTCTTTTCATCAACGCCGGTCGATGTGCCGCCAACAATCCCGCCAAGGCCGATAACACCACTATTATCATTAATCGTCACGGCATCAGGCGTTAGCGTATAGGATTTATCATTAAGCGCTTCCAGATCTTCACCACCTTTTGCTGCGCTCACAACGATATCACCTTTTAGCTTATCCGCATCATAAACATGCAGCGGGCGTGCATGCGCAATGGTGATATAATTTGTAATATCGACCAACGCAGAAATAGGACGAAGGCCAATGGCTTTTAGTCTTTGCTGCATCCATTCCGGTGATTCCTTATTTTGAACTCCCTTTATTGTGCGCCCGATAAATTGCGGGCAACCTTCAACGTCATCGATCTTCACATCAATCGGTGATTGAAAAGCGCCGTCGATGGGAACAATATCCAGCGGCTTTAAAATTCCCAAACCGGCAGCCGCCAAATCACGGGCGATCCCATATATTCCGGCACAATCCGCACGATTGGGGGTAAGCGCGATATCAATCACAGGATCATTGAGGCCGAAAACTTCCGCCATGGGCGTGCCAATCTCAAAACTTTCATCAACTTCGATGATGCCTTGATGCTCATCAGAAAGCTCCATCTCTTTTTCTGAAACCAGCATGCCGCAGCTTTCAACACCGCGAATTTTCGCTTTTTTCAAAGTGACATCAAGACCGGGGATATATGTTCCTTCCGGTGCGAAAATCCCTTTCATCCCTGCACGGGCATTGGGCGCGCCGCAAACAACTTGAAATGTTTTATCCTTAGTTTTGACCGTGCAAACCTGCAGCTTATCAGCATCCGGATGCTTATGCGCAGACTCCACATAGGCGACTATAAATGGTGCATATTTTTCAGAGAGATCAATAATCTCTTCAACCTCAAGGCCAATCGCAGTCAGTGTCTCTGAAACTTCATCCAGAGAGGCGCTTGTTTCAAGATATTGCTTTAACCAGTTTAGTGTCAATTTCATATGCTTCTAATCCTTTATAGGCATTATATGTAAGCTAAATTCAAGCCGATGGCCAAGAGTTTTATACAAAGCCTGCGCACCGTCGTTTTTTTCCTCCGCCAGCCAATAAATCCTCTCCCATTTTTCGCGGCGACCAATTGTCTCTAATGCCTTAATCATACGTTTTGCGATGCCTTGTTGGCGAAACGTTTCGCTAACAAACACATCCTGCATGTAACAAACGGGTTTTGTACTTCCCGTTGTCGGGTGAAGGACATATTGCAATAGCCCGATTAACGCTGCTTTATCCTCTGCAACCAAGCCATAGACATCCGCATTCTCATCTAAAAGCCGTGTCCATGTCTGTGTTGTGACATCCGCATCTTTATGTCCCAAATTATTAGCATTCCAGAGCGTAAGCCATTGCGGAAAATCATCTGATCTGACGCCTCTTATTTTCATGTTACAAGTGAGCGCTATTGGGACGTTTCAGCGGATCAAAACCGTAATGCGCCAGCCAACGTGTGTCGCATTCAAAAAATGTCCGAAGATCGGGAATTCCGTATTTTAGCATCGTTGCGCGCTCAATGCCCATGCCGAATGCAAAGCCCTGATAGTTATCCGGGTCAATCCCGCAATTCTTCAGAACATTCGGATGCACCATGCCGGAGCCTAGAATTTCCATCCATTTTTGCTCTTCGCCGTCTTTGGCTGCGCCGAGCTTAATCCCGCCATCGGGCTTTTTAATATAACCAATATCTACCTCTGCACCCGGTTCAACGAAGGGGAAGAAAGAAGGACGAAAACGCACTGGTAAATCATCAAGCCTAAAAAACGCCCGTACAAAATCAGTCAAACAGCCTTTTAAATGCGCCATCGTCACGCCTTTATCAACGTAAAGACACTCCATCTGGTGAAACATGGGTGTATGGGTCATATCGTAATCCGAGCGATATGTGCGCCCAAAACAGATCGTTTTAATCGGCGGCTCATTATCTGTCATATGACGGATTTGCACCGATGAAGTATGCGTGCGTAATAGCTTTTTTGCACGTTCAGGGTCATTTTCTTCCGGGTCTTCGGGCAGGAAAAAAGTATCCTGCATCTCGCGCGCCGGATGTCCGGGCGGGAAATTAAGCGCTGTAAAATTATGCCAGTCATCTTCGATATCCGGCCCTTGTGCAACTTTAAAACCCATTGCGCCAAAAATGGACACTAATTCTTCAATCGTCTGGGAAATTGGATGAACAGAGCCTTTTTGGGTTGGGCGCGTTGATAACGTAATATCGGCAATTTCCGTTGCCAGTCGCTCATCCATTTCCTGTTTTTTAAGGGCGCGCTCCTGAGATTTAATGAGTGCAGCAATGTCATCTTTAAGGATATTCAAAGCTTGCCCTGTGGTTTTACGCTCTTCTGCGCTCATCTGGCCTAAAGTCTTCATGAGTGCGGTAATGCGTCCCTTTTTACCAAGCACAGTCACCCGCACATCATCGAGAGCTTTTAGGTCATTCGCCGCTTTGATCTCGGCGGTTAATTCGGTTTTTAATTGCGTAATATCAGTCATATAGATGTGTTTACCATTAAGATATTCAGACACCAAGATTTATTTTGTTGACATATGTGAATTTTTTACTAAAATCAAAATGATTTATCAAACACTTCAAAACGCACTAACTTTAGGCTTCATAAGCGTTTCTGCACCAGCCATGACCATTTTAAAGCGGCCATCTGCTTCTGGAAGTATGCGCTGCATGAAAAAGCGGGCGGTGTGAATTTTGCTTTCATAAAAGTCTTGATCACCGTCACCAGTTTCAAGTTTTTCCTGTGCGGCTTTGACCATTAAACACCACATATAAGCCAGTGATACGAGCGCGAATTGCCGCAAATAATCAGTCGATGCAGCGCCGGCTTCGTCCGGGTTTTTCAATCCTTTTTGGGCGATAAGAGCGGTGGATTGCTGAAGTTTTGCAAAGGCTTTCGCTAATGGGAAAATAAACTCCTGTAGTTTAGCATCGCTCTGATGATCCACAATGAATTGTTGCACAGGATGGAAAAATCGCCGCAAGAGACGGCCAAAGTTTTGTGGCATTTTACGCCCGACTAAATCGAGCGCCTGAATACCGTTTGTGCCTTCATAGATTTGTGCAATCCGTGCATCGCGCACATATTGCTCCATCCCCCATTCGGCGATATAGCCATGCCCGCCATAGCATTGCTGCATGTCTGTTGCGATTTCATAGCCCATATCGGTGAGATAGGCTTTCACGATTGGCGTCAGGAGTGCGACAAGATCATCGGCTTCCTGGCGTTTTGCTGTATCTTTATGCTTTGTAGATATATCAAGGTGCAAGCCTGTCCAATAGGATAATGCCCTCCCTGCTTCGGTCACTGCTTTTGCTTTCAGGAGCATACGGCGTATATCAGGATGTACGATAATCGGATCAGCGGGTTTATCCGGTGCTTTTGTCCCGGTCAGGCTGCGCATTTGCAAACGGTCTTTTGCGTATGCGAGACCGTTTTGATAGGCAATTTCGCAGATGCCAAGCCCTTGCATGCCAACGCCAAGCCGCGCGGCATTCATCATAATGAACATGGCTTTCAAGCCTTTATGCGCCTCACCGACAAGCCAGCCTTGTGCCTCATCAAAATTCATCACACATGTGGAATTGGCATGGATACCCATTTTATGCTCGATTGCACCGCACATAACGCCGTTGCGTGCGCCGATGTCACCATTATCATCAGCTAAGAATTTCGGTACGACAAAAAGCGATATTCCTTTTGCACCTTCGGGGGCGTTGGGGAGCTTTGCCAAGACAAGATGTACAATATTGTCTGTCAGATCATGCTCGCCTGCGGAAATAAAGATTTTAGTGCCAGTAATATCGTAAGAGCCGTCATCTTGCGGTTCTGCTTTTGTTTTGATCAGCCCAAGATCTGTTCCGCAATGCGATTCGGTGAGGCACATTGTTCCTGACCAGCTTCCGTCAATTAATTTGGGGAGATAGAGTTCTTTTTGTTCGTCTGAGCCGAAATGATGAAGCGCTTCATAAGCGCCTTGGGAGAGGCCGGGATACATGCCAAAGCTCATATTGGAAGAACAAATCATTTCCTGCATCACGGTATTCAGCAGAACAGGCATACCCATACCGCCATATTCAGGATCACAAGAAAGCCCGCACCAGCCGCCTTGCGCGAAAAGATCGTAAGCTTCTTTAAAGCCTTTTGGCGTTCTCACAACGCCATTTTCATAGGTGCAGCCTTCCTGGTCGCCGGATTGGTTGAGGGGGAAAAGGACTTCTTCACATATCTTACTGCCTTCCTCGATGATTTGATCCATCAAATCTTGTGACACGTCGTCATAGCCGGGTAAGCTTGATAGTTGGGATGCGTTGAGTACATCATGCAAAATGAATTTTATATTCTGTAAAGGCGGTGTGTATTGTGGCATGTTTCTTTCTTTTTATACTACTGAAATTATAACATATCTTCTTTAGAGAGAATTATATTATTTTCTAGCAGTTTTTAAGAAAGCGCATTGTTGTTTTCAGGCGCTTCTGGAGCAGCTTCGAGGTTGCCTGGCTTTAATGCTACAATAGGCGTGGCAAAGCATCGATGTGGTCCCATCGCATGTATCTATTTTGGCCTCTTTAAAACGTTTTTGACAGAAAGGCCACTTTTAAACGACGCCTTCTACCCACTCAGCGAGCTGACTTTTGGGCATTCCACCAACTTTTGTGTCAATGAGCTCTCCACCCTTAAAGATCATAAGAGTCGGAACGCCGCGTACACCATATTTTGTCGGTGCTTCGGGCGCATCTTCAATATTGACTTTCACAACTTTAACTTTTCCAGCAAAATCATTGGCCAGCTCGTCTACCAGCGGTGAAAGCTGTTTACAAGGACCGCACCATTCTGCCCAAAAATCTACGAGTACGGGTTCATTAGATTGAAGAACTTCTGTTTCGAAATCTGCGTCATTAACTGCGATGCTGCTCATCGGTTTTCCTTTCGGTTTTTCATTAGTTTAAAATTTAACCTTGTTGAATATTCGTTAAAAATCAAGAGTCAGTTACGTATTAAACTTAATTTATTTCACTTTGACCAAAGCATGTTTCTTTTTTCCGGCTGATAGCTTGATGTTTCCATCTTTTACATTTGCTGCTGTTGCCATTGCGTTTTGATCCATAATCGGTGTGTCGTTCAGTTTCGCGCCACCGCCTTTGATCAGGCGCTTAGCCTCCCCTTTTGAAGCGGTGAGGCCTGTTTCAACAAAAAGGTTCAGGACATTAATACCTGTTTCTAGGCGTGCAGCTTTAATGTTTATGCTCGGAAGATCATCGCCGACACTGCCTTGCTCAAAAACTTTAGCGGCTGTTGCGGCGGCATCAAGCGCAGCCTGCTCACCATGACACATTTTAGTAGCTTCGTAGGCAAGGATTTTCTTGGCCTCGTTAATTTCTGCGCCCTCAAGCGCTTCGAGTTTTGCTATTTCACCCAAGGGGAGTGTGGTGAAAAGCTTTAAGAAGCGCCCAACATCGGCGTCTTCGGTGTTGCGCCAATATTGCCAGAAATCATAAGGGCTGAGTTTTTCAGCATTTAGCCATACCGCACCATCGGTAGTTTTACCCATTTTCGCACCGCTGGCTGTAGTGAGGAGGGGCGTTGTGAGGGCGAAGACTTGCTGGCTTTGTGTGCGTCTGGCAAGTTCAACGCCGTTGATAATATTGCCCCATTGATCGCTGCCACCCATTTGAAGAACTGTATCAAAACGTCTATTCAATTCAACAAAGTCATAGGCTTGTAAAATCATATAGTTAAACTCAAGAAAAGTGAGTGGTTGCTCTCGGTCGAGGCGAAGCTTTACCGACTCAAAACCCATCATGCGATTGATAGTAAAATGCGGACCGTAATCGCGTAGAAATTCAATGTAATTTAGCGCTGACAGCCAATCGTCATTATTGACCATGAGCGCATCACTTTCACCATCTCCATATTTCAAATATTTGGTGAAAATCTGTTTGATGCCTTCAATATTGGTTTGAATTCCATCTTCATCAAGCATTTTACGGCTTTCATCTTTGCCGCTGGGATCGCCGACTTTTGTTGTGCCGCCACCCATTAATGTAATAGGCTTATGGCCGCATTGTTGAAACCAGTAAAGCATCATGATTTGAACAAGTGAGCCAACATGAAGGCTGTTTGCTGTAGCATCAAAGCCGATATAGGCAGATTGGATGCCTGTGGATAGTTTCTGGTCCAAAGCTTCAAAGTCTGAGCATTGGTGGATAAAACCGCGCTGGTCTAAAATATTTAAAAATTCTGATTTATAAGTCATTTCATTTTTTAACCACGAATGAACGCGAATAAACACTAATTTTTTTAATATAGTAAGATATTTGTGTTCATTTGTGTCTATTCATGGTTTTTATTTTTTATGAACAAGGAAATTTATAAAGCTATCGGGTTGATGTCTGGTACATCTTTGGATGGTGTCATTGACGTTGCGTTGATTGAAACTGATGGGAAAGGACACTTAGAGCCTCTTGAGTTTTACGCGCATCCTTATGCTGCGGATATTCGGGATAAGGTGCGTGCTTGTTTCGGGCAATCTGTTCCCAATGATGCCACGAAAGAAGCAGAACAGCTAGTGACGGATATTCACATTGAGGCCGTCAAGGCTTCTGGCTTTAACGCTGATATTATCGGTTTTCACGGTCAGACAATCATGCATGATCCTGAAAACGCCTTCACTTGGCAGCTCGGGGATGGCGCGCGTTTAGCGCTTGAAACAGGCATTGATGTTATCAATGATATGCGTCAAGCTGATATGGCTGCAGGTGGACAAGGCGCGCCGCTTGCACCGCTTTATCATGCGGCGATGGTGGGCGCACAAGATTTTCCCGTTGCTGTTTTGAATATTGGCGGCGTTTCGAATGTCACATATATTGGTGAAATTAAGCAAGATTTAATCGCATTTGACTGTGGTCCCGGTAATGCTTTGATGGATGATTATGTAGCAAAACATTTCGATCAAGAATTTGATCAAGATGGAATGATTGCTGAGAGTGGGAAGGCTGACCGCGATATTGTGGATTTATTTTTATCTCGTGATTTTTTTAAGATAAACCCTCCCAAATCATTGGATCGCAATGACTTTGTGGATGTTTTAGAATTGTTGCCGGATGATCCAAAAGATGGGCTTGCGACATTGGCAGTCTGTTCGGCAGTATCCGTTATGGTGGCGGTCAAGCATATGCCAAAACCTCCGCATATTTGGTATATTTGCGGCGGGGGTCGTAAAAATGGTTTTTTGATGCAATTGCTTGGCGATATGCTATTGCCTGGTATTGTCAAACCGATTGAGGATTTAGGCTTTGACGGTGATGCGATTGAGGCGCAGGCTTTTGCGTATTTGGCAGTTCGTTCGCTTAGAAAGTTAGCGCTTACAATGCCCGGAACAACTGGTGTTGTAACACCCCAAACAGGCGGAGTATATCACAAAGCATGAAAATTAAAGCCGCCAATAGACAAACAATTAAAGAAGCCGCAATCATGCTTCATGCCGGTGGCCTTGTTGCCATGCCGACGGAAACAGTTTACGGCCTTGCGGCAAACGCTTTTGATGGAAAGGCTGTTTCAAGGATTTTTGAAGCCAAAGGGCGCCCATCTTTTAACCCTCTCATCGTTCATATTAGCAGCGCTTATGAGGCCGAAGAGATTGTTGAGATGGATGACCGGGCGCACATGCTGGCGAGTGCATTTTGGCCGGGTCCTCTCACATTGATCTTACCGCGCCGCACGGGATGTAGCGTTTCTGAACTTGTCAGTGCAGGCTTGCCAACCATAGCAGTGCGCGTCCCGCGACATAAAGTAACGCAAGATTTAATTCAAGCCGCGGGTGTGCCTTTGGCAGCGCCCAGTGCAAATCGATCTGGTTCTCTTAGTCCCACTGCACCGATCCATGTTGCTGATAGCCTGGGTGAGAATGTGGATTTGATATTGGCAGCGGGGCCAAGTGAAGTGGGTTTGGAATCAACGGTTCTAGATTTAAGCGGCGAGAAAGCAGTGATTTTAAGACCTGGTGCAATTACGCCGCAGGATTTATCTGATGTTTTAGGCGAAACCGTTACCGTTGATACAGGTGATCCAGATAAACCAAAATCGCCCGGTATGGTTTTAAAACATTACGCGCCGGATACATCTATACGCTTAAACGCAGTTGATTTACATGAAGGAGAAGCTTTATTGGCCTTTGGTTCAATTAAGTTTATAGGCATTAAAGGCGGCGGTGCGGCAAAAGATTTACCAGATACAATGATTCGTAATCTTAGCCAAGAAAGTGATTTATATGAAGCGGCAGCAAATTTATTTGCCATGCTCAAAGAACTTGATCGTAAAGAACATGCCAGGATAGCGGTGATGGCTATTCCAGATGAGGGGTTGGGAATTGCTATTAATGATCGTTTGAAAAGAGCGGCGAGTGCTTATAAAAGTCATTGCGAGAAGACAAATGCTAACGAAGCAATCTAGCTTTGAGTACTTGAAGGTTATGGATTGCTTCGCTACGCTCGCAATAACGATTTAAAGAAAGATTTCTATGAAAAAAATATTAGTGACTGGTACGGCGGGGTTTATTGGTTTTCATTATGCTCAAGCTTTATGCTCTGCCGGACACGCGGTTTTAGGAGTGGATAATATCAATGACTATTATGATGTCACTTTGAAGCAGGATCGCCTAAAAATCCTCCAATCGCTGGAAAGTTTTGAATTTAAAAAAATAGATTTAGCTGATCGCAATGCTCTGAATGCTATATTTTCCGACTGGCAGCCACAGATCGTTGTGAATCTGGCTGCGCAAGCTGGTGTAAGATATTCTATTGAAAACCCTCATACTTATGCGGATAGTAATTTGAGTGGTTTCATGAATATTCTGGAGGCATGTCGTCACAACCAGGTGGAGCATTTGATTTTCGCATCCAGCTCTTCTGTTTATGGCGCAAATGCAAAAGTGCCTTTTTCCGTGCAAGACCGCGTTGATCACCCTGTTAGCTTGTATGCCGCTACAAAGCGTTCTAATGAGATGATGGCACATGCCTATGCGCATCTTTACCGCCTGCCCGTAACCGGCTTGAGGTTTTTTACAGTTTACGGGCCTTGGGGGCGTCCTGATATGGCCTATTATAAATTCACCAAAGCGATATATGAAGGGCAGTCAATTGATGTTTATAATGAAGGCGATATGATGCGAGATTTTACCTATATTGATGATATTGTTGAGGCGATGGTGCGTCTTGTCGGGCGCGTTGCCGCACCTGATCCGAATTGGAAGGCGAAAAACCCGAATCCTTCTACGAGTGATGCGCCTTATCGTTTGTATAATATCGGCAATAATAATTCTGAAAAATTAATGGATATGATTTCAATCTTAGAAAACGCGATTGGGATTGAAGCCAGGAAAAATTTTTTACCCATGCAGCCGGGTGATGTTTATGCAACTTATGCGGATTGCGGTGATTTGGAGGATGATGTTGGTTTTAGTCCTGCGACACCGCTGAAAGATGGTTTAGAAAAATTTGTAAATTGGTATATGGAATATTATGGCATCGGATACAATTCTCAAAAAAAAGCCTAAAGGCATTACAGGACACAAATATCATCCTGTGAAATATGTACTTTCATGGGTTTTATGGCCTGCCTTTTTTGTGATTTGTATGGCGATTACGGCATATGGTTTTTCAGTTGATCAACATCTTATCTATTTTAATGTGGCTTATTTATTTTTGATTGTTTCATTGTTTTTATTAGAAAAATGGATGCCACATGAGCGGGAATGGCTTAACCCTGATGGTCAGAATATCGCAAGTATTCTGCATACACTATCATCCAAGGGAACTGTTCAAGGATTTTTGGTCTTTGGGGGAACGATTGGACTTTTAGATTACCTCGATGATACACCATTCGTAATCTGGGCAGATAATCCCTCACATGGGATCTGGCCTGATACCTGGCCTATGTGGGCGCAAGTTTCTTTGGCTGTTGTGGCGGCGGAATTTGGATTATACTGGGCGCATCGTGCAGGGCATGAGATCCCATTTTTTTGGCGGTTTCATGCGATTCACCATTCAGTGACGAAGTTATGGTTTCTGAATACCGGGCGTTTTCACTTTATAGACAGCCTTATAAGTATTTTGCTGGCAATGATGATTTTACTGCCGCTCGGCGCACCGGTTGAAGTGATGAAATGGATGTCAGCAGTTACTGCATTTATCGGTATGTTGACGCATTGTAATGTTGAAATGCGCTTTGGTATTATATCCTGGATTTTCAATACACCGGGCTTGCATCGTTGGCATCACTCTATGGATTTGAAAGAAGGTGATAAAAATTATGGTGAGAATGTTATGATTTGGGATCATATTTTTAGATCGTACTATGATGCGGATTATCGCCCGCCGGTTGATATTGGCATTAAAGAATATATGCCCAAGCAATTTTCAAAACAGATTATATGGCCGTTTTTACCAGATAAGGTTAAACAAAAATTAGAGCCTGACTTTCAACCTATTTCTGTTATTCATGAAAATAAGTAATATCGTATTGCTTTGATTTTTCTTGACGCCGCATACTTTTGTGGATAACTTTGTTGACAATTCTTGTGATCAATATTGTGTGGGAAGCAACAATGCGCAGGTTCGTCAAAAAGAAGGATGTTAAAAACCCTCTTCAAGGTTCACGCAACTGGGAAGAGAATATTCGCAGTGTTGTTATTGAAACATGTGATAAACAAGAAGACCCTATCGGATATAAAGCAATATTTTATCTAACACTCGAAGCAGCACGCAAAACACATAAGAAGAGTTTTGAGATCGGTGCATCCTTTCTTATCCAGCGTCAACAAAGCCTTCATAAGGCCGGATATAAAGTTCCTATGACATTGCTGGCCATTGAGAAGGTTGAAGCCAAAATCGGCAAGCCTCTGCCGTTATTTATAGGTGGTAATATTGGGTCTAATGCCTATGTCTAAACAATCAACCAATCATATATTGATGGTTGAGCCTGCATCTTTCTATGCAAATCCCGAGACCATGGAAACCAACGCCTATCAGACTCAGGAAATTGAGCCTCGGAAAGTGGTTTTTCAAAAAGCATTACAAGAGTTTCGTGGATTGCGTGATGCTTTGGTTGCAAAAGGCGTCATGGTTACAACTACTAAAGGGTTTGAAGATTGCCCCGATATGGTTTTCCCCAATTGTTTATCAACGCATAGGGATGATGAAGGCGGAAAGCTATTCATTTATCCGATGCATAATAAAAACAGACAAGCAGAGCGCGATCCGGCTTTGATTAAAATATTAAAATGCTCTTATGACGAGGTTATGGACTGGACTCATTTTGAGGCCGAAGGTCGCGCTCTGGAAAGCACCGCCAGCATGGTCATGGATCGGATTAATAAAGTTGTTTATGCAGGGCTTTCTGCTCGTACGGATCGAGGGGTCGTTCAAGAATGGTGTACGGCACAGAATTATGATTGCGAGATTTTCGAAACACAAAGCCATGTAGGGAAGCCTGTTTACCATACGGATTGCGTCATGTGGATTGGTAGTACATTGGCGGGTGTTTGTGGTGAGGCCATTGTACACAAAGACAGGGGTCGTGTTTTAGAAAGGCTTCAATCGACACATGACATTAACCACCTTGATATGGATCAGCTTGCTGCGATGTGTGGAAATGGGCTGGAAGTTGTTGGAGAAGATGATGCGAAATTTTTGACTATGTCGAGTGGCGCATATGCGGCTTTAACAGAGGAACAAAAAGAAATGATTCTTCAACATTTCGATAATATCATACACGCACCGCTGGATACTTTAGAAAAATATGGCGGTGGGTCGGCGCGGTGCATGATGATGGAATTATTTTAGTCTTTTGAATAAAGCTTAAGCTTCTTTTTTACATCTTTTAAGCGTTTTTGATTATCTGCATTCAAACTTGCTTGTTGATGTGAGAGGTATAGTGCTCTGCCATATGCCAAAAGCTGGTTATCATCATTAACGATTTCATAGCCACGTGTATATTCCCGCATTTGTTCTTGATTCAAAATAAAAGCATCTCTTATTTCTTGTTCTGACATGCCGCGATCAAGGGAAATGCGCTCTAAACCATAAAGATTTTCACCAAATCTTTCAGAATTATCTTTTGATCCAACTAAAATTCCAGTCGAAGATTTTGGATCTACCCATAGAATTGTATTGGGAAAGGCTTGTTGCATTGCTTTTGCTATCGCTTCACAATATTCAGGCGCCACAAGATGAAAAGGAAGCCATTGTGCAATAACACCATTCTCGGTCATTTTCTCTCTAGCTGCTTTATAAAATTCATAGGAATAAAGCGCATTAACACCCGCAAAATTGGGTGGCATAGGCTCTAGCGTAATCACATCATACTGGCTTTGTGTTCTTCTTATATAAGCACGCCCGTCCATAACATGGCTTGTAACACGCGAATCTTTCAACACACCCTCATTGCTTGTAAAGATGGGCGCCATATCCAAAACATGCTTATTGAGGTCTACAATATCGATACTTTCTGGGTTTTCCTGCCTTACGGCATGGGCTGTTTGACCGGTTCCAAAGGCGATAATGAGTGCTTTTTTAGGATCTGGATGCATAATCATAGGCAAATGCCCCATCCATTTCATGTAATTGGCTGACATGTTTTTGTCGTTGCTGCCATGCTGTGCGGTTGCAATAAAGCCGTTAATGACAAGCGCACGCCACTTATCCTTACTTTCTATTGCTGCAATTGTAGCATCTGGCCCTTCGTGATAAGCGAGGATTTTATTTTCATCTGACGGACCAATAAAACCAATATTCCCTTGCACACGTTTAACACCAGCACCTGTATTAAAAGTAATAGCCAGAAAAAGTGCAACAACTGCCAATCCGTAAACTTTAACAGAACGGTTTGCTGGAGGTGTCAATATAAGACCAACAACTATAACCAAAAGGCCAGTTCCCCAAGCTGTTTTGGTAAAGCCAATTGTTGGTAGTAAAAACCATGCGGCAAATAATGCGCCCAGAATAGAGGCAAAGGCGTTCATACCATATAGAGTTCCCCATTTTTTAGGCGTTTCCTGTTCATTAAGGAGCCATGGTAATATTGCTCCAAGTAACATAACAGGCAGTCCGGTTGTAACAAGTGTCATAGAAAACCATTTGAGCAAGAGATCAAAACTGTTTGTTTCCGTCCAGCCTGTAGTTAAATAATCAAATCGTTCTATTAAAGGAGTTGCCAAAAGTATTAATATTCCTGCAAGGCTTAAAACCAAGCCAATAGGAATATTTTTCATCTTTAAGAGATGGGAAAGTTGTGCACCTGCACCTAACCCTATAAGGACGCAAGCAAGCATGATGGCAAATGCATCTGTTGTGCTCATAAAAGCAGCGGTTAATGATCTAAACCATGCAATTTCAAGAGAAAAGGTTGCAAACCCAGTTACAAAGGTTGCGAATAATGCCTGATTGAAACTTAATGACTGTACGATAGGCGTTTTATCTTTAACAGTCTCTGGCGTTTCAGCTTTCATCGTTTGATCTGCTTTGCGCTCTAGCGTAATGGCGAATATACCAACTAATATATTTAAGGCTGAAACCACAAATATTGTTAACGTTAATCCAAAAGAGGGCACTAATATAAGTGCGGCAATCAAAGTTCCTGCCGCGGCTCCAAGTGTGTTTAAGCCGTATATATAGGCCAGTGATGTTTTATATTTTTGGGCAACAAGGCCAAGAACCGGAACGGTTGCGCCTAAACACAAAGTAGGTATACTTAAGGTCAAGATAACCCCGCCCAGATAAATCAAAAAAACTGCTGATGGAAAGGCATTATAAGCCGCAGTGTCAATGGTTTCTATCAAGCCAAAAGCAGGTTTTAGAATAAGGCCGCTCAAACCGATAAGAATCTCCAAAATTCCATAGAGCTGCAATGGCTTTGTTATTTTTCTTTGCCTTAAGGCTGATGCAGCCAGCAAAGCGCCTACAGACATTCCCCCCATTGTAATGGCTAACGTTAAGGCTGTCCCCCATGAAGATATCCCAAGAGACAAAGAAATTTTGATCTGCCAAAGCACTTCCCAATTAAGTGCTGCGAGGCCGGATAGGATGACTAAATATGGGATAATCGATTTAATATTCATCACTTATACTTTCTTGAACTTGTTTTTAATTAAGCATCACTAAAATCAGAAACGAGAACTTCACGTTTGCCCGTTGCGTTTGCTTTTGATACTACACCTTGTTTCTCCATCTCTTCAATAATGCGTGCTGCACGATTATAGCCTATTTGCAAACATCTTTGAATAAAGCTTGTCGAAGCTTTACCTTCACGTGCTACAATAGCAACAGCTTCATCATAAAGCTCATCAACTTTTTCACCGCCCGAGCCATTGCCACTGAACATTGCATTCATAACTTCTGAGCCCTCGATTGAATTCTCATCGGTGATATTTTCAATATAGGCAGGGGTTGCCTTTGATTTGAGGTCATCTACAACTTTTTCGACATCAGAATCACTCACAAAAGGACCATGTACGCGTGTTATACGCCCACCAGGAGCCATATAGAGCATATCACCCATACCAAGAAGCTGCTCTGCACCACCTTCACCGAGAATTGTCCGAGAATCTACTTTTGATGTGACCTGAAATGATATGCGGGTTGGGAAGTTGGCTTTAATAACACCTGTGATTACGTCTACAGAAGGGCGCTGCGTTGCCATTATTAAGTGAATACCGGCTGCGCGTGCCATTTGAGCAAGCCTCTGAATAGCACTTTCAACATCTTTTCCAGCCACAAGCATAAGATCAGCAAATTCATCAACCACAACAATAATGTAGGGAATCTCGGATAAATCCATTTCCCGATCTTCAAAAGTCGGCTCGCCTGTATCGGGGTCAAAACCGGTTTGAACTTTATTGATAATGTTCTCACCATTTTTTTGAGCTTCACGTACACGGGCATTATAGCCTTCAATATTACGTACACCCAGTTTTGACATGGCACGGTAACGATCTTCCATTTCATTGACTGTCCATTTCAGTGCAACAACAGCCTTACCAGGCTCTGTAACAACGGGAGAGAGAAGATGAGGAATGCCGTCATAAACTGATAATTCCAGCATTTTGGGATCAATCATAATAAAACGGCATTTTTCAGGTGAAAGGCCGTACAGAATAGAAAGAATCATTGTATTAACAGCAACTGATTTACCTGAACCTGTTGTCCCGGCAACAAGAAGATGCGGCATCTTAGCCAAATCGGCCAAAATCGGCTGACCACCAATGTCTTTTCCAAGGATAAGCGGGAGATGCGCCTTTGTTTTTTCAAAGAGCCGTGAGGCCAGTAGCTCTTGCATATAAACAATTTGTCGGGATTTATTGGGTAGCTCGATCCCAATCACATTACGCCCCGGAACAACGGCAACACGTACGGATATGGCAGACATTGAACGCGCTATATCATCAGCCAGCGAAATAACCTTGGCAGATTTTGTCCCCGGCGCAGGTTCAAGCTCATACAATGTTACGACAGGTCCAGGGTGTATGCTTGTGATTTCCCCTTCTACATTAAAATCAGCCAATACATTTTGAAGCAATTCAGCATTTTTACGCAAGGCGGATTCATTTAAATGCGGAATAGATGATACATCAGGGACTTCTTCAAGCAGTAAAAGACTTGGGAATTCCCATTCTTCTCCGGCTGCCAAAGCAAATTTTTGCTGATTATCCGGTTCTGTTTTTTGAAGAACATTGGAGCCTTCCGGCTTGACCACCGGGATATTGCCGATTGGTTGTGCAGGCATGGCAGGAGCTTCTGTTTGAGATAATTCATCTTTATTGTGTTTAGCAGGCTTAACGGCATCCTTTGTAATTTTCGGTGTTATCTTGATAGGATTTTTAAAACCGTTCTTAAACATCGAAACAGGCTTAGGAGTATAGCTTTGATCATTATAATGCCCCAGCCAGTTGCGAATTGCATGATAGGAATTCAGCACAAGAATTAATGAAGATAAAATAATAAAAACAAAGCACTGTCCAATTTTAACCATTTCTGATTGCCGTGTATCTGCTGCTATGAGGAGAATAGGAATAGCAATCAGACCCGCAAAAACAGCAATTGTTTTATACCCCATTAAGGGAGATATATTTTGGCTAAATTGTCCAATATTCTGGATCATTAATGTACCAAGACTACCGCCCAAATAAGGCTGTGGATTCCATCCATTAAAAGGAATTTGCGAAAGCGCAATAGATGAGAAAATCACACCCAATAGAAGCGCTATAATACGTACAGGCATTATACTGATTGTTTGACGGGCAAAAAAACGTACGCCCCATATCAAAAGAGTAACGCCTAAAGCAAAACTTGCAGCCCCCAAGGTTTGAACAAACAGATCAGCAATGCCTGCACCTTTAATACCCATCCAATTCACAATTTCACCTGTCATATCAGCCTCAGTCGCCGTATTCCATGAAGGATCTTGATGGTTATAACTGAATAGTGATGCAATCACAAAAACACCGCTTAAAATCAAAGCTAAAGCCAAAATATCAACAAAGCGCCTTGCAACAAATGCCTGTAAAGGGTCGGGAATAAATGGAATTACATAGGATTTTTTTGCCTTTGATGTGCGCTTAACTTTTCTGGGCGCGCGGCGAATTGTACGTGTGTTTGGCATTATTAAATACTTAATTAAATGATTTTAGAAAGTTGAATAATTGAAAATAATCACATCGATCATAGCATGCATCATCACCTCAAGACAAGGAAGGCAAGTATCACAGGCGAAGAAATCTGTATGTCTTAAGACTTCATTAACTTTTATAGTGTTACATATTATAATAAATGATTACTCCTAATATTTTGCCGAAAAACAACCGTAGATCACATTAGTACATTTTCGTTGGAAGGAATTAAATATGAGCCAACTCTGGTTTTCATCCGCCTGCGTAAACAAACCGGAATTTTCAATTTATGTCTATCATCATGAATTTAACATTGAAGATGGGTTTACGGATTGGGAGAGAGTTTCAAAAACCACATGCCTGCAAGATGCATTTCATCAAGCACAACTTCTTTTTGATTCAGATGATTTCAAAAAAGTAGAAATTAAAAAGAAATATTTCGATCCTAAATATCAGCGCTTAATTGATACGCCTTGTAAGGTTTATCAAGACAGGCAAAAAATATCACGCCGTTCTAAAATTATAGCGCTTTTTAGTTTCAGTTGTATTTGCGGTTTGGGCGTTGTCGCTCTGCCGTTTCTTGCGGGATTTTAGTCTAAAACACCAAGCGGGTCTTGCCTGACAAGTGCGCCGATTTGCTCATAAACATTTGCATTTTCCTGCATTTGTTCTTTTAGGGGCTCGTTTTGTTCAGCCAGTGAGTGGAAAAAGCCGGAAGCATCATGCAATAATTTTCCTGCCAATTCAGAATAGGCAGCACCATTGAGCTCACCTTGAGGGTCCTGCTCAAGCAAACTTGCCATTTGTTCAAAAACCGTTGCATTTTCGTCCATTTGCTCCTTCAACGGCTCGTTATTCTCCCCTAAAGCTTTGAAGAAGTCCGCTGCATCATTGAGAAGGCGTACTGATAATTCGGCATGTGTTGGCATAGTAATTCCTGTTTTTCCTTAGCTACTACCGACACCGTAACATGAGAGATGTTAATAAGGTATTATTTTCTTTAAACAAATTCCTCGGCTCTACGAATATAGGTTTTTCTGGAACGGTGTGCAGGATATGCACCAAGAAATTTAACATCCTTAGCATAAAAACCAAGCTCTTCAAGTGCAAGACTAAAAGCAGTATTTTCCGGATGTCCTTCAACATCCAAATAAAATTGCGCGGCATGAAAATTTTCATCAACATAGGATTCGAGCTTAACAATATTTAGCCCATTAGTTGCAAACCCGCCAAGGCTTTTATAAAGCGAGGCTGGAATGTTACGGGTTTCAAAAATCAGGCTAGTAATGGTGTGGTCATTACGGTCATCATCCGGTATTTCCGGCTCAGGTGACAAAATTAAAAAGCGTGTGGTATTATGGTTAGCATCCTGGACGTCTTCTGCCAGTATCTCTAAATCATAGATTTCAGCAGCCAAGGTGGAAGCAATCGCTGCATGTGCTTTATCGCCGAGCTTTGATACTTCTTCTGCCGCACCAGCTGTATCTGCATGAATATGCGCTTTCATGTTTAAATCTGCTATAACTTTCTTGCATTGCGGAAGCGCATGAACATGGCTATGAACATGCTCTAAAGCTTCCATTTTTGTGTTTTTGATACCCAAAAGAGCATGGTGGATTGGCTGAAAATGCTCACCAATGATAAATAATTCACCGTCCGGCATTAATGTATGCACATCGGCTACACGTCCTGCTATCGTATTATCCACCGGAATCATGGCAAGATCAGCCTCTCCATCACGCACAGCCCGAAAAGCATCGTCAAATGAATTGCATGACAATGTCTCTAGATCCGGGTAGACCGTTCGGCAAGCGAGATCAGAATATGCGCCTTGTGCGCCTTGAAAGGCGATTATCTTGTGATTTGAACTCATTTTTTCCCATTCTTTTCATTTTTCAATTGAACGAGTATAAGCATCAGTATATTCATTGTCGACAAATGCTTATGGGTTGGTATATTTATTAAAGTGCTGATGATGTCTAGGTGGTAGAAAATCATGTCCAGTTTTGAATTTAACAAAGTTTTTGCAGCTATTTTGGTCGCCGGTATTACGGCCATGCTTTCCGGTTTTATAGCCAATAAGCTGGTACATCCAAAAGATTTGAAGAAAGATGCTGTTTCCATTGATGGTGCTCCGGTTGCGGGTGGTGGACCTAAAGTTGAGAAAAAGGCAGAGCCGATTTTGCATTTAATTGCAACGGCGGATGTGACACGCGGCGAAAAACTAGCAAAAGCGTGTGTGGCTTGTCATTCATTCGTTAGCGGTGGATCTCATAAGGTTGGGCCTAATTTATGGAATGTTTTTGGTGCGCCCAAGGGCGGCAAAGATGGGTTCGCATATTCCTCTGCAATGTCTGGTTTCGGCGGTGCCTGGGGTTATGTTGAGATGAACCAGTTTTTGTGGAAGCCAAAGAAATATATGCCCGGCACGAAAATGAATTATAATGGCCTTAGAAAACCGGAAGACAGGGCAGCAATGGTTGCATGGTTGCGGACATTGTCCTCTAGTCCGGAAGCATTACCAAACGCAGCGGAAATTGCCGAAGAGCTTGCTTTGCTTGCGCCGCCTGAACCAGAAGCAGAAGGCGAAGCTGAAAAACAGGTTGAAGAAGCGCAATAATAGGCTGCACTAACCAGCTTTTTTCTCCCATCCATTTTGCCCTTGTTGCCAATATGTCACTTCAAAGCCTTCTTCTTTATAGGCTGTCCATCTTTGGCGTGCTTGGGCTATAGCATTTTCATCTCTGCCATCCAGCATTTCACAACAAAGCTTATAGTCCTTTAGTGCTTCGCTTGTCGCACCATGGGTTAGAATCAAGATTTCTGATTGATTGGGGTTTTCATCCTTGTCGGTTAGCCAAATTGGTTGCTCTTCCGCAAATCCGTCTTTTTCACTGCCATGAGGAAGGAAACTGTTGGGATCATATGTCCATAAATGCCCATTCAGCGCTTCAATATTTTGGTTGTTCGTTGATTTAACAGTAATACGGCCTTGTTGAATGGCTTTATTGAGCAAGGCAGGAAGCGCCGTTTCCAATGTTGAACGTTCCATATGGTAAAATCTAATTTCGGTCATTCACTTGCCTTTGGCGGATAGCTAAAAATCTCACCTTTATAATTTTCAATATTATAGTCGCCATGATCAAGTTCTTTTAGATAGCAAGGCGTCAAAGGCACTTTTCCATGCCCGCCAGGAATATCAAGCATGTAAGTGGGCTGACATAGACCGGATAAACGTCCTTGAAGCTGGCGAACAATGTCCCGCCCCTCTGCGATGGATAAACGAAAATGACTTGTGCCCGGCGCATAATCGGGATGATGAAGATAATATGGCTTTACGCCAAGGCCAACAAGCTTGCGATAGAGATCCTCGAGGGTTTTGGCATTATCATTCACGCCTTTTAACAAAACAGATTGAGATAGTAATATAACGCCTGCTTTTTGGAGCCTTTTAAGAGCAGATATCACCGTGTCTGTAATTTCTGATGCGTGATTCACATGAAGCGGCATATAGATTGCCTTATCGCTTTCAAGGCACTCACAAAGTTTCTGAGTGATTCTTTGCGGATCGGCGATGGGGATGCGGGTGTGAAAACGAATAACCTGTACGTGTTTTATAGCATTCAGACTATCCATGATTTGCTGTATCTGACGAGAGGATAGGATAAGCGAATCACCGCCAGTCAAGATAACTTCCCAAATATCCCTGTGTTCACGGATATAGTTCAGCGCCGTAATCCGTTCTTTATCGGTTAAAATTTCACTGCCCGGTCCAACCTTTTCACGGCGAAAACAATAGCGGCAATAAACAGCGCAAATATTGACAGGCTTAAACAGTACACGATCAGGATAACGGTGGACGATCCCTTTGACTGGAGAATGAGTTTTATCACCGATAGGATCAGGATTTTCCTCTGGTAGATGATTAAGCTCTTGCGCTTGCGGGATATATTGACGCGCTATTGGATCATTGTCCGGTGTTCCTGTTATCAACGCATCAATTGTATCTGTTGTTCGAAAAGCATAGCGTTCATGAACAGCTTGTAGGGGTTTTTCTTGAAAATCAGCCATAATTAGCCATAATTTTCAATCAATTCACTCAAAACGCGTACACCAAAACCCGTTCCATATTTTGGCGCAGTTGGTTGATCAGATTTACGCCAAGCCGTACCGGCGATATCCATATGCGCCCAGGGCGTGTCTTTTTCTATAAAGTGCTCCAAAAACCCTGCGGCTGTACAGGCGCCAGCATAGCGCCCTGATTTGGCTAGATTTTGTAGATCAGCCACATTACTAACCATATCTTTTTTCCAAACATCATCCAACGGCATGCGCCAGAGTTTTTCCCCGGTCTTTGCGCTGGCTGCTTCCATATAATCCCAAAGAGGATCATCATTCACAAAAGTACCGCAATATTCATGCCCCAGCGCAACCATCATCGCACCGGTGAGCGTTGCAAGATCAATAATTGCACGCGGCTTATATGTCTTTTGGATATAAGTTAAACAATCGGCAAGAACGAGCCTGCCTTCTGCGTCTGTATTCAGAACTTCAATCGTTTTACCGGATAGCGAGCCGATAATATCCCCCGGCCTGTACGCGTTATGAGATGGCATATTTTCAGCCAAGCCGACAATTGCAACAACATCTTTTTTGACTTTGTTCAGGGCGATCGCCTTCATGGCACCGACAACAGCGGCAGAACCGCCCATATCCATTTTCATCTCATCCATGCCAGCACTTGGCTTAATTGAAATACCGCCAGTATCGAAGGTAACGCCCTTGCCAACAAGTGCCATGGGCTTTGCTTTGCTGGATTTGCCCGCGCCTTTCCATTTCATCACAACAATGCGCGGCTGTCGTTCGGAGCCTTTTCCAACAGCAAGCGCCGCCTCCATGCCTAATTTAGCCATTTTCTTTTCATCAATAATCTCTACTGAAACACCTAATGGCTTTAACTCGCTTTGAATTAATTGAGCGTAGGATTCAGGATAAAGATCATTGGGCGGCATATTGACCAAATCACGCGCTATAAAAACACCTTTTGCCGCATTATCAAGCAAAGTGTACGCTTTTCTAAACGATGCTGCGTCTTCATTGATCACAGCCAATGTTTTTAATTCAGGTGCAGGTTTTTTAGGCTTTTGCTTATAGTTATTAAATTTATAACTTCGAAGGTTCAGGCCAAAAGCGATATGTGTTGTAAGCTCTTGTGTATCAATTTTTTCAATTGCTTGATCATCTTCAATCAATAATCCCGCACTAGAGGTTCCAACTGCTTTTAACGCAACATAAAGCTTACCGCCTGCTTCTTGCGCCTTCAAAGAATCAAGATTTTTAGGGTCATCCAAGCCTAACAGCACAATATGATCAAAATCATGATCCAGAGCCATTGTAACGGTTAACGTTTGCCCTAATTTCCCTTTAAAATTAGGGTGCCCCTTTATTGTATGTTCGATGATTTTTTTATACGGTTTGGCCGCAGGGCTTAAAGCGCCGTCTTTATAAACAGGAATAATCGCTGTTTTGATGTTGCTTGCTATGGATTTTGCGAATGTAATTTTAGGCATATCTCGTATTTATCATTGTTGTTTGAGCTTTAGGTCAGTAGAAGAGATTATAGAAGTTTGATGGCACAAAACCAGAGATAAAGTTAATCCATGCCCGTTTTTGATAAATATATGATCAGGAATATCGCCATTGCGACAATGTTTGTCGCTGTGACATTATCGGTCATTATAATGCTCACGCAATCTTTGCGGTTTTTAGAATTGGTCATTGAATCAGGCGCATCCAGCAGTGCTTTCTGGCAACTCACTATGCTGGCTTTGCCCCGCTTTTTGGAAGTTATTTTGCCCTTGGCTGTTTTAGCCGGGGTGATTTTTGTCTATGCACGCATGATTTCAGATTCTGAACTGGTTGTCTTTCGTGCATCAGGCTTATCGGCGCTTAACCTTTCTCGCCCGGCCATTATTTTTGCAGTGATTGTAACAATCATCTTAATGAGTATAACAATGTATATCGGCCCTAAATCCATTGCTAAAATGCAGGAGATGCGGCAAGTGGTTAAATCTCAATTTTCCGCCTCTTTTTTAAAAGAAGGTGTTTTTAACCAGATCGGAAAAGGTCTAACCGTTTATATCCGTGAAAAAGATAGCAACGGAGAATTGCGCGGATTAATGATTCATGACAGCCGGGAAAAAGCAAAAAACCCATCGACTGTTATTGCCCGTCGCGGTGTTTTGGTTAGCAAGGATAACGGGCTTGAAGTATTAGTGCATGAAGGTTCGCGTCAGGAATATAATCAAAGCAAAAAAGTTTTGAGTAAGCTTAATTTTGATCGTTATACAATTGCCATGCCCAATAGTACGGAGATTCGACAGAGATGGGCGGAGCCTGATGAGCGAACAGTTTTTGAACTGCTCACCCCGGATTTCAGCAATCCGGATGACGTGAAATATTTAAAGGATTTGAAACTTGAAATTCATAAACGCATTGTTAGCCCTTTTCTGGCATTAACTTACGCATTCATTGGCTGTGCCTATTTGCTTTTAGGCCCCTATGACAGGCGCGGGCAAATCAGGCGCATTATCCTTGCAGTTATCTCAGTCGCTATTTTACAAGCTTTATATTTATCCGCTTTTAATCTGGCGGGTGAAAATATACTGGGTTTAGTTTTAATGTATTTGCTGGTTTTTGTTCCTCTTGGGGTTTGCTCTTTCATGTTGAGTGGTCTAAGTGAGCGTTTCAGACGGCAAATTTTGTACGGGGTACGCACATGAAACTTAGCATGACATTCAGCCGCTATATCGCACTCTCCTACTTTAAAAATGCGTTGTTTCTATTAGTCATTTTAATGGGTATTATTTACCTCTTCGATACTGTGGAGCTTATTAGAAGAGCTGAGAAGTTCGATTCTGTTCCCATTACGCTTGTTTTACGGATGGGACTTTTAAAACTGCCCGAAGTTGTACAAATCTTATTCCCATTTGCCATTCTTTTTGCAGCCATGTTTACTTTCTGGCAATTAAACCGAAGGCAGGAATTAGTCATCGTCCGTTCAGCCGGATTTTCTGTCTGGCAATTTCTGTCTCCCGTGATGGCCGTTGCCGTTTTTATCGGTATTTTGCAAATTTCCGTGCTTAACCCAATAGGTGCTTTGCTGGTTGGTAAATATGAACAGCTTGAAAACATACATCTTGAACGTGACAGTAAGCAAATTGCCATTTTTAAAGAAGGCGTATGGTTGCGGCAAAATGCAGATCTGGGACCAGCCTATCGTGACAAAGGGTATGTTATTTTGCACGCTGCTAAAATCCAAAAAGGAGCGTGGCATCTTAAGACAGTTAAAGCATTATTTTTTGATCGGGATGATAATTTTGTATCGCGGCTCGATGCGCCGCTTGCAAGGCTTGAGGGAGGATATTGGCACTTTGAAACCCCCAAAATACATCATCAAACAGGAGAGATCGTTGATCTCAAAGCATATGCAATGCCAACGCATTTAACCATGCAGGATGTTGAGGACAGTTTTGCATCTCCGACAACCATGTCTTTTTGGCACTTGCCCGGCTATATTCAAACCCTGGAAGAAACAGGCTTTGATGCCAGTGCTTTGCGTGTGCATTACCACAACATATTGTCTCAGCCGCTACTTTTTGTCGCAATGATCTTATTGGCTGCCACAGTATCGATGCGCCCGCCTCGTAACCGACAGGGATTTCTTTTATTTGCAAGCGGTGTTTTTGTCGGGTTTGTTGTATTTTTTATGTCAATCTTCCTGCAAGCTTTAGGCGCATCTCAACAAATACCTGTTATCTTATCAGCCTGGTCACCATCTATGATTTGTCTCATGCTCGGGGTCAGTATGGTTATTCACTTGGAAGATGGATAGGAAAATGAATAAATTGTCATGATATCTTCATATTTTAGTAAGACATCAATGTTTAAATAGTATCAAGAGTTATTTTCCAGCTTGCTTTTCCTGATTTGTTAATTATGGTAGTAGCCTGATATTGAGTGGTTTTTTGAAGGGTCAAAATTTAGAGCTTTTGATGTTTGTTATGATAGACAAATTTACAAAATGTATGAGAATAAGTGTGCTTTTGACAGGGCTATGTTTAGCCTTGACTCTAAGCGGGTGTGCATCGACGCAAGATCACTCAGTTATGGGTGATGACGTTATTATTTCTGATCCTTTTGAAGATACAAACAGGGCTGTATTTGCCTTTAACCAAGCTGTTGATGACGCAGTCATTAACCCAGTCATAAAGGGATATCGTTTTGTTATTCCCAAGGAAATCCGCAACAGCCTCGGTAATTTTCTGCGTAATCTCAGTAGTCCAGTAATTTTTGCAAATGAAGTCTTGCAAGGTGACTTAGAAGGCGCAGGAACTGTGGTATTACGCGCTTTTATTAATACTTTTGCCGGCTTTGGTGGACTATTTGACTTTGCAGGAAAACACGGTATGCCGCATGAAGGCGAGGATTTTGGTCAAACGCTTGCAAGCTGGGGATTAGATCATGGCCCCTATCTGGTTGTACCAATTTTGGGACCATCATCAGCACGTGATTCTGTTGGTTATATTGTAGATAGCTTTGCTGACCCTCTGCGCTGGTATCTTTTCAACATTGATCAGGAAGCATTATATTTTGCAAGAACCGGTGCACAGTATTTAACGCTACGCGATGAATTAATGGATGTTTTAGAAGATCTTCGTAATAGTTCGATTGATTATTACGCTTCAACACGTAGTATATATTATCAACGTCGTGAAGCGTTGGTGAATGATGAAAATCCGGATGATGCTGTTAGCGTATCTATTCCAGATTACGATGAATAATATATAGTCGTTACAGTTTAAAATCGGACACCCAACGAAAATCGTCCAGCTTTTAAATGGAATGACTATAATTTTTTAAATAGGACTTTAGTTGTCATGGTTTATCACTACAAGACTCTCTTGTTGGTTTGTTCAGTCGTTGGATTGTCTTCCAATTATTCTTATGCTTTTCAAACGCCAATTAATGTAATTCCATCTACATCTTCCTTAATGGTAAGTGTAAATGCAGAGCGCAGTGACGCTGCAGAAGATTTTATCAGCGCTATGGCAAATGATGCTATTTCTTTTCTTGGGGATGAGAGCCTCAGTGACGCTGACAAACAAAAGCGTTTTACAAAGCTTCTAACGCAAAGCTTTGATATGAATACGATAGGACGTTTTGCATTAGGACGATATTGGCGTATTTCATCAGCGGAACAACGCAAAGAATATCAAAATCTTTTTAGAAGTATGATTGTTGATGTCTACTCACGGCGCTTTGGTGAATATAACGGACAAAATCTGGAAATTCGCGGTAGCAGATTTGATAATGAAAAAGACGTAACTGTGAACTCTTTTATTGTGCCACAAGATGGTGGGCAGGAAATTCAGGTAGATTGGCGCGTTCGCAAGAAAAACGGTAGCTATAAAGTTATAGATGTTATGGTTGAAGGCGTTAGCATGGCCTTAACACAGCGCTCTGACTTTTCGTCTGTTATCCAGCGCGGGGGCGGTGAAGTATCCGTTCTGCTTGCACATTTACGCGAGCAATAGCCATTTCACAAAACTTTAACTAGCAACAATCGCAGCCAGGTCTCCTTGCGTTGCACCTCTTGCCTGGTTTGTAACAAGAATACTACCCCTATAGATATTATTGGTCAGTTGTCCTGCTGGATCCCCTGCACTTTCCTGGAATGTCGCAACATTTGAACCAATCCAACGAAGAATGTTATTTGGGATTGCATCAACCAACTTAAAGCATGATATTCCTACCAAATAGCAAATAATCGCATACATGGCCGTGAAGAAAAATTCATCAACAGGCCCGCGGTAAAAATTAAGCTGTGTAGGAAGTGCGCCAATAGCCTCAGCCTCTAAATCAGCACCGCCAACATTAGCAACTAAAATCGAAAATACACTATTGAGAACTGCAACAAGTGCGGAAAAGATTGTTATACTAGCGATTAATCCAAAGAGTATTAGTATTGGCCTTAGGAAAATTTCCAAAAGCAAGAAATATCCATTGGACGCGTCCTGTCCGGGTATTCCCTCTCCATCAATACGAATATGCGCTAACGCCCATAATGGCATGGCAACAATGGCTTCGAAAATACTCTTAACCCATCCACTGACACCAAAAATAAAATAGATAAATGGCAAAAACGGTAAGACATAGTAAAGAATGACTGCAATGCCTATTGAAACTGTAATCAATGACCACATAAAACCTGTTATTGTATTCGCCATCTGCTTTGGTACATCGCCCAAAATAGCAGCAACGCCTCCGCCAATAGTTCCTGCACCTGCGATTGCAGTATTGCGAACAACGGCCTCAATCATTCCTTTCCCAATTGCCGTTAATTGTGCCAGCGGATTTATATCAATATTCTCTCGCATATCAAATATCCCGCTTGTACCTAAGAGTAAATTGATCGTGTCAATGACAATATTGCCTGTGCGTTGATTAATATTATCTGCCGCATTTCTTGTCTGCCAAAATGTATAAGCTTTGTACATAGCGGGTGCTATAACCTCTCTTCCTTCCGGTAAGCGTAGCATTTGTCCATTTGAAAGCTTGGGATTATACTGGTTCGGCCCATAAATTTGTTCATTTTGCATTTTGCGTTCTTGAAGCACCAATTCCATAGTCCATGGGTATCTATGAGATTTTGGAATATTGAGCGCTGCGTCTATGACAGCGCCATTCATTTCTGCAATACGGTTGAACCAAATAGCAGCGCCAGCCCACCCTTTCTCCATAATTTCAGGCGGCATTAAAAATCTGTTAGGATCAGCACGTTGCTGAGCAATTCCAGCGGCAATTGTTGCATCCGTAAAAGCCGTAAATTGCGCTGTTACAGCATCAACATATGTTTGATCCGGAAT
>CAWUJS010000007.1:0-52109 GCA_963922705.1 uncultured Alphaproteobacteria bacterium | reverse complement strand
AGTGGAAACGATACCATAACTGGTGATGCTAACAATAACATTATCATCGGCGGAGATGGTGATGACATTCTTGATGGAGGAACAGGCGATGACACACTTGATGGTGGAGATGGTACAGACACAATTTCTTTTATTAGTGGTGGAAGCGGTTTAACCGTGAATCTTGGCGTTGGTGGCGTTATCAATGTTGGAACAGGTAATAAGACAATTTTAAATATAGAAAGCATTACAGCCACAAATTTTGATGACACCATAACAGCTATTGGTGGCGATAATACACTGAATGGAGCTGATGGTAATGACATATTTATCACCAATGGTGATGGCTCAGATACATTTGATGGAGGATTTGGCGGAACAGATACAGGCACGGCTGATTTGATTGACTATTCTACATCACTCAATGGTATAAACCTTGACCTTTCTTTAGCCCCCGACGTGAATGGATTTAATTCGCTTACCGTAGGCACTACAACAGATTTGGTTCAAGGGTTTGAGATTTATTACGGCTCTGATAGCGCTTCAGACATTATCGTAGGCAGCGCATCTGCGGAAGAAATCCGTGGAAATGGCGGCAATGATAATATTGATGGTCGCGAAGGAGATGATGTTATTTATGGCGGCCTGGGGTCTGATACGCTTAACGGTGGGACAGGAGGAGAAACAGCGACTGGCGATACACTTGACTTAAGCGACCTGACGGCTGGCGTAACGCTTAATCTTTCGACCCCTGATTCAGGGACAGCCACATCAGGTGCGGACACTGATACTTTTTCTAATTTTGAGCGTTATATACTAACTGGGCTGGATGACACAATTAATGAATCTGTAGGTGCGGATATTATTGATGGCGGCGCTGGTACAGATCAGATTAGCTACACAGGCAGAAGCGGTGTTTATATCGAGGTGGATTTAAGCACCGGACCGAATTTAACAGTCGATGTGCGTAACACTGTCGGTGATGCCCTCTTGGAAACAGACATTATTAATAACATTGAGAGCATTACAGGGTCTTCCGGCGATGACAATTTTATTGACGGAGCATCAGATAATATTATTGATGGCGGCGGCGGTTCTGATAGCTTGACATACGAAAATGATACCACAACAATTTCTTTTGATATGAATTTGACTTCGGGAGGTTTTTTTACCATCACGCAAGGCTCAGAGAGTGATCTCGTTGCTAGAATTGAGAATATAACAGGCTCTACTGTCAATGACACAATGCAAGGAGATGCAGCAGCAAATACTTTTGATGGTTTTAATGGTGGTGACACTTTCTTTGCAAGTGATGGAGGAGATACCTATACAGGCGGGGCAGGAACAGACTGGATGCGTTATGATTCTTTTGTAGGACTTAACGCTGTAACGGCCAACCTGACTACAAGAACTGCAACTCTTGATTTGGGAGCCTTAGGAGCGAGCGTAGACGATTCCACAGATACGTTTTTGGACGACATAGAAAATATTTCAGGTACAGATGGTGACGATAACATAACAGGAAATGCTCTGGATAATATTGTTTATGATTTAGGGGGAGATGATATTTTAGATGGAGCTGGCGGGGATAATGAAATCAATTATTCCTTGCTTTCAGGTAACAGTGTTACTGTGAACCTCAATACAAATTCTGCAGATGATGATGCCGGGGCAGGCTCTGATGATAGCATCACAAACTTTGTTAATATTGTTGGATCAAATCAGGATGATAACCTTACCGGAGATGGCGTAGCTAACGTAATCAGCGGGGGTAATGGTAGTGATACAATATTCGGTTTAGGCGGTGGCGACACGCTTAATGGAGGGGCCGGAAGTGATACGATTACAGGTGGTTTAGGTGCGGATGTAATCGATGGCGGAAATGATACTGATCGCGTCATTTATGACAGTGCTATTAATGTTAATTTAAGTTCAAGCTTATCTTCGGGGCAAGCGGCCAATAGCGCATCAGACGGTGATACATTAACGAGTATTGAAGCTGTTACAACATCAGGTTCTGACGACACAATCACAGCAGGGGCGGAAACAAGCTCTGTTATAGCCGGGGCTGGTAATGATACAATCATCAGCAATGTTGAATCGACGAGCAATAATATAGATGGCGGATCTGATACAACGGGTGACATTATCGATTACACTGGCACATCTGCGCTAAACGTTTCTTCAATTGGCGGGGTAGCTTATAATGTAACCTCAGGAGGCAATACCGATATTATTAGTAATGTTGAACGTTTTCGATTTGGTAATTCTGGCGATACATTTTCTATAGATACAACAGCTATTGGTAATTTGAGTGAATTTGATGCCAATGGAGGAAGCGACGAAGTGACGATCACCAATGGCGGAGCCGGTGATTTGACAGCAGCGGATATTGACGGGGACACGCTTTCTGGTGTGTTCCTTGATATTGAAACATTAGACTTTAGAAGTACAGACCTAACAGGTGCTGACACATTTGATATTAACGGCGCAGACATCAGCGCGATAACAGATGCAGATGATGACTTAACAATTTTAATTGATGGTGTAAATATAACTTTTGCTGATATCAACACAGGTGGGCCAGCATTCGTCGGAGGCGGTTTAACACGAACCGCTGATTTTGGCGGAGGAGTTACATTAACCGTAACATCTGATGTTTAGGCTTAGAATACAGCCCTTCAAATACTTGTAGTTTTTGCGCGTGGAAATGATCTTCTTATTTCGTGTATATCTGCTATGATGAAATTAAGGCTTAAGTCTTAAACTAGTTAGTATCTTTTAATAATCAAAAACAATCTAGAGTCGTTTTATCGTGCATAATAATATGCCCCTCTATTCCAAAAGTAAATTGGCTCAGTTTTTGATTAAAACAGGTCTTTATAAAGATATCCTGCTTTCTACTATTTTTGTAAATATACTTGTTCTTGCTGTACCGCTATACACCATGAACGTCTATGACCGCGTTTTACCTGATTTTGATCAAGCAACATTACTGGTCTTATTTTTAGGTGTTTTAATAGCTCTTGTATTTGATCTGATTTTAAAAATACTGCGCAGCACAGCATTAATAAACTTAACCGATCATGCAAGCTTTGAAATTGAAAGTCTCTTTTTTGAAAACATAATAGAAAAGTCAAATTACTCTCAAATTTCAGTCAGCCATAAATTGAACTTATTTCAAGATCTTGCACATATACGTTTCTTTGAAATCACAAAAGTAATTCCATTTTTGTTCGATCTTCCATTTTTTCTAATGTTCTTAGGCGTTGTCTATTTAATTTCTCCACCTTTATTTTTTGTACCCCTTATAGGGGTCATATTGTTTTTTTGTCTTGGGCAGATAGGTCTTATGATTGTTAAATATTATGACTCTGCAAAAACAAAAATAGCTCAAGATAAAATCAACCTTCTTTTGGAGGTCTTTCAAGGTTTTGAGACATTAAAATTAATGCATGCTTCTGCTTCAGCAAAAGGAAAATGGAAAAACTTACTGTTGGAAAACATTGATTATGAGAAACCAGAGCAGCGTACACAGAACTTTCTTACACATTGCGCATCCTTCATAGTTCTTATGGTCAATGTCAGTATTGTATTTTTAGGAGCTTTTGAGGTGAGTGAAAATGCCTTAACGATAGGTGGTCTTATTGCGATTTCTATTTTATCCAGCAGAGCCTTAGCCCCCCTATCGTCCTTTGTACCTATCCTAAGTGGATACCAAAACTATCAAAATTCCAAATCACGACTTCAAAATTTTGCAGATGAGGTAGCATATAATGCTAACCCGCAAGATGCCATCAGCCATAAAAACTTATCAGGTGCGACATCACTCAAGAAAATTTCTTATAGCTATCCGGGTCAATCTCAACCTGCTCTATCGAATATAACACTCGATATTCAAAAAGAAGAAAGAATCGCAATTGTTGGCGCTAGTGGCGCAGGGAAATCAACGCTTATTAAAGTTTTATCTGGTATTCTTCCAGCACAAGATGGAAATGTTTTATGGGATACATTTCAATTAAAATCTGTATCTGAATTGCAACGCTCACATCATTTAGGCTTGTCTTCTCAAGAGGATTTTTTCTTCAAGGGAACATTAGCTGAAAATATTTTCATGGGCGTAAATAAAGACTTCCAGGATAATGAAAAGCACGTTGAACAGGTTTGCTTCTTATCAGGCCTTGATCTTTTTATGAGACAAACTGGTTATGGTTGGGATACGCCGATTTTAGAAAAAGGCCATAATCTTTCAACAGGTGCAAAGCAATCAATATCACTTGCACGTGCCATGATGCATGACCCTAAAATACTAATTTTCGATGAGCCACTAAACGGTCTGGATTTTAGAATTGAAAAACGTCTCATAGATCATCTGCCTAACTGGCTAAAGGGTAAAACATTTATAATGGTTACGCACAGAATGTCTCTATTGCCATTGGTCGAAAACATCCTGCTTCTTGAAAATGGTAAAGCCAAAACATATGGGCCACGGGATAAGGTTGTTGAGGCATTATCATGATGCATAAAAAAAATAACAGGTTTGTGACAATTATACTCATAGCAATGCTGATAAGCTGTTTTTTTGCTTGGGCATATTTTTCTGAAATTTCGCAACATGTTAATGGCCAAGGCCGTATTATTCCTTCAGGAAAAACAAGAACTGTTCAGCATTTAGAAGGCGGCATTATTGCAGATATTTTAGTCAAGGAAGGTGATACAGTTAAATCTGGCCAGCCATTATTTATAATTCATAATTTTAGCGTCAACAAAGAGCGCAATGAAGCACAAATAAAACTTCATCAAATTGAGAGCAGAATTATTCGTTTGAGCGCTGAAAAAGATAATGCTGATACGCTTGTTTTTCCTGATGATCTTAAGAAGCAATACCCTAAGATTTTAAAATCAGAAATCGCGCTTTTTGACGCACGAAAAAAAGAATTTGAAAATAAACTTCAGGTACTTAAGGATCAAATTGATCAAAAGCGATTAAAGCTGGAAAATCTAGAAAATACACATCGCAATTTAGGCACTGAGTTATCTGTTGCCATCAAACAGCGTGACCTCAATAAAAAACTATTTTCTGCGGGTTCTGTGTCGCAAAGTACCTATTTGGATACACAAAGTAAAGTCAGTAATTTTAAGACCAGAATCTCTAGCATAAAGAAAGAAATTCCTGTTGTACTTTCAGAAAAATCTGAAATTCAAAGTAAGTTGAAACAGACTTACAAAGAGTATGAAGCGCAAATCATTGAAGATTTGAACAAGGCAGCTTTTGAGCGTCGACAAATTATTGAGCGTTTAGAGCAATTTGATGACAAAATTTCCCGAAGTACAGTTTCGGCGCCTGTAAGTGGTATTTTAAATATACGTTATTTTAATACGATTGGCGGGGTTGTTAATCCAGGTGGTATTATGGCAGAAATCCTTCCTTCAAAGGAACAGCTTGTTATTGAAGGGCGCATATTAACACAAGACCGTCCAAAAATTTATATAGGCTTACCGGTCAATATCAGATCCAGCGCTTATGACTTTAGAAAAAATGCCATCATAAAAGGGAGATTGGAAAAAATTAGCGCTGATAGTTTGCAAGATACTCAAGGCATGCCTTACTACAAAATCACAGTTATTATTGATCAAAAAAATATGCCGGAGAATATTAAAATTTTCCCAGGCATGGTGGTTGATCTCAATGTAATTGTCGACCGGATAACAATTCTGAATGCTATATTAAATCCTATTTTAGAAATCCAAAAAAATGCTTTACGTTAAAAATGACTAGGCTCAGGATCTGTGAGTTATGTTTATCTTGCGTCTGGAAATACTTCAATTAGCTTTGTTTCAAAACACCCTTAGCCTGTTCGCAATCCTTTGCCATTTGCGCGATTAAGGCGTCAAGGCTATCAAATTTGGCTTCGCCGCGTAGGCGTTTAACAGGTTTGACATGGAGGGTTTGTCCGTAAATTTCCTGATCGAAGTCAAATATAAATGTTTCAACTAGCGCTTCGGGGGTTTCAAACATCGGACGAATACCGATATTGGTGGCAGATGGTCTCCATTGTTCTTCACCTTCAAAGCGCGCCCAGGTTGCATAGATGCCATAGGCAGGATGCGTCGTATCGTCAAGCTGGATATTGGCTGTCGGGTAGCCAAGCTCTCTGCCCCGTTGATCGCCCTTGACGACCTGGCCGCGGATTTCCCATTCCCAGCCAAGAAGCGTGTTGGCCTCTGCTATTTTCCCATGTCGTAAGGCGGTGCGGATACGGCTGCTGGAGAGTTTTTCATGCTCATCCTCTATTGCGCTGACAATGGTTGTCTCGAACCCGGCTTCCCGGAAATCTTCGGGTTTGCCTTTGCGAAGCTGACCGAAACAAAAATCATAGCCGACAATAATATGTGCGGGGTCTATGCCGTTCGTGATCACGTCTTCGATAAAGCTTTCCGAGGACTGGCTGGCGAAATCCCAATTAAATTCCAGAGAGAACAGCAGGTCAACGCCGCTCAATGCAAGACGTTCCTGTTTGAGCTTTTCGGGCGTAATTCTGAATGGTGGGTCATCGGGGCGGAATAATCTGCGCGGGTGCGGTTCGAATGTCAGCACCGATAATTTTTGTTGAAACGAATCAGCAATTTCGCGGCCTTTTTTCAAAAGTTCGCAATGTCCACGATGCACGCCATCAAAATTACCAATAACAACGACTGATTTTTTGTCAGTTTTCTGCACGTCTTCAAGATTTTTGAAAATTTTCATGATTTTTTTCTTTATTTTCTCAAAAGCTGTGTAACCATACACGCCTGCTGTTCGAAATCAACAGCACTTGAGGGGATAAACCCTTTGTTTTAAACCATACTTAAACAAAAAGGATGAAAATCATGGTTTCTAAAAAATCTGTAAATACACTTCTTGCTTCTGCTGTTGCTTTGACTGTTGCCGGTGGTATCGGCGCTGCTGAAGCTGCAAAAGGCGATAAAGAAAAGTGCTATGGCGTTGTTAAAGCTGGTCACAACGACTGCGGTGATGCAGCGAAAACACATTCATGTGCCGGTTACTCAAAAGTTGACGGTCACGGCGGTGAGTGGCTTGCCCTTCCAAAAGGTGTTTGTGAGCGCCTTGTTGGTGGTTCTTTAACACCTAAAGAAGGCTCAGAAAAGCCAGCAATGGAAGAAAAAGAAGGCTAAATCATGCGCCTTACCCCTTCTCAAACAGAAGGATCTAAAACTGCTTTTCCACCGGCTTCACCCCCCACTGAGCCGGTGGGAATTGGCCTTCGATATCCCCATTACCAAGCGGTTTTGGAGACTGATCTTAATTTAGGATGGCTGGAAGTCCATCCGGAGAATTATTTTGGCGGCGGTGTGCATCGTCACTTTTTATCCAAAGCACGTGAGAATTATCAATTAAGCCTGCATGCTGTTGGATTATCTTTGGGTTCCGATCAACCTGTTGATGATAATCATTTGGCGCAGTTTAAGGAGCTGATTGACATCTATCAGCCCTTTCATATTTCAGATCATGCCTCATGGAGCGCAAGCGGGAATGCGCATTTGAATGATTTACTGCCTTTGCCTTATACGCAGGAAAGTTTGGAAAAATTAGCGCGGAATGTCAGTTATGCGCAGGATTATTTCGGGCGGCAAATGCTGATTGAAAATCCATCGACTTATGTGGCTTTTAAAGGCAATGAGATGCATGAAGATGTTTTTATGAACCGCCTTGCAGAAATGACGGGGTGCGGAATTTTATTGGATCTGAATAATATTTATGTGCAGGCGTTTAATCATGGCTATGATGCCTGGTCTTACATTGAAACGATTGATGCGCGTCATGTTGGCGAGATGCATTTGGCTGGGCATATTGAGCAGGAAGCAGGCGGCGGGGTTATTCTTGTGGACACCCATAGCCGTCCCGTGAAAGGAGATGTCTGGGATTTATATGAACATGCGATCAAGCATATCGGCGTAGTGCCGACCTTGATTGAATGGGATACGGATATCCCGGATCTTGAAACTTTGGTTGGTGAGGCCGAGAAGGCGCGAGAGATTATTGCTAGTGCTCAAACGCAGGAGCTATCACATGCTGCTGAATGATATGCAGCGGCGCTTTAAGGAGGTTATTCTTGACCATCCTGATGTTGTTGCCAATCCACCGGATGATTTGCAGGCTATTTTCGAGGAAGGCGATATTGCGCTCTCTGATCGCCTGAAAGTTTACCGAAACAACATTATCGGTAGTTTAACCGATGTGATGATTGCGAGCTTTCCAGCCATTGAAAAATTGGTTGGTAGCAATTTCATGGAAGGGATGGCGCGCAGTTTTATTTTAGAAAATCCGCCTGCGCAAGGCTGTTTAAATAGTTTTGGTCCGGGCTTTGCGGAATTTATTGAAACATTTGAGCCTGCCAAAGACCTTCCTTATTTAGCTGATGTTGCGCGGCTTGATATTGCGCTGAATGCGGCTTATTACGCCAAAGATGATAGCACGTTAACAGAAGGCGAGCTTGCTTCGATTGCTGCTGAAGATTTGGATGGATTGTATTTAAAACTTAGACATTCTGTGCAGCTTTTATCATCGCCCTATCCCATTCATGATATTCGTGATTTTGCCCTGAGCGATGATCAGGATGGGCAATTGAATATTGATAGCGGTGGTGCTTTTTTGATGATCTACCGCCCACAGCTTGATACGGAAATAATCATTCTGGATGAGGCAGAATATGTGATGCTTAAGGCATTAGACAATGGAAATGCCCTGGGGGAGGCTGTTGCCACTATAATTGATCAATATCCAGAGTTTAATTTTCAATTATTCCTACAAAAACATTTATTTCTTGAAACCTTTTTGAGGTTAGAGGCGAAATAAATAAAAAATAACAAGGATTTAATATTATGACTGGATTTGTGAATACTATAGACAATTTAATTGAACCCTTAAGGAGTTTATCAGACAAGATAGCCTCGCCGCTATTCGACCTTGGCGTTCGGCTGTATCTTGGAAATGTTTTTTGGAGTTCCGGTATTTTGCGCTTTAAAGACTGGCGGAACGGGAATTTTGACAATCAGATATTCCTGTTTGAGCTGGAACACCCTGTGCCTGGTCTTGATCCAGCAACGGCGGCTTATTTAACCACAGGTGCGGAGATTATTTTACCGATTATGTTGATCCTTGGTCTTTTTGGACGGTTTGCTGCAGCAGGGCTTTTGGTCATGACGGCCGTCATTGAGTTTACATACGGCCATTTTGATTCGCATATTTTATGGGCGTTTTTGGCGGGCATGATCTTTTTGAAAGGACCCGGTGCGATCTCTTTGGATGCGTTATTGCTGAAATTTATTCGGAGATAGCTTTTTGATTTTATTGCAGCGCGCGTTGTAATTTATAGTCAAAGACTTGACAAAAATAGTATAGATTGCTTCGCTATGCTCGCAATGACCCGGAAATAGCTAGACTCATATGAATTCCATCAAAACCCTTTCACTCGCAATTTTCATCGTGATCGCTGATCAGCTCAGTAAATGGTTTATCATGGAACAAGCATTGCGTCCGCTTTATCCGCTGGATTCTGAGTCGCGGGGATTGATGGAATGGATGCTAAATGCGCCAGAGCGCTTGCCCTATTTAGGGTTCGATATCTTGCCGTTTTTCAATCTGGTTGTTGTCTGGAACCAAGGCGTTAGCTTTGGCATGTTAAGCAATGATCTGGATTATGGGCCTTATTTGCTGATTGCATTGTCCTTTGCGATTATTCTGGGGTTTGGAATCTGGATGTTTCGTACACAAGACCGTGTTCATCATTTGGGGATTGGGTTAGTAATAGGTGGTGCGATTGGGAATGTTTTTGATCGTTTTCGCTTTGGCGCTGTTTTTGATTTTCTGGATTTTCATTTGTTTGGTTTTCACTGGCCAGCCTTTAATATAGCAGATAGCGCAATTGTGATTGGCGTATTTATCCTGATGATTTATACGTTTTTCTTTGAGAAAAACCTTCAATGAGGCCTTAAGATTTCGTATGAATAACGCTATGAGAAGAATCTTACTATCTGTTGTGTGTGTGTTGAGCCTTGGCGCTGTTTCTGCTTGTGAAAAAGCTAAGGACGAGCTTGGCCTCAATAAGCAGGTACCCGATGAATTTAAAGTCGTCAAACGTGCGCCCTTATCCTTGCCGCCGGATTATAGCTTAAGGCCGCCGCGCCCTGGCGCTGCGAGACCGCAAGAAGCCAGTACGGCTGAAGCTGCTGCTCAGACTGTTTTTGGGCAGGATAACTCTGATCAACCCGCTATTGCTACGACAGGCGAGGCGGCTTTATTGAATCGTGCTGGCGGGCAAAATGCTAATCCTGATATCAGGCGCGTTGTTGATAGTGAAACGGAGGAGTTGTTTGACCGGAACAAACCTGTGGCGGAGAAATTATTTGGATGGGGCGGCGATAAAGATGAAGCTTCAGCCAGTGTTGTCAATGCAAAGGCGGAAGCGCAGCGGCTTGAAGGCAATGCAGAGGATGGAAAGCCTGTGACTGAGGGCGATACGCCTTCTATTGAGGAGTGAATAGATGACAAAATGTCATTGCGAGGAGGGTTTTAACCCGGCGAAGCAATCTTGCTTTGTTTCACGGATCTGTAAGATTGCTTCGCTCACACTCGCAATGACGCTTTTGATCTGCAATCCTTTATTGGCACAAGATAAAGTTTTTAACGCTTTGGAAACCGTTTTAGACAATGGAATGAAGGTTGTTGTAATCCCTAATCACCGTACGCCCGTTGTCACGCATATGGTTTGGTATAAGGTGGGCGCAGCCGATGAAGCTCCGGGACATTCCGGCAGTGCGCATTTTTTAGAGCATCTTCTTTTTAAAGGCTCTGACGTTATCGGCGAAGAGCCTTTACCGCCGGGAGAGTTTTCACGGCGTGTTCGTGCTATGGGCGGGCGTGATAATGCGTTTACCGGGCAGGATTTTACGGCTTATTTCCAATCAGTTCCTGCGGATCAGCTTGAAACTGTCATGCGCATGGAGGCAGGGCGGATGCGCGGCGCTAACCCGCCGCCCGAAGAGGTTGCTTCGGAAAATTTAGTGATTTTAGAGGAGCGCAGGCAACGCACAGATAATGATCCGCGCGGGCGGTTTGCAGAGCAAATGGCAGCTTCGGCCTATATTAACCATCCTTACGGAACGCCGATTATCGGCTGGTATCATGAAATGGAAATGCTGGGTTGGGATGCTGCACAGGCCTTTTATGACTTATGGTATGGACCGAATAACGCAATTTTGATTGTCTCGGGTGATGTTGAGCCGGAAGCAGTCTTTACGTTAGCGCGTGAGATTTACGGGCAAATTCCGCGCAATGATGCAATTCAGGCGCGTATGCGCACTCAATCACCCATTATGAATTCAAAAACCCGTGTGACGTTGGAACACCCTATTATCCGTGAACCTGTGTTTCAGACACTATATCGTGTTCCAAGTTATAGGCAGGATAAGAAGTCTTCGCTTGCGCTTCAGGTCTTGGAAGAAATTATGGGTGGAGGGGCAACATCACGGCTTTATAAGGCGCTTGTGGTGGATCAGAAAATCGCCAGCTCTGCGGGGTTGTCATATCGTCCAAATGCCTACGATGATAGTGGTTTGTGGGTTTATGCAAACCCTTTGCCGGGAGTTTCCATTGTGGATTTAGAAACAGCCATCCATGAAGAGTTACGCAAACTTATTCGTGATGGTGTTACCGAACAGGAATTGAAAGATGCAAAAACCCGCATGCAGGATGCTGCGATTTATGCGCGTGATAGCTTAACGGGGCCGGCGATGGTGATTGGGATGGCGATGGCAACGGGGGCAACCCTGGATGATGTCGAAACATGGCCGGCGCAAATTAACGGCGTTACTGCCGCGGATATTATTGTTGCTGCGAAATCCTATATTAACCCTGATGCGCCGAGCGATACGCCGCCTGTGACCGGGGTTTTATTGCCGAAGGGAGGTGCGGAATGATATATACAAAACGTCATTGCGAGCGTCAGCGAAGCAATCTGCGTGCCCTCAAACATAAATGGATTGCCACCTCAGCTTTCCGCCTCCTTGCAATGACGATATTTCTTGTGCTTTGCTCTGCTTCTGCACACGCAAAAGTGCTCGATATCCAAAAAGTCGTGAGCGATAAAGGCATTACGGCCTGGCTCGTGCAGGATTCCAGCGTTCCTGTAATCGCATTTGATTTTGCGTTTATTGGCGCAGGATCGGCGAATGATCCGGCAGATAAACAAGGCTTGGCTCGCATGCTCTCTAATACGATGGATGAAGGGGCAGGGGATCTGGATAGCCAAGCCTTTCAAAAAGAATTGCAGGATTTATCAATCAGCCTGTCTTTTAACGCAAGTCGCGATCATTTTGGTGGTTCTGTTAAAACGCTGACTAAAAATTCGATGCGTGCTTTTGTTCTGCTGGAACGCGCCATTATGAAGCCGCGCTTTGATCCTGAACCCGTCCAGCGTATGCGCGCCGCTAATCAGAGCCGCATACGTTCTTCCCTGTCCGATCCTGACTGGATGGCAGCGCGTCTCTTGAATGATACAGCTTTTGACGGGCATGTTTATGCGCAAAATAGCGGTGGCACGCTGTCAAGCCTCGATGCCATTACGCCTGATGATTTGCGTCAATTTCGCCGCAAACATCTTGGCAAAAATAACCTTGTTGTTGCGGTAGCCGGGGATATTGCCCCTGAACGGCTTAAAACTATCCTGGATAATGTTTTTGCCGGTTTGTCGGATGTGAGCATCTCTAAGCAAGATGCGCTAACGCTTCAAAATAAGGGGGCAATCGCAGTTTTTGAACAGGATATCCCGCAGACAATTATCCAAGTTATGCAGCCTGGCATCGCCCGTAATGATCCTGATTATTTCAAAGCGCAGATCATGAATTTTGTCTTAGGCTCTTCCGGCTTCGGATCACGTTTGACAGAAGAAATTCGCGAAAAGCGGGGTTTAACCTATGGTATTTATTCTTCACTGTATAATCTTGATTCTATCGCGGCGATAAGTGTTTCAACTTCGACAAAAAATGAAAATGTCCCGGAGATGCTTTCACGTATTCAAAATGAATTTACGCTGATGCGCGATGAAGGTATTACGCAAAAAGAGCTGGATGATGCAAAATCATATCTGATTGGCTCATTGCCTTTATCACTCACATCAACGGATCGTATATCACGCTTAATGCTATCTATTATGCAGGATGATTTGCCGATTGATTATCTCGATCGTCGTCAAGAGGCGATTGAAAACATGACATTAGAAGATATCTCTGGCGTTGCAAACCGCTTGCTTTCACCGTCGGAATTTGTCACCGTTTTGGTCGGAAAGCCACCGCAAGACACTTTGCAATGGCTGGGGGAAATCAAGAGTGTAGAGACTTTACCAAATGCCGAATAATTCCATTACATCTTTGCCTGAGTGGGCCGCTTTACAAAATCACTATGAAGAGACAAAAAACACCACCGTTCACGATTTATTTCAAGGGATGGATAATCGCTTTGATATCTTTCATAAAGAGATAAAAGGGCTGTTATTTGATTATTCAAAGCAGCGTGTTTCTCAAAAAACCATGGATTTACTAATGAGCTTTGCGCGTGCCCGTGATCTGGAAGGCTGGCGTGAGAAAATGTTCAATGGAGATCATATCAACCTAACAGAAGATCGCGCTGTTTTGCATATAGCGCTGCGTGGCTCTGTTGCCAAAAGCTTGATGGTTGATGGTGAGAATGTCTCTCATTTCGTTCGTGATACCCTGAAACAAATTGAGCATCTCAGCAACCTCATTCGTGAGAATGATGAGATTACCGATGTGGTCAATCTTGGCGTTGGCGGCTCTGATTTAGGCGCGCGGCTTGTGTGCAATGCGTTATGTGATCATGCAGATGGGCCGCGCATGCATTTTCTGGCTAATGTCGATGGCCATAAAATTGCAAGGCTCCTGACACAGCTCAAACCCCGGAATACTGTTTTTCTTATCTCTTCCAAAAGCTTTGGGACATTGGAAACAATGGTTAATGCGCAAACCATTCGCGCATGGTTTATTGATTCATATGATGAGAGTAAAATCCCGCAGCATTTTTATGCGATTAGCAATAACATAAATGCCGTACACGCATTCGGGATTAGCAAAGATAACATACTTCCGCTGCGCGATTGGGTTGGTGGGCGTTTTAGTGTCTGGAGCGCGATTGGTCTGCCGATTGCCATTTCCCTTGGTTACTCAAAATTTGAAGCTTTTCTGGCGGGGGCGCATGCAGCGGATATGCATTTTAGAGATGCGCCTTTAGAAGATAATATCCCGGTCATTATGGCGATGCTTGGCATCTGGTATAATAATTTTCACGGGATGCATGCACACGCTATTTTGCCCTATGCGCAGGATTTAAACCATTTTGTTCCCTATATCCAACAGCTTGATATGGAATCCAATGGTAAAGGCGTTACACGTGATGGAGCGCAGATAGATTACGCAACAGGCCCTGTGATATTCGGTGCACCAGGCACCAATGGACAGCATGCGTTCTATCAGCTCATGCATCAGGGCACCACTGTTATTCCGGCTGATTTTATCGCGGTGATTAATCCATCGCATGATTTGGATAAGCATCATTTGAATCTCTTGTCCAATGCTTTGGCGCAATCCAGCGCTTTTGCCGAAGGCTCCGAGAACGCAGAAGAACCACACAGGCATTTTGATGGCAATCGTCCAAGCTCCATGTTTTTATTGGATCAACTTGATGCCTATCATCTGGGTATGGTGATGGCACTTTATGAGCATAAAATTTTTGTGCAAGGGATTATTTGGAATATTAATAGCTTTGATCAATGGGGCGTTGAGCTTGGCAAGAAAATGGCCAAGCCGATTATGGCGGCACTTGAGACGAAAGAAGTGCCCGAAGGCCTCGACTCTTCAACGTCTGCCTTAACACATATCATTTTGAAGAAATTCATAAAAAATTAGTGTATGTTATATTAGACTATATATCTGCGTAATATTCATTAAACCTTTGATTTTGCAAGGAATTATATGCAAAATGCTGTTTCAAATCCAGAGGATACTGAACCTGTCACACAACGTAAACTGGATGATGTTATAAAAAAACATACCATGTATTTACGCGGTGAATTAGGCGGTGCACGCGCTGTTTTACAATATCAAAATTTATCAGGACTGAATTTCAGCGGGCATGATCTCTCGCAAGCGGATTTCACAGCGTCACTCTTTCGCGATGCCAATCTTTCAGGCAGTAATTTCAGCTCTGCGAATTTCTTTGCATGCGATTTGCGCAATGCTGATTTAAGAAATGCCAATCTCAGGCGCGCTGATTTTAGAGGTGCATATGTTGGTGGTGCTGATTTAACGGGTGCCGATCTAACAGATGCGGATATGCGTAAAGGAAAAGTCATGCGACGCACTGAGGATGGTGCTCTGGAAGATTCCCAGACATCAGGCAGTGCAGACGCTAATACTGTATTTTCGGGTGCTATTCTAAAAGATACGAATATGCAAGGCGTACAGGCCAATGAGGCAGATTTTTCAGATGCCGATCTAACGGGTGTAGAAATGAGAGGCACGAATCTTGAGGGGACTAATTTTAAAGGCGCCAACTTAGCACAAGCTGATATGACGGGTGCAAATCTGAGCAATGCCAGTATGCAGGATTCTGTCATGACAGGGACGATTTTAGAAAATATTGAAGATAATGGAATGGTGTCTTCTGGTGCTGTTACCGAGGCAGATATGGGTAACAAGCTTGAGAGTTTAGAGAAAAGCCTGGCTGAATTGCTGGAAGAACATACTTTATGGGTTTCAACGGCAGGAAAATCTGGGCGAAAGCTTGACCTCACGGAATATGATTTGCGCGATGTTATTGATTTACGCAAATTTCCTTTAACGGCTATAGAGGCAACAGGCTCTATTTTTATTGGGCAGGATCTCAGGGAAGCACAGATGCAATCAGCCAGATTCGATCGCAGTGACTTTCGGGATTGTGATCTCGGCGGTGCAGATTTACGTGGTTCCAGCTTTAAATATGCGACTTTTACGCGTGCAAACATGAAAGGTGTTAAGTTATGCCCACTCGAATTTAAGAAAAACGGTCAGGAAAGCCGCCTAAAACGTTCTGATCTTAGCGGTGCTGTCATGAAATATATTAATTTTGAATCGGCAGATTTACGTGATTGTATTTTTATGGGCGCAGATTTAAGCAATGCCAATTTAAAAGATGCCGATCTCCGCCGGGCTGATTTGACAGGCGCTATTTTGGACGGCGTTAATCTGGATGGCGCACGGCTTGAGGATACTATCATTGATTTAAGTGATGTTTAGTTATCCACCATGCCTTATTGATCTCCAAATCATATAGCTGACTCCGTTCAACCTATACGATATAACTATCATATGCGTATACGATATCTTCCTGATACCCTGATCAATCAAATTGCCGCGGGTGAGGTTATTGAGCGTCCTTTTGCCGCTGTCAAAGAGCTGGTTGAAAATGCCATTGATGCGGGCGCAGGCCGCATTGATGTGACGATTGCTGATGGCGGGAAAAGTCAGATCATTGTGAGCGATGACGGGCATGGTATGAGCCGGGAAGAATTACTGGCCTCAGTTGACCGCCATGCGACATCGAAACTGAAAGGCAATGATTTGCTCAATATCGCGCATATGGGATTTCGTGGGGAAGCGCTGGCTTCGATTGCGTCGGTAGCAAGGGTTTCGATTACAACAAAGATGTGTGATGGTGAGGCTTGGGAGATCAATGTTGAAGGCGGGAAAAAGGGTGAGGCAGCTCCCTCTTCTCATTCGCAAGGCACGCAAATTGCGGTGAGGGATTTGTTTTATGCCACCCCTGCAAGGCTAAAATTCATGAAATCAGAGCGGGCCGAGTTTATGGCGGTCAAAGATACGCTGCAAAGGCTGGCGATGGCGCATCACAAAATCGCCTTTAAGTTGATTCATAATGGCAAAGAAGCTTTTCACTATCCTGCTGTTCTGGATTCCCAAAGCCGTCTTGCTAAAATTTTAGGCCGTGAGTTTGGTGAAAATGCGATTGCTATTGAGGCGGAGCGTGAGGGATTAACGCTGTCGGGATTTGCAGGCTTACCAACGTTGCACCGCGCAACCTCACAATATCAGTATCTTTTTGTCAATGGGCGCCCGGTGCGTGACAAGCTTTTGCATGGCTGCGTACGTGCGGCTTATGCCGATGTGTTGCATGGCGGGCGGCATCCAATGTTAGCCTTGTTCTTGGATGTGCCACGCGAGGAAGTGGATGTGAATGTCCACCCCGCCAAGGCGGAAGTTCGGTTTCAAGACCCCGGATTGGTGCGAGGGCTTATTATTTCCGCGCTCAAGCATGCGCTGCATGAGCATGGCACCAAAACATCCTCCAGTGTTTCTATGGCAGCGCTTGGGAAGTTCACTCCGGCTAATCATGAGACACCAAGTTTGCCATTACACCGCGGTTCTGGGGCGGCTGTGCCGCGAAATTACGCAACCGGAAGTTACGGGAATTTAGCAGAAAATATACAGGCCGCTTATGCGCCGCAGGAAAGTTTAATTCCGCAAGAAGCGCCAACAGCACGGGCTGAAACTTTCGCGCAGCCGCTCACTGAAGAAGAGCAAAGATTCCCATTAGGCGCGGCGCGGGCGCAACTGCATGAGAATTATATTATCGCACAAACCGCAGACGGGATGGTGATTGTCGATCAGCATGCGGCTCATGAGCGCCTTGTCTATGAGCGTTTTAAGGCGCAAATGTCTGAAAGCGGAATCGAAAAGCAAGGGCTATTATCGCCGGAAATCATCCAAATGGAAGATAGCGAGGCCGAAAGGCTGCTTGGTTTTTCTGATGCGCTTGCGGGGCTTGGCCTTGAGATAGAGCCGTTTGGGGCCGGCGCGATTGCTGTACAGGCGATCCCGGCTTTGCTTGGCGCAAAACCTGATCTTGATAGCCTGATCCGTGATCTTGCGGATGAGATTATCGAGCGTAACACCGCGCAGGGACTTGAGGAAAGGCTCAATGAGGTTTTATCGACAATGGCGTGTCATGGTTCTGTGCGTTCCGGGCGGCGCATGAATATCGATGAGATGAATGCGCTTTTGCGGCAAATGGAAGCAACGCCCTTATCGGGGCAATGTAATCACGGACGCCCGACATCCATTACACTATCCCTTGCTGATATTGAAAAATTATTCGGCAGGCGATGATTGGATAAGGGAAAGATAGCGCATCGCCGCTTTTAAATCGTCCTGAATGGCTTTGTCTTTGATTTTCTGCGCTGGATCGGCGCCGTAAAAAGCTTCATTATAAATTTTGGCTTTGAAATTCTCCTCAACCCGCATGGCGGCGAAAATCTCATCTGCATTGGCTTTTCCCGCAAGCGCTGCAAGCCCTAAAATCAGTGAACCGCAAGCCGATGTGGTGAGCTGTAGAATTGTAAAATGATCATGATCTAATGCTTTGATTTTGTCCTGAACTGCTTCATGTGCCTCATCTGGTTGTTTGAGCGCTGAAAGCCCCTCGGTCGTTTCAAGCGCAATGCCATAAGCTGTTTCAAACCAATCCAAATATGGATTCCATAAATCTTCTTGTGCTTTTTTAAGTTCTGGTGGTTGATCCGTTCGGTAACATAAGAGATCTGTATCGAGATATTTGAAAAGCAGCGCTTGCATTGCATCGCGCTCTTTTGATACGCGGTCAATTTTGGTGCTAAGGATTTGGGTCAGCGGCATTGTATCCGGGATGATTTCTTCTTTTTGCTGTGACCATTCCAGTACCAAAGTGTTTGCAAGCGCTTCATTTGCGGCGAGTAATTCAGCCTTAAGGGCTGTTTTAACCGGACGACCATCCAGCGTAATCAGATATCCATTCTCTGTTTTCTGTGTTGAGACCAGTTTATAAAAGCGCTTCATATATTACTGTTCCGTGAAAACGACCTGATTTTCGCCGATATCAGCGCGCCCTTTAAAGGTCTGACCCTTAAAGTCTTTTACAGTGATGGAGATATTATCGCTGTCATCGACTTTTCTGTTCGGGTTGATGAAAATGCTATTCCACTCTTTCCAAGCTTTTGAAAATTTCGAATTTGCATTAAAATCAGCCGGGTTAATTTTTTCGGCCTCTATGCTACCGGATAATTTGACATCGGTGTATGGATTTAATTGCCAGTCAAACACACCGTTTGATCCATGTTCCGGGATTTCAAAATTGCCTTTGGCTTCGATGATGTTACCAATATCGCGAACGAGGGAAAATGTTGTTTTAAGAACTTTTTCACCGCGATGCAGAACTTTAACATCTTTTATATGGATGCCGCCCATTGTACGCGGGCGGACAATTCCTGTGATTTCCATGTTGGATACATAGGCTTCAAAGGGGCTTTCCTCGCTAATCGTATATTTTGGATTTGTACGCGAACCTATTCTCTTTAGATCCATACGCGCTATAAAATCTTCATCACCCCAGCGTCCTTCCAAATTCAAAAATGATTGTCCTTCGGGCGTTTCATCAATATTTAATGTTTTGATCATGACATCTTTGTGAGAAATGCTGCCTGCTCTAAAATTTGCATTTTTGAGATGGATATCGCGGATTTTTCTGGTTTTTCCAAGGCCGACATCCCAAAAGCCGATGGAGATTTTAAAATAATCTATTGCTGCGTCGGGTTTATAAAAGCTGATTGGCGGCGGGGTTTTTCCCTGCTCTTCTTTAGGTTTTTCGCTTTCTGCGCCGGCCCATGCTTTCATCGCTTTCGGGTCAGGTTTTTCGAGCAGAATATTGCTCATTTCGATGCTGATATTCGGAAAGAATGTCATTTTTTGAAAATCTTGTATTGACGCAGCAAACCCAGAAGACTGCATGATATACTCTTCAATTGCACCCTTGAGCGTATCGCTGCTACCACCCATATTGAATAGAACGGTAATAACAATCGCGATCAGCGCGAACATAAAGAAAGCTATTTTTGTCAGGCGTGAGAGCCATTTTTTCATTTTAAAAGTTCCTTTTAAAATTTCTTTTTTACGAAAAAAATCTTAGCTTTGAAAATCACTTTTTTTATAAAGGCAAACATATTACTACACAAACGGATCAGCTTTAAGATTAGGGCTAAACCCAAGCGCTTTCCAGCTTTTCTTGAGTTCCGCAGGTAAAGGTGCGGTGATATCCAGTGTTTTTCCTTTTTTCATTGGATGCGGGAGGATAAGCCTGCGGGCATGCAAATGCAGGCGGTTGGCAAGATCCATCCCTTTTAAATCCGCTTCGGCTTTGCGCCGGGCTTCATGCCATTCTTCTTGCTCCGGCAGGCGTGCATATTTCTTATCACCGACTATAGGGCAGCCAATAGCCTCGGCATGGACGCGGATTTGGTGCGTGCGCCCGGTGCGCGGCCAAAAAGCCACTAACCCGGCAGAGCTCATCGCGCTTTCAAGGACAACAAAATCGGTAATCGCTGTCTTGCCGTCTTTTTCGTCAATAACCATGCGTTCCTTATTAGAGCCGCCGGCCTTGGATAAAGGGGCTTTGATCGTGCCTTCCGGGTGTTCGGGTGCAGGGGATGTAATCGCCCAATATATTTTTTTGATATCCCGGCCTTTGAACGCATCACCCAGTTGTCTTGCCGCTTGCGCAGAACGGGCGAGGAGTAAAACCCCGCTTGTATCTTTATCAAGGCGGTGAATAAGGCGCGGTCTGACACCCTCTTTATTGATGAACGCATCAAGGTAAAGATCAATATAACGGCTTTGCTTACTGCCGCCCTGAGTTGCAATTCCGTGGGGTTTATTGAGCGCAATAACATCCGCATCTTCATAAATGACCATATCCTTGATAAAGGCTTTGTCTTTATCGCTAAGCTTATGCTTATCCGGTTGCGGTTTTTCATCAATTGGCGGAATGCGCACCGTCTGCCCGGTCTCAAGGCGCGTTTCCGGTTTTACGCGTTTTGAGCCCACACGGATTTGCCCTTTGCGCATCAGTTTTTGCGCAAGCGCATAAGGGAGTTCCGGCACATTTTTCTTGATCCAGCGATCCAGCCTTTGTCCATCATCATCGGCTTTAATTTCGATATGTCTTACTGATGTTTTATCGCTCATGAAACAAATACTCGCATGAAAGCCATGCCGCCTACAAGAGCCACAATAGAGAGGATAACAGATGCCGATAAATATATTCCGGCATTCCAATAATCGGCACGTTCAAGCAAATTGACAACATCCAGTGAAAAGGTGGAAAAGGTTGTAAAAGCCCCAAGAACACCTGTCATAAGAAATAAACGCAGTGTTTCAGACGGTTGCACGATATTGGCAAAAGCGATGACTGCGATCCCCATGATGAATGATCCTACAATATTGACGGCCAGCGTTCCATATGGAAATTCCTGTCCCATTATTGTCAAGGCACTAATATTGACACCATGGCGCATTAAAGCGCCTAAAGCACCACCCAAAGCTATTGCTGCTATTGTGTTGATCATCATTCTACCTTAAACAATCTATCAAACGTTTGTAATGGAGTTTATCTGCATGTTCAATCACATAACTCAGAAACTTAATCGCACGCAAAAAGGTATGCTCATAGCCTTTGGCGGCTACACAGCTTTTGCGTTCGGTGATACAGCTGTCAAATACCTCTCGACGTTAGATTATTCAATCCATCAGATCATTGCTGTTAATACAGCTTTAGCTTCTTTTCTAATGTTACTTTTTGCACCTATTTTGGGCGGTGCCAAAAGCCTAAAAGATATCCCAAATGCGAAAGTCCATGCTGGGCGTATTATTTTAAACACGACCATAAACCTTTCTATTGTATATTGTTTTTCTATTATGCCTCTGGCCAGTGTTTATACGGCTATTTTCACGTTACCTTTTATTGCCGCACTCATTTCCATACCTTTATTCGGTGAAAAAATCGGGCTGCATCGATGGGTTTCAATTGTTATCGGATTTTGTGGAATCTTGATTGCTTTTCAACCATGGAGCGGCGGTTTTGATCTCATGCAGTTTTTACTGCCTATTGGTACAACGGTGCTGATTGCTCTGATGTTTTTGATGACACGATATTTCAAGGATTCCAGCCCTTTAGCGATTGGCTTTTATCCTGTTTTTGGATGTTGTTTACTGGTTTCACCACTAGCATTGGCTGATTTTCAAGCCATTGCCATCGCTCATTTGCCTTTCTTTTTAATTGCAAGCACTTGCGTATCGCTCGGTATTATCGGCCTGTCGCTTGCCTTTCAAAAGACGGATAGCGCAGCGATTACACCGCTTTTATATTCTGAAATGATCTGGGCGATATTATTCGGGATTTTGATTTTTGGAGATTATCCCGATTTATGGATGCTTGTGGGCGCCGCGATTATTATTTTAAGCGGGGTTTATTTAGTCCAACGAGAAAGACACTAATTATCCCCTGGTTTATCCCCAACACCAAAAATCCAACCCTCTCGCTTGATAGCCGCTTCATTCATGTCCACAGGGTGAGAAATTCTTTCAGGGATAGTTTTTTGATGACCGCACAGCATACGCAAACCTGCGCTGGAAACAATTGCATCAGTATCATGACTGCTAAATCGCCGCGTTTCGTATTTATTTTCACAGCCTAGTTTATGAAGTGATGTATTTAAATCATCGAGCGTTGTAATTTTTTTAACGCCGTGACCTGTGCGCATGAGAAACTGACGCGGGAAAATTTCCGTCATAACAATTTGCGCTGTATCAATAATCTTTTGCTCAAATGGCCAGATGCAAATGGCATCGCCCATTTTTTCTTTTAATGCGTGTGCCATGCGCATCGCAGCAAGCCCCCCTTTACCAACCTGTTTGGCTCCAATCAATTTAAAAGGACTTTCAGGATTGCCGTATTCAGCCTCGGAACAAAGTCTTTCGGTCAGACGTTTAGGAAATTGCATACCTAACGGTTTTTTGCCCTGCGTCCAGAAAAACTTAGGATGAGCTTGCCAAAAACCGCCAGCGAAAAAATTATCATGCTCTGATGATGTTTGTTCAACGGCACGCCAAAGATCATTGTAATCATATGATTTTTTGAATTGTTGCAATCCTATTTGCTCGGAATATCCAAAATTTGCATCTATCCCGATTAATGTCCGCTCTTTAAAGGTTTGAATATATTCAAAAACCCGCTTTCGGCTCCATGCGTTTCGATACTCTTCGACCTGAATAAGTTCAGGCACATCATGACCTTGTCTGCACATTGCTACAGCAATTGATTTTGTATGGATCGGGGATTTTGCACCTGACCAATCTATGCCTATAAATGTTTCAAAATTTTTCATGCTCTGGACATTCTTATTTTTTGCCAGTACTCCAAACGTTTCTTGATTTCTCTCTCAAAACCACGTTCAGCAGGTCTGTAAAATTGTTGGCGGGGTATTTCGTCCGGGAAATAGGACAGACCGGAAAATCCCTCCGGCGTGTTATGATCATAGATATACCCATCACTATATCCCTCGGCTTTCATCAATTGTGTTGGCGCATTCATTGCATGTTTTGGGGGCGCAATTGATCCTGTTTGCTTTGCAAGAGCTTTGGCCTCATTGAGCGCGACGTAGGACGCATTGGATTTCGGCGCTGTCGCAAGGTATGTACAGGCCTGTGCCATAGCAAGCTCACCTTCCGGCAAGCCAAGGCGTTCATAGGCTTGCCATGCGGCAATTACAAGCTGTAGCGCCTGTGGATCAGCATTGGAAATATCCTCGCTTGCCACGCATGTCATGCGGCGCAGGATATATTCAGGGTCTTCACCACCCGCCAGCATGCGCGCCATCCAATATAAGGCTGCGTCGGCATCCGAAGCGCGAAGCGATTTATGAAACGCACTGATGAGATTGTAATGTGCATCATCGCCTTTATCGTATAATGGCGCGCGGCGCTGGATAACCTTGAGTAGCGATTCCTGATCAAGTTTTTCAGATTGCGAAATAATCTGCTCAGCCATTGACAGTAAATAGCGCCCATCACCATCAGCCAGCGCTTTGAGCAATTCTCTTGCCTCGCGCGTGAGAGGAAGTGGCTTGTCTACCTCTGCCTTTTGCAAAAGCGCTTCCAACGCTGTGTCATCCAAGCGTTTTAACACAAGCACTTGTGCGCGGGATAACAAAGCAGCGTTTAATTCAAAAGACGGGTTTTCGGTCGTTGCGCCAATAAGCGTGATCGTTCCATCTTCCATAACTGGCAAAAAGGCATCTTGCTGGGATTTATTAAAACGATGAATCTCGTCAACGAATAGTAAAGTCCCCTGACCATTTTGCTTTCTTATTCTTGCACTATCGAAGACTTTTCGAAGGTCACCAACGCCAGAGAAAATGGCGGAAAGCTGCTCAAAATGAAGATCAGTATGGTCGGCTAAAATCCTTGCCAGCGTTGTTTTCCCGCATCCCGGCGGCCCCCAGAAAATGATTGAGGGTAATCTTCCAGTTTCCAGAGTTTTGCGCAGAACCCCGTCATGGCCAACCAAATGATCTTGCCCAACAACATCTTTTATGTTTTGTGGCCGCAAGCGATCAGCAAGTGGACGATCCATGTCGTTTGCAATTGGCTGCTGCGTTTCAAATAAATCTGTCATCTTTATTGACCTTGACCCATGATTTATGAAAGATACATCTTTCTTATAAAAAGGATCATGTCACGGTGCAACATCAAGACTACACAAGGCTGGAATATACGCAAGAAGTCGCAGAGGCTACGGCTTCGATTTATGCGCAGGTTGAGCACCAATACAAACAAGCGCATTGGGAGACGCTAGCGCCCTATATATATGAAATTAATCGCCTTAAGACAGAAAAGAATGCGGTTATTCTGGCGCATAATTACATGACACCCGATATTTTTTACGGGGTTGGCGATGTAACGGGCGACTCCCTGATGCTCGCACAGGAAGCAGCAAAGTCAGATGCCGATATTATTGTTCAGTGTGGTGTGCATTTCATGGCTGAAACCTCCAAAATTCTATGCCCTGAGAAAACTATTCTCATGCCGGATATGGATGCAGGATGCTCTTTATCAGAATCCATTACAGGTGAGGATGTTCGGAAATTAAAAGAGCAATATCCCGGCGTACCTATTGTCACTTACGTGAACACATCGGCGGATGTGAAAGCGGAAAGTGATGTATGTTGTACATCCTCCAATGCGCTGAAAATTATCAAGGCTTTGGAGGCGCAAGGCCATAAACGCGTGATCATGACACCCGATCAATTCTTAGCCAAGAATGTCGCGAATGATATGAAAGTTGCCGGTTCCGATATTGAAATTATCATCTGGGAAGGCTCTTGTATGGTACATGAGCGTTTTACCCGCGAAGATGTCCGCCGCGTGCGTGCGCAGCATCAAGATGCGTTTGTACTTGCGCATCCGGAATGCCCGCCGGAGGTTATGGCTGAGGCTGATTTTAGCGGCTCAACGGCGCAGATGGATCAATATATTAAAGAGCATAAACCAGCAAAGGCTGTTTTGATGACCGAATGTTCAATGGGGAGTAATTTGGCGGCGGCAAATCCAAGCGTTCAAATGCTGGGGACATGTCAGATGTGCCCGCATATGAAGCGCATCTCATTGCCAAAAATATTAAAGAGTTTGCAAACATTGCAGCCGGAAGTGATTGTTGATCCTGAAATTTCAAAACGCGCTAAACATGCGGTTGATAGAATGCTGGAGTTAAGTTGACATGCCCCACCCTTTAACCATAGAACCTATCGTTCGCAACGCCCTCCTTGAAGATCTTGGGCATGGGAATGATGTGACATCTGAGAATATTGTTCCGCCAACGGCTCAGACAACCGCTATTATGCATGCGCGGGATCGCGGCGTTATTGCAGGCACCAAGATTGCTGAAATGACCTTTAAAATGGTTGATCCGAGCCTTGAGACGCATCGCTATGTCCAAAGCGGTGAGGCTGTTCTTAAAAATAAGGAATTGCTTTCTGTGCAAGGCTCTGCTCGCAGTATTTTAGCAGCAGAGCGCGTTGCGCTTAATTTTATATCACACTTATCCGGCGTGGCGAGCATGACGGCATCCTATGTGAAGGCAATTGAAGGGACAAAAGCGAAGATTTGCTGTACACGCAAAACTATGCCCGGTTTGCGGTCTTTACAAAAATATGCAGTTCTTGCGGGTGGCGGGGCTAATCATCGCTTTGGGTTGGATGATGCCATTTTAATCAAGGATAACCATATTGCCATTGCCGGCGGCATTAAAGCCGCACTCGATAATGCCCAAAATCATACAGGGCATATGATGAAAATTGAGATTGAAGTGGATACGCTTGCCCAACTTGAAGAGGTGCTTAAACATGGTGGTGCAGATGTTGTGATGCTCGACAATATGGATGTTAGCACGCTTGAGAAAGCTATTCAGATTATTGATGGAAAGCTTGTGACAGAAGCTTCGGGCGGGATCACGCTTGAGAATGTCGCCGAGATTGCCGGAACAGGTGTTGATTTTATATCAATCGGTGCATTAACGCATAGTGTTGTAAGCCTTGATATCGGTTTGGATATTCATAATTAAGACTGCAATTGCCCTATCTATTGACGAACAGCCATTAGTTTTTTGATCTCAGCAATTGCCTTTGCGGGATTTAAACCTTTAGGGCATGTATTCGTGCAATTCATAATCGTATGACAACGATAAAGACGGAACGGGTCTTCAAGTTGATCAAGGCGCTCCCCTGTTGCTTCATCACGGCTATCGGCAATCCAGCGATAGGCTTGTAAGAGAATTGCAGGCCCCAGAAAACGGTCACTATTCCACCAATAAGACGGACAGCTTGTGGAACAACAAAAACACAGGATACAGCCGGCGGGGCCGTGACCATCATCACCATTCAGCAAATTCGAGTCCTCGGAAGATTGCAAGCGCTCGCGGTTGGGCGCGGGCGTATCGGATTTCAGCCATGGCTCAATGGAGGTATATTGCGCATAAACATGGTTCAAATCCGGTACAAGGTCTTTGACAACAGGCATATGCGGCAAGGGCGTAACCTTAACATCGCCGCTAACGTCTTCAATCGCTTTGGTACAGGCCAGTGTGTTTGTGCCGTCAATATTCATCGCGCAAGAGCCGCAAATCCCCTCACGGCAAGAACGGCGCAGTGTCAGGGTTTGATCGACATCATCCTTAATATATAAAAGCGCATCAAGCACCATCGGCCCACATTGATCGAGATCAATCGTATATTCATCCAAACGCGGATTGTCATCATCATCCGGGCTCCAGCGATAGATTTTAAAGGTTTTTGTCCGCGTCGCACCGTTAGCGGCGTTAATGGTTTCGCCTTTTTGGATTTTCGAGTTTTGTGGGAGTGTAAATTCAGCCATTTTGATAATCTATTTGTTATTATTGATAATTTTATTGCAGTTCGTCAGTTAAATTCAAACGCGTTTCTACGCGCCCCATACGCAATTCTATTTTATCCATGCGATCCGATAAATGCGCCATATCCGTGTGAACCAAACCGATTTTCGTATCTATCGATGTTAGGCGTGTCTTGATATTATCAACGTCACCGCGCATCAAGCCCATGCTTTCCTGAAAGTTTTTAAGAACCTCGTATATTAAATCATTTGTGATTTCAGTCATTATTTATTGTATCACAGTTTTTATTTGTAACGTTCATATTTACTAACATATTGCGTTCCATGGGGTTTGTGAAGATGTGAATGCGTAAAAAGCCCGAAATAAAATAAATATTGACCTTTCTGGAAAATTATATTCATAACATGATACAATCTGTAAAGTTTAAAGAATTTAATGATGAGTATTCAATTTTCAAACACGCTGCCGGAGCATCTGCAATATTTTGATATGCCGCTTGGGGAGGCTTTGGAAGCATCGGGGGTTTTGCGTGAGGAACAAGTTGTTGAAAGCGGTAATGTTCAGGCGGCGATGATTGCGGTGCGTAATGCGCTTGAAGGTGAAGACATAGAGCGTGAAGCGGTTGTTGAAGCTTTGGGTGAATTTCGTGAGAATATCGACTTCTTGAGCCTCGCGAAAATGGATGCAAAGGCACGCGATACAGCCCTTGAAAAGATCGGAATTACGGATTCAGACCGTGAACATGCTGCAGACATTGTTTCAAAGGCCCGGACCAATAAAGACAATGTGAATGAAGGTCATACAATTAATGTCCCTCCTATTGGTCAAATTCACCCAGCGCTTTATCAGAACAAAATTGAAAATTTTAATGATATCAAGGAAGGCATGTTATTGGTTCAACGCGCCATCGAAATATCAGCCAGCGCAGAACGGATTAAAAGTGGAATACCAAGCGGCGGATCAAAGCGCGGACATAAAGTTTTTGACAATGACTCAGAAAATCTAAGAAATTCAGTTCGGGCGGCTGAAGAGCTTCATATTTTGGAAACACAATATAATTATGCCATTGATAACGGTGACTTAACAGAGCTTGCAAAATGCAAGAAAGTGATTGCTGACCATGAGGGCGGAATTTCTGACCAAATCAATGAGATTATTGATGTTGCCGAAAATCATTTCTGGAAAGCGGAGCAATTAGGGCTTATGTATGATTTACGTGATCTGCGCAAATCACTCACCGGTTTGGGGCATGATTACAAGCCACCTGCCATTGAACCTGTCGTCATAGGACCGCCACAGGAGCCAGCGTAAGGATTGGGTTAGGCTCATGACTCATTAAACTATTTATGCATAATATATATTTTATATCATTAAGAGGAGCTGTTTAGGCTCCTTTTTTTATTAATATGAAGATGCTATAAGTTTAGAAATGAGCACGGAAAAAACCATAAAGACACTCAAAACACTGCATGACTATGGCAAAGAAAAGGGCTATCGAATTACCCCGCCGCGGGAATATGTTTTCGAAATCGTACTCAATGCAGAAAAACCGATGACAGCTTATGATGTGCTTGATGCACTTGGGGGTAAGCTTGACAGACCCAAGCCCCCGACAGCTTATCGTGCGCTCGATTTTTTAGTTGTCCATGGATTTTTGCACAGAATTGAGAGTTTGAATGCTTATGTGGCATGCTCAGAAGATCATAAGCATCGCAGTTCACAATTTATAATATGCGATTCTTGCGGTAAAGCAGAAGAGATCCATCTTTGCCAGATACCCGAAGGTCTCAACAGCCAGGCAAAAGGAAAGGGGTTTAGTTTATCCTACTGGAATGCAGAATTGCATGGTACATGCAGCGAATGCGATTAAAATTAAGTTTAATACTGAATTTCATTGATAATAGCTTTATCACCCTGTGTCAGCGTTACAGATAATGTTTTTTCATGTAAAGCTTTTGCCAGATCTTCAATATCGGCGGGCGCTGCGATCTTAATCATTGCTGCTTTTTCATCTTCTGTAGATACTTCAATAACAGGCGGTGTTGTCAATCCAAGGAAATCTTCTTCTATGACTGAAAAGACATCCATATTGTCAAATCCACTTTCGCTTACAACGGTTAAAACCAGAGCATCTTTTGCAGCCACCATGCTTTTTATATGCAGGCCATGGGCAGGATTTTCCTGCGGTAACTTTTCTTTTGCGGCGCTGATAAATTGATCCTCTTCAGCCGTATCGCCTTTATTTGGAGCGAATACATTTAAACTCAGGTCAAACTTTTGAGGGATGCAGATATCTTTGCAAATCATAATCTGTGCTTTTAAATGCAAAACCGCACCCTTTTGTTTGTCCTTACGGGTTAATTTTAAAGGTAAGATCAGGTTTTTATCAAATCCAAATGTATAAAACTCATATTCTTTTTTACGTTTGGGTGCTGGCCAGAATGTTTCAACAGTTTCGATATTCTTGCTTTCTGTCCATGAAAACATCGCCGGCAAGCCTGCGTCACCGGGAATGCGCCAATAAGTATGCCAACCATCAGCCAATGTGATTTCCAGGGCGGCTTCATTGTCTGATCCGGCAATAAGCCGTGCCTGAACATCCTGATCTTTAAACCATTCACCCGTTTGTGCATTGGCTGGCAATGAAAGCGCAAATAAGGCGAATACAAAACATACAAAAATTGCAAAAAACTTCATAAAGATTATTATAGCGTTATGGCTGGCATACATAAAGATGGATATTTAACTGGCAAGCTTTTGCTTGCTATGCCGGCTATGGGGGATACGCGTTTTCACAATGCAGTTATCTATATTTGCAGCCATGATGAAAATGGCGCGATGGGGCTTGTGATTAACCATGCAGTTCCGGGCATGGTATTTAAGGACATTTTAACAGAGCTGCCTTTTGAACAAGAGCTTGAATCAGAAATAGATATATCTCCCTCAATATCTTCTATGCCGATAATGCTTGGTGGCCCTGTTGATGCAGGACGCGGATTCTTGCTGCATTCGAATGACTTTTCCGAAGAGCATACCATTTCCGTAGATGATGATTTTGGCGTGACGGCAACGCTTGATGCTGTTCTTGCGGTGGTCAAGGGCGAAGGGCCGCGTGATAAGCTGTTTATTCTTGGCTATGCCGGTTGGAGCGCCGGACAGCTGGATAACGAGCTGCAGAATAATAGCTGGCTTGTCGCCGAGGCTAAACCCAATTTGATTTTTACCGTACCGCATGGCGAGAAATGGACTCGCGCCATTACCGGATTGGGATTTGATCCGGCTATGCTTTCATCAGATTCAGGGCATGCGTGACATATCTTTGAAATCATGGCATTATGTTTACATGATCACAATTTAATAGGATTTAATGCATGTCAGCGCCCCCTAACAATAAAGGGCTGAAACGCATCATCAATGCGTTCTTTTTCTCGATGCAGGGTTTTGCCGCCTGTTTTCGTACAGAAGAAGCTTTTCGGCAGGAAGTTTTTCTGGCTGCGATCATGATCCCCCTAGGGCTTTGGCTTGGGGATAATGCTGTTGAACGCGCTGTTTTGCTTGCGCCCGTGATTTTGGTTTTGGTGGTTGAGATATTAAACACAGCCGTGGAGCGCGCGATTGACCGTATTTCCCCTGAAAAGCACGAATTATCAAAAGAAGCTAAAGATATGGGTTCTGCTGCTGTGTTCCTTTCGCTTGTTTTTTGCGGTTTTGTTTGGGCGATGATTATCTTGCCCAAGTTTTTTTAATTAAAGACACTAAGATCAAGCAGCCAAATGCTCTTCAATCACGCTGAACTCCGGTAAATTATCCAGTGGCCCTAAAGCCGCGAGATTGGGTTTTCCGTTAAAAATACGCTCGGCAACATTTTTGATAGCAGTCGGATCAATCGATTCAATTGTTTGCAAAACATTATTGATATCAAAGTCGTCACCTCTGAAAATCGCATGTTTTGCATGCTGATCAGCCCTGTTCATCATTGATTCGCGGCCAATCAGAAGGCTCGATTTAAGCTGCGCTTTAGCGCGTTCAACCTCTTCTTCGCTAACATTTTGCGTGACCTTTAAGATTTCATCGGAAATCACAGGTATAATTTCAGACAGGCTTTCCGGACCAGTTCCTGCATAAATGCCGAATTGTCCATCATCCTGATAGGCGGAATTAAAAGAAAAGATGGAATAGACAAGGCCGCGTTTTTCGCGCACTTCCTGAAAGAGGCGTGAAGACATGCCGCCGCCCAAAAGCGCCGATAAAGCTTGCACTGTATAATGCTCATCGCTTAAACGTGAGAAACTCTGGAAGCCCAAAATGAAATGCGCTTGCTCAAGGTCTTTTTGCATCCGGTGGTCAGAACTATTATATTTGGCTGGTTTAGGCGTATAATCCTGATCCTCCGGTAAGTTCTCAAACGCTTTTGCGACTTTTTCAACCAATGCATCATGATCAACATAGCCTGCAGCCGAGATGACTGTGCGTGATGGAGAGTAAAAGCGCGTCATGAAGCCTTCCAAAGCATCATAGGACATGTTTTTGACATGATCCGCAGTGCCCAAAATTGGTGCGCCTAATGTTTGTTCCGGGTAAGCGGCTTCATAGTAATGATCGAAAACAAGACTATCGGGTGAATCATTGCACATGCCGATTTCTTGTAAAATTACCTGCCGCTCACGCTCTATTTCATCATTTGGTAGCGTAGAGTTAACATACATGTCCGATAGGACATCCATCGCCAAGTCAACATCATCTTTGAGCATATGCGTATGATAGCTGGTCACTTCACGACTGGTATAGGCATTCATATGCCCGCCAGCACTTTCAATTTCCTGTACGATATCTTTCGCATCACGTGTTCTTGTACCTTTGAACATCATATGTTCCAGCATATGTGCCGCGCCATTATGCGCCATATCTTCATGGCGTGTACCAACGCCAGCCCAGATTCCGATGGCGACTGAATGTAAGGAGGGGACATGATCGGAAATTACGCGAATACCGCTTGGAAGTGTTGTAAGCTTTGGTTTTGTCATAGTAGTAAAGGTATAGCGGCTTTCCCACTTCAGAGCAAGGGCTATAAAATTTGTATTAAGTAATATTTGTTTGATAGGTTAAGCCTGATAGCTGTATAAACGCGAGATATAGCTCAAAAACAGGCATATAGGAATATAGCCATATTATTTAACAAAAAATTAATACCCATCGCTTATCATGGTTGTGCAAACATATATTAAAAGGACTATTAAAAGGACACAGTATTTGAGCACTTTAAGCCGTATATTCAAGTCAGAAGTACAGCCAGCCGTTTTTTCACAAGAGGCGGCAGCGGGGAACCAGCAACGCGCCAATATGCAATTAACGGCGGCGCTTTCAAATGTTAATACGAATGTTTGTCTGAACCTCCGCGAAAAAATAGACCCCTCAAAACCCGGTGCGCAGGCCCTCGCAGAATGCGCAAAAGCGGCAACCGTCAAAGCGCAGGAAAATTTGCAAGGGCAAATCAATGCTGCTTTTGAAGGCATAGCCGCTGCGCAAAATGAGATTATGGCTGCTGTTGCGGTTACAGGAATGCAAGTAGAAGATGTTTTTCCGCCGAAATCATTTGAATCAGATGGTCCCGGAGCCATTATTTTTTCTGCAGCTCTGCAATCTAAAATGGGCGCAGGATCATTGATGACATTTAATAAAGCTATGGATAAAGCAGGAACAGTCCGCGATGTACAATTTGATCGAACAATGCCTGCAGATGAAAAAATTGCAGCCGTTGCCGATATTCTCTCGCAAGCCTCACAAAGGCCAGAAACCACACAAACCGCCAATTTCGGGCATATTACAAATGCTAATCAGCCAACGCAGATGGAAAATCAAACAGCGGTTAACTGGAAAGAAATATTTCAGGATGCTAGCCCCGAACAAACCGTTAAAATGATGAAGGCAATCATGCATTTTAATCCTAACGATCCTGATCCTGGCTTTTTCAATGACTTGGCAAAAATGGTCGATGCCAATGACCAAGCCACAAAATACATCGAATATCTTAAAGGTGTAGAAGCAGAGGCAGAGCGCCAAGGAACACCCTATTATGGCGCAGACGAATCGCTTGCCATTAGTAGCGTCACAAAAATACCCAGACTGGCATTGTGCTATAAAACAGGAACTTTCACACCAGACCATGTTGCAGCGCAAAATATCGCAGGAACAATTGGCGAAGTTACGAAAACTGAAAAACCACCCACATTTGACAATGACGCTGGTTTAAAAGAGCTAGCCGTCAAAGCTGCTGATTTTGACCGAAACCCGGATCTTCCAAAACTTGAGCAACCTAAACTCAACGGCGGCATGTTCACTTAGAGGCTAAACGCAATCAATAAATATTTCTTATCCTTCATATTTATTTTATCTTTATTTGAGACACTGTCCCCTGTTACTATGGCATATTAAATCGGGCAATAAAAAGCGTGCATTATAACCAAAATATAGAAAAATCCAGCGAGATAGCTTCTAAAACCCTCGACCGTATCCATGCTGAGGGCTTGTCACCTTTGCCGGATATTTTTGAATTATGGTATGTATACTATGGTGAGCTTAACCCTGAAGTTGTCCGTGCCCTTGATATTCTGGAATCAAGCCGCCAAGACATTACCAATGAAAGTTGTCAGGAATTGCATCAGCGCTTTTTAAGCGAGACAACTCAAAATGAGCGCGTGAAGCAAGCTGGTGACAAAATTTCAGAAACAATAAAAACGGTTGGCGGTGCCGTAGTCAGCGTCAAAAACGCGACATCTAATTATAGCTCAGCCTTAGAAGAAGTGAGCGATAAACTAGCAGATGATAATCTCGACATCGAAAAAGCGCGTGCAGTGATCACCGAAGTCATGGATAACACCAAAAACATGGCAAAACAAAATGCAAAACTTGAAAAGGAGTTAAGCAAATCATCCGAAGTCATGCAGGAATTACAGCGTGATCTGGAAATGGTTAAAAAAGAAGCGCTGACTGATGGCCTCACAGGTTTGTCTAATCGCAAAGCATTTGATAGTGAGATTATTCGTATACAAAAAGAATCAACAGATAGCGATCAGCCATTCTCTCTCATTATGCTTGATATTGATCACTTCAAGAGCTTTAACGATAATTACGGCCATCAAGTTGGCGATCAGGTTTTAAGACTCGTTGCCAAAACTTTATTTGAAGGCGTAAAAGGGCGCGATGTCGTTGCACGATATGGCGGTGAAGAATTTGCAATCATTTTACCCGATACGAATTTACAAAGTGCCATTAAGGTTGGCGAATATTTACGCAAAGCTGTGGCTGGGAAAGAAGTGGTTAATCGCACAAGTGGCGATAAACTTGGTCGCATCACTTTATCCGGAGGAGCGGCTGAGTATATTGCTGGAGAAAGCATTGAAGAATTGATCAGCCGCGCAGATAACGCACTGTATTCTGCTAAACATAATGGACGTAATCAGGTTACTGCTTCTAAAAGTAATATTTCAAACAAAGTCGCGAGTTAAAAATTCAAAAAGTATCATGTACCAGGGGTTAAGAAAATTAATGCTCTTTAACCTTAAGTTGCATATTTTTATACTAAAAGAAAAGAAGCCTTAACCTTTTTCAGGCATTATTTGTAATATTGCGTGATATTTTGACACCACTTTATGTCAAATTTTTTACAACAACTATAGTCGTTTCAGTTTAAAACCGGGCATTCATCGAAAATCGTTCGGCTTTTTCAAAATGTGACGACAATGTATGGATGGTACTTTGAGGAGCATTTTGAAAAAAGGGCGATTTGCAGATTCGTCCGGTTTTAAAATGGAATGACTATATTTATGGGCTTTAGGCATATCATTTCATATTTTGCGACACTTACAAAAATTTGTTTTTTGTCTGTTTTGTTTGTGCTTTTGTATGCGCTGCAATCGCATGCACAAATTACAAAAAGTGCACGTATTGAACTCAATAGCCAAAAGCATAAATTCTTTCTTGGTGAACACCTCTATGTCACGCAAGATCCCCAAAAAGCCCTGACACCAAAAGTAATTTACAATCGTTATCAAAGCAATTTACGCGGTGAACGACAAACATCCAAACTTGTAAATTTAGGCTTAAAGCAACCCCATACATGGCTGAGCCTATCTGTTACCAATAATACTAATATTAAGAACTGGATTTTAGACTTTGGTCAGCCTCTTGATGGAAGATACAGCAGTGTCAAAAATCTGAAGATTTATAATATGCATACAGGATCTATAACTACCTACGATCAAACAAATTATAAAGAAGTCATTGGAAGTGGAATACAACTTGAATTAAAGCCGAAAAATACACAATTTCTAATTATTTCTTATGAACAAAATTCTGGGTTTGCAAACACAATTGCGCCTTATTTCATTAGTGAACGCAACTATTTTAAAAATCTTGCATTAGGCAATGTTTCTCTAACTATCACAGGAGGAGTATTCCTTTTAGTGTTCAGCTTTTTGTTAAATTTTACATTATCAAAAAAGTCTGTTGAAGCACTATCAGTCATTCCCTCTCTTCTTTGCTTTGCTGGACTTTACTTTTTATTACATACAAGCTTTTTTACGCCCTTACACTTACAAACATTGTTCAATACTGCGTTACTTTGTGCCGGAATCATAGGCTGTCTTTTAGCAAGCATGCTTTTCTTACAAATTAAGCAACAAGATTTTACGGAGTTCATAACATTATCGGGCCTATGCGGCCTGATTGTATTATCTTTTTGCGGATATATTTTTACTGTGAGTACAGAAAGCCTGATTGCCAACTTCTTAATTTTTTTGACGACTCTGCTGTCATTTGCATGTATTTCTGCTATTAGCTTTACACGCGCTCAGATAGGGCAGTTTGGTGGCTACTATTATAGTGTTGGTTATGCTTTGCTTTTTATTGGTACATTACTTTATGGGCTGTGTTCAGCAGGTATCATTGCAAATAACTGGCTTTTTGTGAATAGCTTTTGGCTTGGTCTTTTTGTTCATTTTGCCTTTATTGGCTATGCGCTTTATGTTCAGGATAAAATTGACACACTCAATAGAGACCTTATCTTAGCGCGAGAAAAGCGCGCTTCACACTCTTCAGAACGCCTAAAACAATCCAAAGAAAATGCCGATCAAGCCAGATTGCTGCGTATTATTGAACGCGAAAGAGAATTAATGTCTGAACTCAGAGAGCGTGAAATCCAGCGAACTGATGAAATGCGTCAATCCAAAGAAGCAGCCGATGAAGCAAATCGTGCAAAATCAGCCTTTTTGGCCGTTGTTAGTCATGAAATACGCACCCCAATGACAGGTATTATGGGTATGGTCAGGCTTTTATTAGATACAAAAATGACCAAAGAGCAACATAGCTATGCGCAGGCAATTTTAAATTCAGGAGACTCCATGATGGTCTTGCTGAATGACATTCTTGATTTTGAAAAAATTGAAAGCGGCAACATGGACCTGGAAATGATTGAGTTTGATTTGCCGCATTTAGTACAAAGCATTGTGACATTAATGAGTGGGCATGCCGCTGAAAAACAAATAACGGTAGAAGCGGATATTCAGGAAGATTTTCCTGCTAATATTGTCGGTGACCCTACACGCATTCGTCAAATTATACTCAATTTGGTTAATAATGCGATTAAATTCACACATAAAGGTCATGTTAGAATTATTATCAAAGCTCAAGCTGTCAAAGGCCCGCAAAGCAATGAGAAAAAAGCTTTTCAGGAAGTTTATTTCGCGGTTGAGGATAGCGGTATCGGCATTTCAGAAGAAGCCAAAGCCAATCTTTTTGTACCTTTTTCTCAAGCCGAAAAGAGTACAGCACGTAAATATGGCGGTACAGGACTTGGGCTTGCAATTTGTCATCATCTTGTTGAGGCCATGCGAGGTGATATCCGTGTAAAAAGCACTTTAAATGAAGGGACAACTTTTTATTTCACACTCATTATGGCACAAAATCTTATGGATGAAAGGCGCCATAATCCTGCGGCTCAAAATCTTGCTGAAACTTCTATTAAACCATTAAAAATTTTGATAGTGGAAGACAATGAGCTGAACAGAAAAGTATTAAGGGGCTTTTTAGAAAAAGATGATCATCATTTAACACTGGTGGATAGCGGAGAAAGAGCAATGGAAGCGATACGTAAACATCGCTTTGACGTTATTTTGTGTGATATTGAACTCGATGGTATGAACGGGATGGAAACAACCCGAACTATACGAATTATGCCTAATAAATCTGCTGCAGCTACTCCGGTTATTGCCTTAACGGGCAATACAAGTAAAGAAGATATCCAGCGCTGTTATGATGCCAATATGAATGACTTTGTCGGTAAACCGATTGATCCAGAAGCACTCCGGGCTGCCTTAAAGCGTGTTATTCAAGGAGAAATGGAACAAGCTGTTATCTTACCGAACGTTCAGGATTCGTTTACCGAGCAAAACCAGCAAACAAAAAACGAAATTGAATTTCAGTTAGAATATGACAAAAATGACCCTGATACAGAGTTGACCTTATCTTCTGAAGAGGATGTTTCACAGGCTCCGATCCAACAGCTCTTAGCAAAAGAGCAAGATGAAGAGCAAGAGCTGGAAGATTTTGATTCATTTGATCTTAAAGATAATCAAAATAATAATTTTATCAATACCAATAAGGAGGCATCAGAAAATCAGGATTTCGACAATATTATTGATTCAGATATGATAGAAAATCTCCGAACTAGCCTTGGTAAAGATTCCTTTCAGGAATTACTTGATAGTTTTTTTGAAAAAGCAGATGAATTAATTGAAGCGCTCATTGCCCTTGAAGGATCAGACGATTTATCCAGCATTCGTGCACGCGCACACGAATTAAAAGGTATGGCGGGTAATTTTGGTTTTCTAGAACTCGCCGAATTGTCAAAAACCATCGAAGACGCCGCTAAAAAAAGCAAAAACGATATTATTATTGATACTATTAAAAAGCTTCCTGATGCCAATCAAAGAGCGCATCACGCTACGATTTGAAACGGTAACAGGAGTTCTGCCTATGATTAGCCAACAATCTCATCATCGTTAAAGAAATAAGAGATTTCAATAGCAGCGTTTTCGTCACTATCAGAACCATGAACTGAATTCTCGCCAATGGAAAGTGCGTATTCCTTGCGAATGGTTCCAGGAGATGCTTCTTCAGGATTTGTGGCGCCCATAACTTCACGATTTTTCGATACTGCATTTTCGCCTTGCAAGACTTGAACAACAACTGGCTCCGAACTCATAAATGATGTTAATTCAGCAAAGAACGGACGTTCCTTGTGAACAGCATAGAAACCTTCAGCTTGTTCTTTGGTCATGTGAATACGTTTTTGTGCCACAATCCGTAAGCCAGCTTCCTCAAGCTTTGCATTGATTAAACCTGTTAAATTACGGCGCGTTGCGTCTGGTTTGATGATTGAAAATGTGCGTTGTAAAGACATTCAAATTTTCCTGCTAATTTATTCTACATTTAGAAATCTTATATCGGTTGTTGATTTAACTGACAAGTTTAAATTACAGGCTAATATCTAATATTGATTTTTGGTTGAGGTTTGCAATTGCTCAACGTCCTTAATGTGGATATTTTACGGAAATTTATTTTTGCTTTTTACAGTTCAATTGCTATAAGAAAAAAGCTTGGTTTTTTGTGCTACTATTTCCGTCCTGATTAGGTGACCAGCGAGTATATTTTTTCATAATGCTCTCAAATAGCGTGCTTCCTATATGTGTATCCAGCCACGTGGTGAGGGCTGTTAATCCAAGATTGTCAAATCTTTCGCGATCTGTATTCGCGAATTGACGAATAAAAGGAAAAATGGCGAAATCAGCGAGTGTATTCTGCTCAGTTACCAATGATCCATTTTGCTCAATCTGTTTATTAAGGTCTTTGAGTGTGGCTGCGCCGCGATCAAACATGTCTGTGCAATCTTCATCAGGGTAGCGGTTTGGATATTTATAACGATCCAGCGCGTATTTAAAGCCTGTGTCATTACGTTTGATGAGGAAGTTGGTTGTTTCCTCATTGGCTTGCAGCCATCCCTCAGGGTCAGATTGCTTGAGGGCATAGTGCATGATATCGAGGCTTTCATCGATGACAGTGCCATCGGCGAGCATTAAAACCGGAACAGTCCCCTTAGGCGATATTTCCAGCATATGTGCCGGTTTATCGCGTAGGATAATTTCACGTAACTCTACTGTTAGACCTGCTTTAAACAGAGCCATTCGTGCCCGCATGGCATAGGGACAGCGGCGGAAAGAATAGAGGATTGGGTGATTTTCTTTTTTCGTCATTGTTTCGTCGTTTTACTCCTCGCAATGACAATTAAGAAGAGTAACGTTCAGAATAATACCGTTGACGGTTCCGTAAAGCTTTTTCACGTTCCGGGGTTAGTGTATCTATACAATGGTGGCAAGATATACCCTTTTCGTATTCCGGGCGCTTAACGTCCTCTGCGCTTAACGGTTCTCGGCAGGCATGGCAGACTTTCCAGTCGCTTTCCTTTAGGTCGTGTCCAACAGCGACGCGTTGATCAAAAACAAAGCAATCGCCTTTCCATTTGCTGTCTTCTTCATTGACGGTTTCCAGATATTTCAAAATCCCGCCTTTCAGGTGGTAAACATTCTCAAAGCCTTGTGCCAGCATATATGCGCTTGCCTTTTCGCAGCGAATACCGCCGGTGCAAAACATAGCGACTTTTTTATGTTTTTCCGGATCAAGGTTTTCCTCGACCCAATCCGGGAACTCTGTAAATATTTTCATATTTGGGTCAATTGCCCCTTCAAAAATTCCGACTTTGGTTTCGTAATCATTGCGCGTATCAACAAGCAGGATTTCCGGATCATTAATCAGATCATTCCAGTCTTTGGCTTCTACATATTCACCAACCTGTTTATTGGGGTCTGCCTCTGGTTTACGAAGGGTGATTAGCTCTTTTTTGGGGCGGACTTTAAAGCGGTTAAAGGGTTGTTCGCTTGCATGGGAATATTTGAATTCGCCAACGGTATTGCCGTCTTGCAGGATTTTTAATTTTTTATCCAAAAAGGCGATAATTTTATCCATATCATCGGGATAGGCCGCGATTGTTCCGTTAATGCCCTCGGGGGCAAGAAGTAGCGTGCCGCAAATGCTTGGTACGTTTTTATTCGTAAACGCGTAAATCTTTTTTCGAAGGCCATGGATATCTTCGATAGGCGTAAATTTATAAAGCGCTGCGACTTTATATATGTGTTCACAAGTGTTTTCCATGGGCGGATTTATACGCCTAGAGTATCGATTTTGCAAGGGTTTCATAGTCTTTGCGCCGAGGATCGCTTTGCCGCCAGCATAAACCGATTTGCCGCGTGGGTGGTTTTTTGTCCTTAAAGGCTAATAATGTAATGCCATTCGGGATATTTTCCGGTGTGCATGCCATTTCGGGGAGTAATGTCATACCGTACCCTGCGCGCACCATTTGAATGATGGTGGGCAGGCTGGTGGCACTGAATGTTTCGCGTTGTTTGGGCATTTGCAGATCGCATGCGTCGAGCGCGTGATCGCGCAAACAGTGACCATCTTCCAGAAGCAGCAGTTTCTCAGGCTCTAAATCTTTGAGTTTCATTTCATCCGGAGTGCGCTGATTTTCAGGCAAAGCTGCATAGAATTTTTCTTCGTATAAGAGATATTGTACCAATCCTGGCGTATTATAAGGAAATGCCAGTAAAGCGATATCGATTTTATTTTTATCTAAAGATTCCAAAAGATTATCTGTGATGTTTTCGAATAATTGTAACTCAAGGCGCGGGAAGTTTGTGGTGATTTGCGGTATGAGCGATGGCAACATATAGGGCGCAATAGTGGGTATAATGCCAATTCTCAGCGTGCCGCTCATTGGCTCTTTTAATAATCGTGATAGCATGACAATGCGGTCAGCGTCACGAATAATTTCTCTTGCTAATTCAACCGTTTCAAGGCCAAAAGGTGTGAGTGTCGCTGCTTTGCGACTGCGGTTAACGAGTTGTTGATCTAATATGGCCTCCAGTTCCTTGATACCGGCGCTTAGTGTGCTTTGCGTGACGGCACATTCTTCAGCGGCAAGGCTAAAGGAGGCATGTTCATGGATGGCTATTAAATATGTAAGCTGGCGTATGGATGGTCTAATCATAATATCGAATATATCATCTATAAGTTTAACTATACATTGAAAAAATCGATATTAAATATCGTTATATTTTGTTGGATTTGGGCGATGCAGCATGTCAATCTCTAATCATCAAAACGAAAACATAACTAAACATAAGGAGATATGAATGTTAGGTATTGGTGATCAAATTCCAGAATTTGAAGTAACAGGCGTAAAGCCCGGCTTTAATGTGCATGAAGAAAACGGTGAAAGCGCATTTGAAGCGATTACAGAAAAAAGCTTCGAAGGAAAATGGAAAGTTTTCTATTTCTATCCAAAAGACTTCACATTCGTATGCCCAACAGAAATTGTTGAATTTGCAAAATTAGAAGAAGAATTTTCCGATCGTGATACAGTTGTTCTTGGCGGCTCCACAGATAATGAGTTCTGTAAATTGGCATGGCGCCGTGAGCATCCAGACCTCAACAAGCTTGGTCAGTGGCAGTTTGCCGATACAACAGGCGCGCTTGTTGATGGATTTGGTATCCGTAATATCGAAGCAGGGGTTGCTTATCGTGCGACATTCATCGTTGATCCGCATGGTGTGATACAGCATGTATCGGTTAACGGTCTTAATGTTGGTCGTAACCCAAAGGAAACACTTCGTATTCTGGATGCTTTGCAGAGCGATGAGCTATGCCCATGTAACCGTCCGGTTGGCGGCGATACGATTGATGTTGCTCAGGCGGCTAATGATATTAAAGAAGCTGCTTAAACTATAACAATGTCATTTCGGGCAAAGCGAGCGATTTAAATCTCTTAAAAATAGATTTAACGCATGCGCCCGGAATGACAGTCACTGAATTTTTAAATGAATATGAACAGGAGAAACGTATGTCTATCGATGTCTTAAAAGGGCAAATGCCTGAATTCGCAAAGGATATCAAATTAAATTTATCTAATCTCGCGCATGATGAAACGCTGAGTGATCAGCAAAAATGGGGAACATTTTTAGCTTCTGCGCTTGCTACACGCCAAGCAAGAGTTATTCAAGAAGTGGAAGCGGAGGCTGCTGATAATTTATCTGACCAAGCATTAAAAGCTGTTTATGCAGCAGCGGCGATCATGGCACAAAATAATGTTTATTATCGCTTTGTGCATCTTGCAACGAATAAGGAATACGCCACTTTACCTGCAAAATTGCGCATGAATGTAATGGCTAATCCGGGCGTTGATAAAGGCGATTTTGAGCTTTGGTCTTTGGCTGTTTCTGCGATTAACGGTTGTGGGATGTGTATTGATGCACATGAGGCAGAACTAAAAAAAGCCGGCTTTAGTGCCGAACAAATCCAGACAGCCGTTCGCATTGCTGCAAGTGTGTCTGCTGCTGCTGCTGTTATTGATGGCGAGCTTGCAGAAAGCTATGAGTTTTCTGAAGCAGCTTAAGATCAGCTTCTATAAAGAAGATTTCATATGGTTAAGCAAAGACACTTAAAGAAGAGGGATATACGGCAGATCAGGATACTAAAAATACAGAATATTTCACAGGCGAAGAATTTATTAACAGCTAATTAACGACGGAAGCAATTACGGTACGACTATTCCAGTCAATACTGTTGAAACTTCAGGAGAGGCACAGAAAGCTGAGCCAACAGCTTCAGGCGCAGTTAATCTTGCCGTTGAGACTATGGAGAATTTCTTCAAAGGAGTATGGAATCTCTCTCCAAAACCCTAATACCCCACCTCAAAAATATCATCGAGGTAAAAAGCCAGCGCAACTTCATCGGCTTCGCTGTAATACTCAGCCGCCTGTTCAACCTGCATGATATCGGTCTTATAAAGACTGAAACCAAAAACACCGACACTCAACATAATAACACTCGCAAAAATAACAGCAGGCTGCAATGTTTGAAACAGCTGGCCAATCTTTCTCGAAAACGCACCAATACCGGCAAACCAGTCCCGACCCCGCTCTTGCGGCATGGACTGACTAGCTTCAATGATGCGGTACGCAAGATTGCTTGGTGCTTTGGGGGTATAGCGATCCTTTAGGAATTGATCAAACGTATCTTCTTTTATGTTACTATCCATGACTGACCTCCCTTAATTCCTGACGCGTTACTGCAAATTTATCTTTGAGCGCTCTTTTCGCGCGCATCAATAACGATTCAACGGCCTTAACGCCCACTCCCAAAATCTCCGCCGCTTCTTTATTTGATAAGCCCTCATAAAAACATAAGTTCAAAGCAATTTTTTGGCGTTCCGGTAAATCCTGTATCGCATTTTCCAGCGCTGCCTGCTGCTCGCTAATCACCAAAACCTCATCAGCGGCATCGGATTGGTCCACCATCAAATCAATAACATCAGATCCGGTTTGCGGCTTTTTCTTGCGCGCCGCATCAATCGCAACATTTGTAACAACGCGGTAAAACCATGTCGTAAATTTTGTACCTTTTGCCGCGTCAAAAGCATGCGGCTTCACCCATAATTTTAAAAACGCATCCTGCACAATGTCTTCTGCTTCAATGGGATTGCCGCAGATACGATAAGCAGCAGCAAAAAACATTTTATTATGCCGATGAACCAGCTCGGAAAAAGCCCGATGATCGCCATTACAGACACATCCCATCAGGGCTTCATCACTATCATTTAAGCTATCAGCCATGAAGGCCTGGCCTTTCTTTACTCAGAACCGCCCATGCGCATGTTTTGGCGATTTTCACGGCGTTCTCTCATGCGCTCTTTCATTTCTGAGCGCCTCATTTGGTGACCAGCTTTGGCTTCTTCTTTCGAAACCGCCCCATCGCCATCGGAGTCAATCTTCGAAAAACGCTCTTCAGCGTGATTTAAAAACTCATCTTTGGATATTGTTCCATCACCATCCGTGTCATGCTTACTGAACATACCAGCTTTATCATCAGATTCACCACTTTCAGCCATAGCTGGAGCCGATGAGAATACTAAAATTGCAGCACTTAACATCATTAATTTTTTCATAAAATTATCCTTTTTTGTTGTAAGAGTTCAAATGTAATACCATTAATACGAAAGCACGTTAGAAACCCTTCGTAAAATTATTTCTATCGTGCAGCAACATCCAAAACAATACGGTGCCCATATTGATCCGCAGGTTTTATAGCCTGTTTAGAAGCAAGACGTACTGGCTGATCCATGGAAAATTTCACAAGAGAGCCTTTGGACGACGAAGAGGCTTTATAGCTTTTGATCAAACTATCACCTGCCAATTGTCTCTTTTGCCGCGCTTTCCAATCTGCTGCAGGCAAATGAACAACCAAAACGCGGTTATTGTTTTCCAGATGAGCTTTAAAGTCCGTTTTTCCGCTTATGTCCAAAACAATACGCGTTTTCTGTGGATGCTGACCTATTCTAACCTTTTCTACAATGGCCTGATCCGAAGAAATAACAGGCACAATCTGCTCACTTTGCCCATAAGGCTTACCAGCCTCCTTTGCAGCATGTTTGGCCAATATAGCCTGAACATATTGCTTTGCATCTTGCTGCTTTTTAAAAGGATCAGTATCGATTTTAAGCCCTTTTGGCTTCATCTCCTGATCAATAGAAGACAATTCCTTTTTAGCAATGGCAACACGGCCATTACCTTTATCGACAACTTCATAATCATCAACGCTTTTGGAAAATTTATTCTTTTTATCAGGCGCATGCGGGTTCACATCTTCTCGTGCTTTCCTGTGTTGTTCTAGCGGAGAATTTTCAACTTCTGTTTTTTCTGCAACAAAGTTTGTATCCTCCTGAATAGGAGGCGTTTTCTGATTGTTTTGCGCTGTTCCACATCCAGCCAAAACAGATAAACTAATAACAAGGACAAAGTAACCTAGACGCATCGCAACTATTGATTTCATTGACAAAAAAATTTAAGAGACAAAAAAATGAACCGAATGGATCAATTTTAAGAATAACGCATTCTTGATGAAAACTTAAACTATTTTCTGAAAAAATAGCGAATTAAAGAAATATAGCGATCAGGCTCTTCTGAATAGGCAATATGCATGAGAAGCGCCGCAACCCAGCTCATGGTAATCACAGCAGGCGGAATGCCCCATAAGCTTCCCAATACACCAAAAGCACCCGTTAAAAACGTAATCAATAAAATAACAGCAACAGCGTAGCTAACAGGCACCTCTGCATGAACAAAGTGATGGTGAAAATGCCCGCGATCGGGCGAAAAAGGATGCCGTCCTGCCCGCACACGCCTGTAAAATTGTGCACATGTATCTAAAATGGGAACCGCTAAAATCCAGGCTACACTCATTGGCGGCAACGGTGCATTATCAGGATCTTTACCTACATAAAGCGCAAACCATGCCAGACATAGCCCCAGCGACAAACTCCCGGCATCGCCTAAAAACAGGGCAGCTTTGCCGCGCATGGGCGTGCGCATATTAAACAACAAAAACCCTATAATCGCTGCAATTAAAATCAGAACAGCATAAAAATCTGCCATAAAGCCCGCCGCATAAAACCCAAATGCAATCCATGACAAGGCAACAGCGCAGCAGCCCGCCGAGAGACCGTCCAGTCCATCCATCAAATTCACGGCATTAATCAGCAAAACAACCGCTGCAAATGAAAATGGCAGTGACATAAAGTCAAGCCCAACAAACCCAAGGCCAAATAAATCTCCCAATTGATGAATCTGCGCACCACCTGGTAAAATAATCAGCCCCGCCGCGCAAAATTGGGTAAAAAATTTCAGCCATGGATGCAGATGAACCTTATCATCAATGCCGCCGGTTAATAATAATAACGCTATCGCTGAATAAAGCGGCCAATGTGTTTCCCAGGAAAATCCGGCAATCAGGGAACAGACAATAAAAACCGGAAAAATAACAAGTCCGCCAATAAGTGGGATAGCACCTTCATGACGCTTTCGTCCATCTGGTCCATCCGGCGCATCAACAAGATGAAGCGCAGGCGCAACACGAATAGCAAAAGGCGTGAGTGCAACCACACCCAAAAAAGCGATAAAGGGTAAAATCCAAATCTGCTGAACAAAAAAGGCGCTCATGCAATATACATTAAAGACTAAAACGATGCGGGGAAAGAGCCACCAACACATCATCCGATAAAGGCTGTGGTTTATTATCGATCATATTGACTAAAATCTCAGCCGCCATCAACGAACTTAAAATCCCATGCGATCCATGTGCAGTCGTCATATACAGATTATCTGATAATTGTCCCACCACTGGAAAATGATCTTTTGATGTTGTGCGCACCGAAGCGCGCTGCCCCACAATTTCCAATTCTGTGGGAAATGACGGAATCGCAGTCGCAAGCTTATTCAGGTTGTCGACATCATCTTGTTCTATAATCTCGCTATGATCCAGCCACCTTTGAAACGTTGATCCTACCATATGCACACCATCTTTTGCTTTGGTAATATAGCCGCTATAGCAAATATTGGTTTTCATCGCTTTGGTTTGCTCTGTCTCTTTTACCATCGTTACTTGCCCACGCACAGCTTGAAATCCAATACGTTTCGTATCGTTTGTATCTCGCAACGTGGGACCTGCAGCCAGAATGATCAAATCGGCATTAACAGCATCAATATCATCAATGCGCACGCCTGTATTCGTAAAAACACCATCACTGTAAGCGGCACATAATTTAGGCGGAGAAACCGTACCAGAGCGCGGCAACCATAAACCTTGAAAACCTGTTTCAATACCGCATATCTCAGATGTTTGAGCCTGAGATAAAATTTGCATATCATCCTCATCCCAGCCCCAACTCTCAAGCATCTTTGAATACCGAATAATTTTCTTCTCATCATTGATCAAATGCATGCAGCCCGACGGGTCATGATCAATATCGCCAAGTTTTGGAAATAAGTCACAGGCATGCTCAAACGCCTTTGAGAAATACTGACTTTGCGGTGTCCATTGTGCCCCAAAACGTGGATTATAAAGCCCAGTCACGTTCCCAGACGCCCCATCGGCAATAGAATCATTAGCCTCGTAAATGACAGGCTCATGCTCGGCATTTTTTAGCATAAAAGCCGCTGCACACCCTGCGAGACCACCGCCAATAATTGCTATTTTCATCGAAATACTCCCACCGACATCTCACGCTTTCGGCCAAAACCGGGCAGCTTTCGGACATCAAAGCCTACGGCATCCAATCCGCGCCTTACAAATCCCGCCGCCGTAAAAGTCGCAAAATTGGTACCTGTTTTGGACAAACGACCTACTTGCTCAAAAACCTGATCCGTCCACATCTCCGGATTGCTCGCAGGGCGAAATCCATCAAGAAACCATGCATCAACGGTTGTATCAAACGATTTTAACCCATCAACCACATCAGCAAAGATAATCGTCAGCTTAACATCACCAAAATCATACTCAAATACACCTTGCGGATTATCAGGATAAGCATCCACCATCCGCATCCGGTAATCCTCTAAAATATCCCAATCCACCAGTGCATTATCAATGGTATCAGCAAACAACGGGTATTTTTCTACCGATATAAAATGCAGCTTTGTTCCTTTTTCGGCTGTTTTTTCAAATAACTGCCAAGCCGCTAAAAAATTCAAACCTGTCCCAAATCCAGTTTCACCAATAATAAATGTATCACGCCCAGCCCAAGCCTCTGGCAAGCTATTGCCTTGCAAAAACACATGCTGTGTTTCCGCCAACCCATCTTCGGCAGAAAAATAAACATCATTGAACTGTTTTGATCTTAGAACTGTCTGCATGCCAATATTGAACCACCAAGACACAGAGAACACCAAGACTTTTGCAGAGGGTTCTACAACTAACGCAGATAACCTCGATGAGCCTAGAGGTGCTTGTAATACTTTCTTTTAAACATGGTATTACGTATTAGAAATTGTAATCTTTCTAAAAACGACGGCTCAAGTTCAAGAAATAGCGCGCATCGTCATCGCCCATCGTTTGGACATCTCTTGTTAAAGGAACGGCAACAAAAACGCCCCCCTCAAAGTTATTCACAAGATCTGCCCGGACACCTAAACCTGCTGATGCAATGGAATCATCATCATCAGAGACAGTTGCATCGTCATTCCAGACTTTTCCAAAATCCCAGAATCCATATAGATCATAGTCTTCAATACCGCTAAAAGCAGATTGAAGTGGTTGATTCCACTGCAATTCTACTTTGGTAGAAAATCCGTCTTCTCCAACAATTTCAGAGGGATCATAACCTCGTCCATTATTAACACCGCCTACGCCAAACTCCTCTGATGAGAGTAAAGCATTATTTGCTGCCTGCCCTGAAAATCCAAGAAGTAAGTTAATATCTGAGGTAATGCGCTGCAAGCGCTGTGCTGCAACATTAATCTTTTGAAACTGTGGGTCACCTTCCGGGCGCGTAAGATTTGCATCATTTTCATCACTCGCACCAAAAACATCCAGCCCGTGTGAAAGTTCTACATCAATGGAGTTGATACCAACGCCAAAGAGAGTATCGAGGAACTCTACACGACCGCCAACACGAACAGCACGGATACGGTCTTTACGCGTTACATCAATATCACTTTTACTATCGACGTTACGATGGTCAAATTGGGCGCGTCCATAAAGATTTGTTGTCCGCGAACGCAAAAATGCGTGCTCTAAACCAAACCCGAAAGCTGTAGATTTACCATCTACATTGAATTCATCAATATCAAAGCCTGGCTCCGTATCAGAATGGGAGAAGAAAGCGCGCGCCTTCGTTCCAATTGTATTGATCGGTTGTTCATAAGAAAAAGCGCCGAATGCTAGTTCAGGATCATTATTACCAAAGGGTGCAACGACAAACTGGCCTGTAATTTGCTCGTTATTACCAAAAAATGAGTTGGCCGAGCCGCCAGCGGTTATCTGAACGGGACCCAAATAACGGCTACCGAAATTGTCGATACCCAAAACAGCGTCAAATGCCTTACGCTCTACTACGATCATAAGATCAGAAGCGCCTGTTTGTGTGCTGGAAGGTCTAAGAACGCTTCTTGCTGATACACCAGGCAAATCATTAATTAATAGCAAATACTTCTCAAGGTTTTTAATGTTAAGCGCGCCGCCTGTGCTTATTCGACTCGCATATTCTTGTATGAGCGCAAGCGCATGCGGATCATCATCACCATCAACAACTACGCGGTCAACAAAACCCTCTACAACACGTAGCCTAACATTTCCACCATCAATCGTTTGCGGAGGCACGACAACTTGTGTCAAAATGAAACCTTCGTTTCTATATTTATTTGTCAAACGGTTTGCAATCGCATAAATGTCAGCAAGGCTAACTGTTGTACCGATTTGGTTTTGATAGATACTGGCTATATCGCTATCTTCGTAGGCTCCTACACCATCAATTGTCAAATTATTAAGCTTAAAAGTAATGTTTTCAGCATTAGGCGGTGCATTTTGAATAATTGCACGCTGAACTTGGATGTTTTCACCTAAATCTGGAATATCGAGATCGCTTGCAAATTGCTCGTCCAGGCGACTCGCGTCGACAGTACCCTGAGAAGGCTCTAATTGGCTTGGGATCGCTTGTGCCTGTGCAGAGGAGTTATAACCAAACGCCGCTAGAGTCAGTAGAAAACCACTAGCACTTAATTTTAATAGATTATGTTTTCTCATAAAAGCCAGACCTTTAAAAGTTTAAATTAAAGAACGAAATTTCGTTTTCATACCATGTTATTTTTTAATTTCATTTTTGAATATAATAGAAACGAACAAAAGTAAAAGAATTATTCAATATACTTGTATGGTATTTTAGAAATCTTTTCAATAGCAATAATTTTTCATATTGATTCCATGTGATAAAAATACATCAGTATTTATATTAAAAAACTCTAATAAGCTTTGATTTGTATGGCCTACGAAGAAAAAAAGATATGTCTTGGCTATATTAATTTAATTTTCCCTAATTATTTTCTTGACATTTTTTCACTAAATTTGCGATATGTGTATTAATTCGCTTTAAGGTAATTGTTTTACTTATTGGTTTTGTTGCCAATTTTTGCGAATTTAAAGTGCCTAAAAATAATTGACAAATATGTCTGTTATAGGCCAATTAATTTTTAACATGACTAATAAATTTAAATATCCGCTGTTTAAACAAAAGGGGAAACGCTATGAGTACTTACAAAGCCCGTAAAGATGCCGCAAACAAAGGTAACTTTTCAAATTTAAAACTATTAACGACATCTGCGCTGACTGCGGCGGGTTTGATTGCTGCAAATCCTGCGATGGCGGACAATTCCTGGGGCAATTTGAGCCAGGCTAAAGGTACTTTCCAGACAGACACTTCAAATCCAAATGTCACAAACATTACGGTTACATCTGGCCGCGCCGTTGGTGTTGGTAATGCTGATATTTACGAATCTGATACTGTCAACGTGAATGCGGAATTGTTTGCGGTGCGTGATAACAGATCTGATCCCACAAAAATTCTGGGTCGTCTGAATTCAAATGGGCGTATTGTAATTATTGACAATAACGGTGTTTTCTTTGGTAAAAACTCGCAAGTTGATGTTGCGGGCCTTGTAGCGACAACGGGTAATATTGATGATGATCAATTGATGAATAATCGTTTTGGAGATTACACAATTGAAGATATCAATGTAGGAACGATTGAACTCCAGGGAGTTGTTAATATTGCAGAAAGTGGTCTTGCTGCTTTTGTAGCCCCAACTGTTAAAAACGCAGGTGTCATTAACGCCAAACTCGGAAAAGTGGCATTCGCAGCAGGCGAATCTGTCACGATTGATCTTTATGGCGATGGGTTGTTTGAAGTTGCGGTTGAAGGTGAGCTTGCCGATGTTTATCTCGAAAATACAGGTGAGATTAACGCGCAAGGCGGCACAGTCCAAATGACAGCGTTGGCGGCGAAAGATGTTGCCGATAATATTATTAACCTTGATGGTGTCGTCGATGTATCCTCTGCCACGCAAAAAGGCGGTAAAATCATCTTGTCCGGCGGTAATTCTGGAACTGCGACTATCTCTGGAAAATTAGATGCATCCGGTAAAGATGGTGGTGAAATTCTAGTTGATGCTGCAAACACATTAACAACAACAGATAGTGAAATAATCGCCGATGGTGAAGAAAAAGCCGGTACGGTTGTTATGTGGGGGCGTGATAACGCCATTTATGCAGGATCTATTTCTGCGCTTGGTGAAGACGGCTTTGTTGAAACATCCGGTGGAAATCTTGGCGTTCACGGTACGGTGAATTTGAGCGAAGGCGGTGAGTGGTTGCTTGACCCTACCAATATCAGAATCGTTGACGGAAATGCGAATGAGCATCTTCTCGGCGATCTGACTTCTGATATTTTTGCGAGCATTGATGATGACGGGCCAAATGCTGCAACGCTTGATGCAAACTCTCTGGTGTTTATTGGCGATGACAGCATTAATACAGCACTCAACAATGGGGTGAATGTTACATTTGAGACCAACAGTGAAGGCACAAGAGACGGTGATATCACTGTTGATGCCGATGCTGGTATTTTAAAAACAGCCGGAGCCGATTCGACTCTGACACTTAGAGCACACGATGATATTGTCATTGACGGTACAATTGGAGCGTCCGGCGGCGCTGTTCTTTCTGTCGATCTGCAGGCTGACTTTGATGGATCAGGTGGTGATTCAAGTATCACAGTCAA
>CAWUJS010000006.1:0-57096 GCA_963922705.1 uncultured Alphaproteobacteria bacterium | reverse complement strand
CCAAAGGCCTGACGCGGCAATCTGGATTGCTTCACTACGTTCGCAATGACAACAGAGTCATTGCAAGAAAGCCGCAGGTTTGTTCGTATTTATATAGGTGGGATCTCATACTTAAATCGAAGAGATCCCGGATCAAGTCCGGGATGACGGTTGGGAGGAATGAAATGGCTATATCTAAACTTTCCGCGGCTTAACAGGCTTTAAGTCACGTAATTTACGCTTTTCCGCCAATTCATTTTCAATCTGATCCAGATTTTCAGCGATCTGTTCATTGAAATTTCCACCTTCGACAATTCCATCTTCAGGAATAAGCCCAAGTTTTTTAGCGATACTCTGGTAACCCTCTATCAAATCACCGAGATCATAACGATAGCGGTCTTTATCCATACGCTCATTGGTATTAATATCCCATAGACGGCAATTATCCGGTGATAATTCATCCGCGAGCACAATATAAAGCTCACCATGCTCGCCATAAATACGGCCAAATTCCAACTTAAAATCAACCAGTTTTAACCCTATGCCTGCAAACAAGCCGCTCATATAATCATTAACGCGCCATGCCATAGCGACAATTTCTTCCAGCTCATAAGGATCAGCCCAGCCAAATGTGAAGATATGTTCTTCACTGACGATTGGATCGTTTAGTTCATCATTTTTGTAATAAAACTCGACAAGCGGACGGCGTAAAACTGTCCCCTCTTCAATACCCAAATGACGGTTAAGCCCACCAGCAGCAACATTGCGGACAACAACTTCGAGCGGAATGATTTCAACGGTACGAACAAGCTGCTCCCGCATATTGATTTGCTTGATAAAGTGCGTCGGAATTCCTTGTGCCTCTATCTTGGTCATCAAATGCGCGGAAATCCGGTTATTCAACACACCTTTACCGGCAATTGCGCCTTTTTTATCGGGATCAACGGATGTTGCGGAAACATCATCCTTAAAATACTGGATAACAGTCCCCGGCTCAGGGCCTTCATAAATGATCTTTGCTTTGCCTTCATAGATTTTTTTACGCCGCGCCATCGTTATTTATCCTTATGCCTCTTATATCTCTTGAAATTGCCATGTCAGCGTTTTAATTTAATTTCTTATGTATCACAATAAAAATTATGTGATTCTATTTCAGAATACCAGAGATACAAATAGATAAGGATAAATACAATGACAGGACTAGATGACCGCAAAGATGCAATGGAAGCAAAATATGCGCATGATGAACAACTGGACTTTGCAACAGAAGCGCGTTGTTGCAAGCTTTTTGGGCTTATTATTGCTGAAAAATTAGGGTTTGAAGGGGCGGAAGCCGATAGTTACGCCATGGATGTTGTCACGGCTAATCTTCAAGAGCCGGGCTTTGATGATGTGTTCCGCAAAGTAAAGCCGGATCTTGAAGCAAAAGGCGTTGATGTAACCGATCACTGGCTAGATGTCACAATCGAGCAATGCCTCCAGGAGGCACGCAAGCAGATTAAACCAGAAGGGTAAGCCCGATGGCGATGGAAGCAAAAGAAATTGAGACCATGATACGCGAAGGCATCCCCGATGCCGAAGTCCGTATAGAGGACTTACGCGGCGATGGCGATCATTATGCGGCTTATATCACATCAGCAAGCTTTGAAGGCATGTCTCGTGTAAAACAGCATCAAATGGTGTATAAAGCGCTTAAAGGGAAAATGGGCGATGACCTGCATGCGCTTGCGATACAGACAAGCGTGCCTGAGTAATTGAGCTTTATACATTATAGAATACATAGATTTGTGCTCTGAACGCGCCTGTGTATTCTTCTGTGTCACCTGTGGTTTAAAAGGAGAAAGAAAAAATGAAAAATACTATAGCTGAAACTATTCAAAAAGATATCGATGAGAATGATATCGTTCTTTTCATGAAAGGTGAGGCGGCGTTTCCGCAATGCGGATTTTCGTCGCTTGTCGTTCAAGTCCTCTCACAGCTTGGCGTGACCTTCAAAGACATTAATGTTTTGGCGGATGATGACATTCGTCAAGGCATCAAGGATTTCTCAGACTGGCCAACGATCCCGCAGCTTTACGTCAAAGGTGAGTTTGTCGGCGGCTGTGACATTGTCCGCGAAATGTATGAAAGCGGCGAGCTGCAAACGCTTTTGGACGATAAGGGTATTAAGGCGGCTTAATGCTTTTTAGGCACCGATTGCTTACAATAATCAATAAGCGCATTTATGTCTCATTTACCTGATGCATTTCCCGCGAAAGCGGGAATCTCCTAGGTGCGCTCCCAAGATCCCTGCTTTCGTAGGGAAGACATAGGGGTGGAATTATTCGCGTAAAACGTGTTTTGATTTCATGCTTTCAATCCAGTATTATCAGCATAACTGAATCCTTAAGGGCTTTCGGTGTGGGCTTAACAACCCTTTCAAGTACGGCATTCTAGACACTGCCGTTATATGTGTCACACTCTCGGCTTTTTTCAGGCCGGGTGGTGATGTCATGTCCAAAGCGTAAGCTTAAAAGCATTGCGCCGTTTTGCTTGAGCGGTTGTTAACACCCGGCCACCAGCCCATTTTGGGCTTGGTGGTTTTTTTAACATATACAAGGGGTTTTTTCAATGAGCAAGCAAACGGGTGATATAAACGGTATCAATATTTCAGACATTGTGCGTTTGGTTATTGCCTATATTCGCATTGACGATCCAGTCAAACGTGAGATTTTATTACGTTACGCAGAGATGCATATCGATGATTAAAATCACAACCACGTCACCTTAACATCCCGGTGGATGCTAGCGCTCATGATGAGACCGAAACTGTTAGGCTTAGTAACCTTTTATTAAGTTTTTTGCAATATAATCAGTGTTGTGATTTTTAGTAACATTCAAAAATGAAAGAATAGGTATGACAGAATATACAATTAATACATCTGAAGGCGCAAATTCTCCTGAAAATACGGCTGTGTATGCTGCAGTTTATGAAGCAATTGATCCAACATGGGCAAGTGTCTCTAGCGAAGGTAATGATCCAAAAGCACCGACCGATTCAGATATTCCATTTGAAGTTCAGCACCTCGCATCGCTTAAAAGTCAGATCATGTCATTGGAAGAGACCCCTAACTCTGAAGCAAATATTGAGGCGTTAAAGCAGGAGTTTAATACGGCGGTATATAATATGGACGCAAATCAACTCAAAATCGTATCAGATTACGTTGAGCCGGATGGCCTTTTGGATAATGTTGCTGAAGTTGCTGCTGAAGTTGCTGAAGTTGCCGGGCAAGCGGTCGAGACTGTTGGTAACTTCTTTTTCTCACCTCCTCCCTATGAGCCTTAAGAGTTTCTAAAACTGCCAAACAGAGCGTTTTTCTGCGTTACGCAGAGATGCATATCGATGATTAAAATCACAACCGCGTCACCTTAACATCCCGGTGGATACTGGCGCTCATGATCAGACCGAAACTGGCGAGCGCCGCGAGCATGGAGGTTCCGCCATAGGATATTAGCGGTAGCGGCGCACCGACGACTGGTATTAATCCCATCACCATCGCGATATTGATAAACACATAGAGCGAGAAATTCACGCACAGCCCCAGCACCAAAAACCGCGAGAAATTCTGGCGGGCGCGCATGGCAATCCATATGCAATAGGCAAACACACACCAAAAAAGCGCTAATAGCGACAAACCGCCGACCAACCCCCATTCCTCGGCCCATAATGTAAAAATAAAATCTGTTTGTTTTTCAGGCAAAAAATTCAAGTTGCTTTGTGTGCCTTTAAGGAAGCCCTTGCCGTCAACCCCTCCTGATCCCAGTGCGATTTTGGATTGCGTAATGTGATATCCAGCACCGAGAGGATCGCTCTCCGGGTTCAGGAATGTCATGACTCGGGCTTTTTGATAATCATGTAAAAAGAATTGCCAGGCGACGGGGATAATCGCGGCAACGCCGACAATCCCGCCAACAAATAGCCACCATGGCGCGCCAGCCATAAAGAACATGGAAACCCCTGCCATAACAATCATAAGTGATGTCCCAAGGTCAGGCTGAAGCAAGACGAGTGCTACGGGCGCAGCGATCATGAGCGCAGGGATAATGAGGAATTTCACTCGTCGCATATCCTCTATGGTCGCCGCATGGAAATAACGCGCCAACGCCATCACAACGGATATCTTCATAATTTCAGAAGGTTGAAGCTGTATGAAGCCGAGATTGATCCATCTTTGCGCGCCCATACCGACTTGCCCGAATATCTCAACAAAGACAAGCAAGGCCATGCCTGCAGCAAAGAAAAACCAGCTTAGCCTGTACCACCAGCGTATATCGATCAGTGCGATAATAAACATCCCCACAAGCCCCACGCAAAAGCGGGCGATTTGCTTGGATGCCCAAGGGGATAGCGATCCTCCGGCGGCGGAATACAAGCATGTAAATCCAACGCAAGCCACGGCGATGATTAATAAAAGCAGACCCCAGTTCAAAGACTGAATCTTTTGAAAAAAAGTTAACTCACTATGGATTGCAAAGCTATTTGACGTCATGCCGGCTTACCATCTAATTGTCCTGAAAATATAGTTGTTTTGGCAGGATCACGTTTTTGCGCCTCCAGCAATAAATCACGCGCAATTGGCGCGGCTGTTCGGGAGCCGCCAATACCGTGCTCAACCACAACGGATACAACATATTTAGGCTTTTCCAGCGGCGCATAGCCAACAAACAACGCATGATGCCTGTGCCGCCATTTCAAATCCTCATTTTTGATCCCGGCTGCACGATCTGCTCTGGTAATCCGTTTCACCTGCGCTGTTCCTGTTTTCCCGCCCATAGCGAATAAAGGGTCTTCGATACGTGATCCATAAGCCGTTCCTTTTTCCGTGTTAACGGTCGCATCCATGCCTTTTTTGACAAGATCTAAATGCCATTTCTTTAAGCCCAGGCTCGGCCATTTTTGCGCCGCTACCTGCTCATCGCCAATACGCGCTGTCACCCATGGCTTCACGGCATAGCCTCCATTGATTAGCCGCGCTGTCATAACCGCCAATTGCAGCGGGGTTGCCTGCATTGAGCCTTGCCCGATGCTGCTAACGATGGTCTCGCCCGGCTGCCAGCTTTGCCCGCGATTGGCAAGCTTCCAGTTTTTATCAGCAACAAGCCCCGGGCGCTCGCCTTCTAATTCAAAATCAAACGCACTGCCGAGGCCCAATTGACGCGCCATAGCGGCAATATTATCAATACCGATTTCGGTTGAAAGCTCATAGAAAAACGTATCACATGAGTAAGACATTGCCGTGACCGCATTGACCCAACCATGCCCGCCGCGTTTCCAGCAATGAAACCTGTCTTTTCCGTAGTCATAGTGTCCGGGACAATGCACGACTGTCTGGCTGTTAATGTGCCCTGACTTCAACCCCGCCAAAAGCGTGATCATTTTAAATGTTGAGGCTGGAGGATATTGCCCTGCTATAGCTTTATTGGTCAATGGATGCGCTGCATCAGCAAGCAATTCCTGCCATTTTTCCATGGAAAGTCCGTTTGAAAAATCATTGGGGTTGAACGCAGGGTGTGATGCTAATGCATAAATCGCCCCACTATGCACATCCATAATCACAGCAGAAGCGCTGCGCTGCTGTGCAAGTGTATTTTGTGAAAATCTCTGTAACTCACCGTCAATCGTGAGTGTAATGCGTTTACCCTGCCCGCTATCCTGACGCTGTAATTCCCTGACCTCACGCCCAATAACATTAACCTCTGTTTGGGATGTACCTGCCGTCCCGCGCAGTTCTTGATCATAGCTTTTTTCGATTCCAGTTTTCCCAATTTTAAAACCGGGGAGGCTTAGGACAGGATCTTCATCAATCTCTTTTTCATTAACAGAGCTGACATAACCAACAATATGCGCAGTCGCCGCGCCAAAAGGATATGTGCGCCTTTCTCCGACATCGGTTGATATACCGGGCAAATCCGGTAGATTAACCTCTATACGGGCAACATCTTCCCAGCTTAGATCATCTTTAACTTCAATCGCAGCAAATTTTGGACGCTTTTTGGCTTCTTTAACGGCTTTTTCACGCTGTTGATCCGAAAGATCAATGACATTTTGCAAAGACCGCAGGGATTTTTGGACATCTTTGGCCTGTTCCGGGACAATGAGTGCACGGAAATTTTGACTGTTCACAGCAAGCGGAACGCCAAAACGGTCAACAACTTCGCCGCGCGACGGGGCAAGCATTTTTATACTGATACGGTTTTTATCCGCCATCACCTTATAACGCTGGCCTTGCGCGACCTGCAAATAAGCCAAACGCCCACCTAAAACACCAAGCAAGCTTGCTTGTAAGCCGCCTATGATAAAGGCGCGTCTTGTGAAGACTTTGACAGTATCAGCATTTTGTTTCATACGCGCATTATAAGCATCACTATCTGGATGTCAGCGTAAAATTCGCAGGTGGCAGAATTTTATGGATCATGTGATACGCACTCATTAAAAACGGAAAGGCAATAATTCCGGCTATCAGTTGCGGGATGATATTGGATATCGATGACCATTGAAGGCTTATAAGACCATAAAAAAGCCACTGCAAAGCAATAATCGCTGTGTAAAATACACTAAATATAATCCAGATAATCAGAAAAGATTGCGCATAGAGGAAAATACGCTGTGAGGATATAAGCCAATTAAGAAAAACCAGCGTAATCGCACCTATCCCGATTGGCATGCCGCTTAATATATCGGCTAAAAGCCCCAGCGTGAAAGCCAGCAAAGGTGGCATGATTTGCGGGCGGTACAACGCCCAAAAATAGATTGTTATCAGTAAAAACGGAACCAGTTTAATGCCATCAAATGGCGCAGGAAGCGTTATAATTTCAGCAATGAAGAAAAATGTAATGGCGCTATAAACCAATGCAAACCTGAAAAAACTTTCAAAAATTTCACCAACGGAAGAAAAAGGCAGCATTGTTTTACTGTAATACACTCAAAGATTTATGTTGTCCGGCTGCAACGAGGTTAGGGTCTTGTGATTTATCCAGCACACGAACATGCACGATACGGTCAAAATTGGCAAACGGATTGACCTCAACTGCGCCATCTTTGCTGCGGGTTATACGGCCAATTGCCAGGCCATGCGGGAATAAACCGCCATGGCCTGATGTAATGATTCTGGCATTATCCTTGATATCACTATCAGGCGGCAAATGTAACAATCTGGTCATATCTGCATTGGAACCGGCAAGAATTGCATGCTGGCGCGTGTCTTCCACCAAAACAGGCACTCTTGAGTTGATATCTGTGATTAATAAAACACGGGCAGTTTCACTGCCGACTTCAACAACACGTCCGATTAAACCTTCACCGGAAACCACAGCCTGATTTTTTTTAACACCGTCTTGTGCACCTGCTGAAATCAGCACCGTTTTCGCAAAAGCATTTCCTGCATCTGCCAATGTTCTGGCCGTAATTGTTTTATAATGCGCCTCTGCCTTAACATTCAAAAGATCACGTAAAGATTTATTTTCGGATTCTAATAAAAGCGCAGTTTGATACCATTCTTTTAAACGTAAATTTTCCTGTTTCAAACGGATATTTTCAGCCTGCAAATCCCCTAACCCGGACGCATTACGCACCGCGTCTGCTGTAAAAATAATTGGCTTTGTGATTGTTGCAAGAATGGGAGATGCCGCATCTGTTATACTCATGCGTATATCGCTGACATTATTGGGACTGATAGCCGAGAATAATAATATAAGCAAGCCAAGACCGATAAGAAAAAAACTGGAAACGCCGCCGAGAGGTAGAAAAGCCGCCAGCGTTTGTGCACCCCATGCTTTCCCGGATCGTAATGATGAATGTCGTTTCACTTTAAAGACGGCTCTTTTGCTTGATCATGATACAAAACCAACTATAGCAGTTTTTACTTAAGCAATGCTTTATAGGATACTGTAAAAATTGCTAAAAAACAATCAATACACAGTTTTTTTATTTTACATCAGAATCTTAATACATGCCTACTAAAACATTGCGCAAAGCTTTGCGCTCTTCCAATGCATGTCCTGTGCCAAGCGCAACACATGATAGCGGATCATCCGCCAAGGTTACAGCGAGACCTGTCGCATGGCGCAGCACAAAATCAAGATTAGTCAAAAGCGATCCACCGCCTGTCATGACAATGCCTTTATCAACAATATCGGCGGCAAGTTCAGGCGCGGTATATTCCAAAGCTGTCTTAACACCTTCAATAATCTGCCCAACCGGCTCCGCCAAGGCTTCTGCAACTTGACGTTCAGTCACTACAATTTCCTTGGGAACGCCGTTCATCAAATCACGCCCCCTTATTTCCATGGAACGCCCTTCTCCATCCGCAGGAGGACAAGCAGAGCCGATTTCCTTTTTAATTCTTTCTGCCGTACTTTCACCAATTAGCAAATTATGGACGCGGCGAATATAAGCGATAATAGCCTCATCCATCTTATCACCGCCAACGCGCACAGAACGGGCATAAACAATTCCCGCCAATGAAATAACAGCAACTTCTGTCGTTCCGCCGCCAATATCAACCACCATGGAACCTGAAGGCTCTGTAACCGGAAGCCCTGCACCAATAGCTGCTGCCATCGGCTCTTCAATTAAATAAACTTCGGAAGCGCCCGCATGCTCTGCGGAATCCTGAATAGCGCGGCGTTCAACAGCGGTTGAGCCACTTGGCACGCAAATCACCATCTTTGGGGATACGAAAGAGCGGCGATTGTGCACTTTGCGGATAAAATGCTTGATCATGGCCTCTGTGACTTCAAAGTCAGCAATCACACCGTCGCGCAAAGGTCTTGTCGCCGTAATACTCCCCGGTGTTCGCCCGAGCATCATTTTTGCTTCATTGCCAACAGCGAGAATATGCTTTTTGCCCTGCACCATTGAGATGGCAACCACGGAAGGTTCATTGAGCACAATACCCTGATCGCGGACATATACGAGCGTATTGGCCGTCCCAAGATCAATTGCCATATCGGCAGACATAAATCCAAAAATTCTGGAAAACATTTCAATCCTAAAATGGCTGAACGTTAGTTTACATTTCAAGTTCTATTAGACTTGAAAACAGAATGCATTACAATAGCTAAAGCCGATCCCGGACTTCAACAAGATCGGCTTTACAAAATCGATTTTATCAAAAAATAACCTAACCCTGACGCGCCTTCATGCGTGGATTTTTCTTATTGATCACATATGTGCGACCGCGCCTGCGAATGACACGATTATCACGGTCTCTGGTCTTTAATGTCTTTAGTGAATTAGCAACTTTCATGGTTTCACCCTAAATTTGTTCTTTAAATATCGAAGGACATTAGCGATTTCTGACACCAAATGTCAAGCATAGATTTTTTAAACATCTTAAGGCTGCAGCTAATCCTAAATTAATCTTAACATTTAGTATTATATAGTTTTAAAAAGGCATGGATAAACACACAACGGCTCAGACTTACAAAAATGGAGATATCATCCTGAAACAGGGTGATTTGGGCGATTGCGCCTTTATCATAGAATCAGGACGTGTTGAGATTATTCTGACTAAAAATGACGGCAGCCAACAGAGCCTTGGAACACGTGGAGCCGGTGCAATGATTGGTGAAATGGCTTTAATTGATAAAGCCCCGCGCACCGCAACAATCAAAGCTATCGAAGATTGTCAACTTCTTGAAATCACGCAAAGTGATTTCTCGCAACGCCTTGAAAACGCAGATCCTATCCTCAAAATGACAATACAGGTTATTCTCGCGCGCCATCGCGACATGCTCGCGCGTAACGGTGTTATGAGTAGTCAGGATAGCTATCAACTTGCGGAACTGGTAGAGCAAGAATACGCGCAATCTATCTCTGCCATGGAAACCATAAAAATCGACAATGATTTCAGGAAAGCTCTTAAAAACGGTAAAGTTGAGCTACATTATCAGCCAATTATCAATTTCCAAACACATCGTATTGCCGGGTTTGAAGCTTTAATGCGATGGACACATCCAGAGCTGGGCTTTGTTTCGCCAGCACAATTTATCCCGGTGATTGAAGATAGCGGCTTTATTGTGGAAGCTTCAAAATGGGCGCTCAAGAAATCATTAGAAGACCTCCAACATATTGAAAATCATACAGGGCATAATGATTATTTTATGAGTGTTAATTTTTCAAGCCATGATTTTGCCTCTGGTGATTTCGTTGATAGTGTTTGTGAAGCATTAAGCGCTACTGATATCAAACCACAAAATCTCCATTTGGAAATCACAGAGCGACTTTTGATGGGGCAGTCCAACCAGGCCAAAGATACACTTGATATGTGCCATAAAGCTGGCATGGGTATATCTATTGATGATTTCGGCACAGGCTACTCATCTTTAAGCTATCTCCACCATTTTCCTATTGATACGCTCAAGATTGACCAATCTTTTATCCGTGAAATGCTTTCAGATCAGAATGTTATGGCGCTCGTGCAATCCATGATCTCCCTCAGCCAGAGCTTAGGGCTAAAAACGATTGCCGAAGGTGTTGAAACATTGAAAGAAGCGCAAAAACTCAAAAGTCTTGGCTGTGATATGGCGCAGGGTTATTATTTTGCCAAGCCAATGCCTAAAGATGATATGATCACATTTGCCGGGGATGCAAACGCCCTTTCGTTATAAGCTACTTTGTTGTCGCAACAAAAACACCGTCCCAATGATCCAGCGGGTTTTTGATCATATTGTCACAGCGTTTAATATATAGTTCATAAAACATATCCAGATTATATAAACGCAATCCTTTGCATTCTTTGGCTAGCTTTTTCGCCTCTTTGAAATCTCCCGCTTGATAGCATGCAATCATTTTTTCATGTTTTTCTTTCAACCTTGAAAAATCACTATCAGATTTTACATCTTCATCCCCTATCAAAGCAAAAATACGAACAGCCTCCTGTTTTCCTTTGACCTTTATTAAATCCATCTCAAGACACGCAAAATCCGTTACGCAGCGATGCGTTTCTTCTCCAATCAAAATATCAACGCCATAATTCTTCGTCTGCCCCTCAAGACGTGAAGCCAGATTAACCGCATCACCCAATGTTGAATAAGCAAAGCGCTGTTTTGAGCCCATATTGCCAACCGCGCAAGGACCAGTATTAATCCCAATCCCTGCTTGCAGCAAAACTGGCTCCTTCCCGCTTTCTTCAGCTTTTTTAGCAATTTGCTCGTTAATGGGCGCAAGCGCCGCTTGCATCCCCAGCGCCGCCCGGCACGCATTGCGCGCATGCTCTGCATCATCCAAAGGAGCATTCCAGAATGCCATCATCGCATCGCCCATATATTTATCAATGGTACCGCGATTTTGCATGACCAAATCAGACATTGGCGTCAGGAAATCATTCATCAATTGAATAAGCTCATCGGGCGCCAACCCCTCTGAAATGCTTGTAAAACTCCGGATATCCGTAAACATGATAGAAAGATCGCGAATCTCTCCACCTAGCTCCAACTTTTCTGGACTTGACGTTAGCTCTTTCATGAAATCAGGAGAGATATAAAGCCCAAAAGCATCACGCACTTGCCGCCTGTCCAATTCTGTTTTGAGGTAACTCAAGATTGATGCAGCCACGAAAACAAAACTCACAATAATAGTCGGCGTAACAGGGTTGATTAACCCGCCTTTCATATCAAACAAATACCACGATACCCCAAAGGCTGATGCAGATGTGCTAATGACGATCAATGCCAGCCATAAAGGATTGATAAAAAATGATAAAATAATAATGATCGCCGATACGATAATTGCTGCCCCAACCTCTAATAAAGCCGCCGTATGCGGACGGATCAGATAATTATGCTGCAAAATCTGTTCAAGCGCATTCATATGCACGCGCACACCAGGCTGCATACCGAGCGGCGTTGCCCGTAAATCCATTAAACCTTCTGCACTTGAAGCTATAAAAACGATTTTCCCCTTCAAATCAGGTAGCGTTTGATTAGCAATAAATTGATTTGCCGGTATGCTTTCATCTTGCGTGAATTTTCTGAAATAAACCCACATTTTACCGTCCACACTCATAGGGATCTGATAGCGTCCAATATTGGCCATGAGCGGCTCCTGAATTGTTGTATTGGTATAATCCTCGTTAGCGCTCAGTTTAATTAGCTCTTTGCCATCGCGCTCATAAAGCCTCAAGCCCTCTAAAATAAGAGAGGGGAAAATCTGTTGCCCGTTGTGAAAAATAAGCCCTGTGCGACGGATCACCGAATCCGCTTCGGCGCTCGCCATGAAACTTCCATTGCCTGCGGCTGCTTTTTGCAAAGGCCTAAGAAATTGCGCAGTCGTTTGAAAATACCCAGCATTATAGTCTTGTTGGCTTAAAATAAAGCTCTTAACATCTCTCTTGGCAAGAACACGTTTTTTCAGCAGTGGCGGCTGCGCGTTTGAGCCATACGAAAAACCTGCTACAAATTTTCCCGTGCTGCGAATAGCATCCGCCAAAACCACGTCATTCGCAGGTAAAGTGCTGAGAGCTTCTTGCGCGGGGTGTCCATCTTCCAACAAAGCTGCAATATTTTCAGGGGATGTCCGATCCGGCTCTGCTAAAACACCATCAAAAATAATCACAGCAGCGCCTGCCTTATCAATATTTGTGATCAACTCTGCGATGGTTTTTCGTGGCCATGGCCATTGCCCGATTTGGGTTAACGATTCATCATCAATATCAACAAACACCAGAAGCCCTGAAGATTCTCGCGGCTTGGCCTTCATATAGTTTTCAAAGACAATATTGCTGATACGTTCCTTTAATCCTGTATTCCCCAATGCGAGATAGACCAAACTCAATAAAACCAGCGCTAAACATAGAAACCGTGTAAGTGGATGGATGATAAAGCGCTGCACAGGGGAAATCACCTCTCCGTAAAGGCACGCTCACGGGCGCGCAAAATAGGCTTCATCATATATTCCAAAATAGTACGCTTGCCTGTAATCACTTCAACTTCCGCAACCATACCAGGCGTAATCGGCAAAGGCTTGTCTTCACTGCCTAAAAAGTTTTTAACCGTCCTAACCTCAATTTCAAAAAATGCATTCCCTTCGCTATCCTGCACACTGCTCGCGCCGATGCGCACAAGCTCGCCATCCAAACTACCGTATTTCTGAGGATCATAGGCCGTTATTTTAACCTTTGCAGCCTGGCCGGGGCGAATAAAAGCAACTTCATTGGGCTGGATTTGTGCAACAATCTTAAGCTCATCATCCAGCGGAACAATTTCCACCAATCTTGCCGCAGGCTCAATAACGCCGCCTATTGTCTTAATGGCAATACGGTTCACCGTTCCATCAACCGGCGCACGCAGTTCTGCGCGATCCACACGATCGCCTATGGATTTCAGATTTTCCTTTAATCCCGCAATTTCAGTTTCCACCTGATTAAGCTCGCCCAAAGCTTGCGATTGAAATTTATCAAGCTGGCTTTCCCGCTCTTTTTTAACCGCCTGTAATTCAGCCTCCAAAGCACGGCGTCTTTGCACGCCTGCATTGATTTGTCCGCTAAGGTCGCTGATTTCACGTGTAATTCTGATCTCATCGATTTTTGGTGCGGCGCGTTTACGCACCATCTCTTTTGTAATCTCCAGCTCTTTGCCTAATAATGCTTTCGAATTTGAGAATCTCCCAATTTGCGCTTTCACTTCCGCAAGTTCCGCAGATGCCTTTGCGATACGATCATCCAAAATTGCGTAAGTATTTTTAAGCTCATTCTGACGCGACTGGTATAAAGATGTTTCATTGGCTGCAATTTGCGGCGTCTTTTCAAGTACTTCAGCCGGCAGAGAAAATTCTTGCCCTCTGGCTTCTGCCTCCAATCTTGCTTTTTTTGCTTTCAAACTCAACGTTCTTGCTTCGGTGCCGCGTTCTTGGGAGGCGAATTGAACATCACTGATCCGCAGGAGAATATCTCCTTTTTTAACCCGCTGTCCTTCACGCACATTCAAAGCCTCCAAAACCCCACCCTCAAGGCTCTGCACCACCTGAATATCCTGTGATGGAACCACGCTGCCTTGCGCCCTTGTAATTTCTTCGACCTTCGCATGCGCCATCCAGAAAAATCCACATGTCACAAGCGCTATGATGGATATAAACAACCCGATTGCCGCTTTATTGGGACTCATGTGATGGGCAGCCTCCAGCTCGCTCATAAAGTCGGTTTCTTTGATTTTGGGGTTAAAGAGGCTCATTCCGGCACCTCGATTTTTCCGGTCTGCAAAGCCGTGATGACCTTATCGCGCTCCCCATCCATGATTAATTTGCCGTTATCCATCAGTATCAGACGTTCAACCATATCCAGCATTGTGTTTTTATGCGTGATGACAATGAGCGTTTTATCCTTAACCTCTTCATTCACATATTTTTTAAAAGCATCTTCTGCCTGCATATCCATCGCATTGGTCGGCTCATCACAGATCAATACTTTTGGGTTAATGAGCATAGCACGCGCGAGCGCTATCGCCTGTCTTTGACCACCGGACAGGTTAGAGCCATGCTCGCCAACAGGCGCATCATATCCCATCGGATGTTTAGAAACAAAATCGTGCACACCGGAAAGCTTCGCCGCTTTTAAAATCGCCTCTTCGGAGGCATGCGGCACACTCGCCGCAATATTATCCCTCACAGAGCCAGTAAAAAGCACAACATCCTGCGCAATATACGCAACGTTTCGCCTTAAATCCGCCGGATCAATTTGCTTATAATCTGTATTATCAATTAAAATCGTACCATTTTGCGGCTGATAGAGCCCCATCATTAATCTGGCGATCGTACTTTTGCCTGATCCAATGCGCCCGATAATCCCGACTTTTTCACCGGGATTAATCGTAAAACTCACACCATTCAAAACGTCACGTTGCACATCGGGATAAGAAAAGCTGATACTCTCAAACGCAATCTTCCCTTCCAGCTCTGAGCGATTCAAAAATTGCTGATGCGGCGGACGCTCAACATCTTTGCGCATGATATTATCCAACGTTTTCAGCGCGCCATCCGCCTGATGGTATTTGGTCATGAGAGCTGCTATCTGCCCAATTGGCGAAATTGCACGCCCACCCAAAATCACACAGGCAATCAGCGCGCCAACAGATAAATCACCTGCCTGAACCGCGTACATCCCTGCTAAAATAACCAAAATAGAAGCAATTTGTTGAATAAATTGCGCGATATTCACGCCCAGACTTGAAACAAAGCGCGAAGATTGCCCAAAGGCTGCATTCTCGCCAACATAACTGCCATATCTTTTGCGAAAACGCCCATCCGCACCAATCGCTTTGACCGTTTCCAAACCATGAATCGTTTCAACAAGCAAGCCATGCTTGGCTTCGGCAGATTGCGTCGATTTTCGAACCAATGATTTCAGCGGGAATTGTAGTATAAATCCACTCATAATCACCACAACAATAAGCGCCAAAAGCACAAAGGCTATTGATCCACCCAGTTGATAGATAATGAACAGGAAAAATAATGTAAAAGGCAGATCCACCAACCCTGTAATCGTGGCGGAGGTAAAAAATTCCCTGACCGCATTAAAATCATGCAGCATATTGGCGAACGATCCGCTTGATTTCGGACGTTCAGACAGCCGCATATTCAAAACCTGATCATAAATACGACGCGCCGCAATGACATCAATTTTACGCCCAGAAAAATCAATCAAATAGCCCCTTAAATTGCGCATAATAAAATCAAAGATGAATATGGCCAGCGCCCCAACCCCCAAAGCCCAGCCAGTTTCAATGGCATTATTGGGAATGACACGATCATAGACATTCATGATGAATAAAGGGCTGGTGAGGCCAAATAAATTAATAAAGACAGCACCCAAAAGAACAAGACCATATATCCCGCGATTTTCCCTCACGATGCCCCAAAACCAGTGACGGTTTGTATCTTCAAGATGCACAGTGTCAGGATTGGTAAATTCAGCACGCGGATGAATATAAATCGCAAAACCTGCAAAATCATTTTGCAAAGTTTCAAACGCAATCTCTTTTTGGCTATCCGTATCCGGCAGGTAAATTTTAGCCTTCTGATCTTTAACTTCCAATAAAATACAAGCCTGCTCGTTTTTTAACACCAAAACCACAGGCAAAACAGCATCCGGAATTGCATCCAGCTTACGCTTTTTAACGATTTTGGTTTTCAGCCCCAAACGCTCCGCCGCTTCACAAAAAAGCTGCGGACGCATATTTTGCTCATCATAAGGAAGACCAGCTGTTAAAGCCTGCTCTGATTTCGCGCGGCCATAATGTGCGGTCAAAAAAACCAGACATTTCAGCAATGGATCAACAGCACGCGCCAGCTTGTCTTGACTATTATCTTTATTTTGCTGTCTCATACAGGGCTTTTTCTGCTATTTTGTCCTGGCTGCTATCCCAAACTTCCCCCTGAAATAGAACATCCTGCAAACGCCCCAGACTTGCAACTAAACCATATTGTGCCGTAAGAAGACGATATTGATACACTATTTTTTCAATTTCAGTGTTAAATAACTGATTATCAGCCTGCATAAGCTGCAAAAGATCAACTTTGCCCCCTTCAAATTGGGCTTGATATGTCTCAAATAGTTTTTTGTTAAGCGCGATACGCTCTTTTTGGTTTTTTAAACGTGTTGCTGCGACTTCCCGTTCTGCAAAGGCAATACGAATATCACGCTCAATTTGATTGCGAACCTCTTTTTCACGGGCTATCAGCTCGGCATGCTCAAACCGACGCTGTTTGATCCGTGCATATTGACCGCCGCCCACTTCAAATTCCCAGTTCATGCGCACTACGGCGCGCTGATCTTCAATTTCTCCGCCAATTTCTTCGCGTTTATCATTTTTTAAATACGATAATTCACCAAGAATTTCAGGATATAAACTACCTTTTTCAGCTTTGATATCAAATCCTGAGGCTTTGGCCTGCTCGACAAGCGAGCGAAGCGCCGGATGATCTGATGTTGCAAGGGACATGCCTTCGTCCAGTGAGGCCGGAAGACCCGGCATCTTAAAGACAGGAATATCCATATCCTGAGTTGGCAATTCACCCGTTAATTCCAGAAACTGTGATTCCGCCGTCTTTAATTGCGCGTTATAATCGGCTATAAACCCACTCAGAAAAACAAAGACATCTTTTGCCTGCTGGAGCTGGGATTCATCTGCACCGCCATCTTCAACATTGGTCTCAATACGCTGGAGATAATCCTTTATTTTCCCCTCATGATTTTTCAGGCGAATTAAGATTGAACGCGATTGCAGCACGTTAATAAAAGCTTGCACGGTTCTAAAAGCGATCTGCTCTTGCGCGTCCTGAAGCTGAAGATCAGCAGAATCAGTGATGGCTTTTGCAGATCTAAAGCGATTCATCGCCTGAAACCCGTCAAATAACGGCTGTTGTAAAGAAGCATTCACCTCTCCCAAACCCGAATAAGCCGCACCTCTTGTCGTAACAGACCCGCGTGATGTTGAGTTATCACTGTAAACACGTCCACCTGTTACCCCAACAGAAAGAGAGGGAAAAAAGCCAGACTTTACAGAAGATATTTCTTGTTCTGCGGCATAAAACCTTGCTTTGGCCTGTTCAATTTGCGGATGATTTGTTATTGCAGCTTGAACAGCATCCTGAATTGTCTGCGCTTCCCCATTGCAAGGCAGTAACAAACCACCGACACAGGCAACCAACGATAGAAAATACTTTTTCATAGGTACTTAAGCCTTAAGCTACTTAAAAAGTGTTTACAAAGAATGCGGGAGGCAGAGGATACTACTTAAGTATTAACTTAAAGAAAAATAATATTTTATTCAAGGATTAGATTACGCGAGATAAAAGCCTGGTTTTTTAAAGGAAAAACTGTGAAAATGCTCTTCACAAACGCTACAAGATCGTGCATGTTTTTATTACATCAAGTCTGCATTAAATATATGGAAAGGGTTTTCCTTTGGCTTTAAAAATCGCCATACCAAAAGAGATATCCACAAACGAAACCCGTGTGGCTGCCTCGCCGGAAACCGTAAAAAAACTATGTGCTCTCGGTGCGCATATCTGCATTGAGACAGGCGCAGGGCTTGGCGCAGATATAATCGATGAGGACTTTAAAGCCGCCGGAGCTGTCATTTGTAAAAATGCCGCCGAGACTTACAAAAGCGCAGATATTGTTTTGAAAGTACAGGCTCCAGATGAAGATGAAATCAAGCATATCCAAAAAGCAACATTGCTAATTGCTATGCTCGCTCCGCATTCCAATCAAGCCCTGATTGAATCTCTTGCAAAGGCGAATATCAATGCATGCTCTATGGAGCTCATGCCGCGTATTACACGTGCGCAAAGCATGGATGTCTTATCATCCCAATCCAATTTAGCGGGCTATAAATCCGTGCTTGATGCAACCGAGCATTTCGGTCGCGCCCTTCCGATGATGATGACGGCAGCAGGAACAGTCCCACCAGCAAAGGTTTTCGTGATGGGTGCCGGCGTTGCAGGCTTGCAGGCCATTGCAACTGCACGGCGTTTGGGTGCTATTGTCTCGGCAACAGATGTCAGACCAGCTGCAAAAGAACAGGTTGAATCTCTGGGCGCTTCTTTCGTTGCCGTTGAAAATGAAGAGTTTAAAGAGGCTGAGACAGCAGGCGGTTATGCCAAAGAGATGTCAAAAGAATATCAAAAAGAGCAACAAGCCCTGATTGAAGAGACAATCTCCAAACAGGATATTGTTATCACAACAGCTCTCATTCCCGGTCGCCCTGCACCAAAATTGATTTCAGAAAAGATGGTTAAATCCATGAAGCCCGGCTCTGTCATTGTTGATCTCGCCGTTGAAACAGGCGGGAATTGCGCCCTGTCCGAAGCTGGAAAGGTGCTAAAAAAACATGGCGTGACTATTGTTGGCCATCACAATGTTCCAGGACGTTTAGCAGCTAATGCATCCGCGCTTTACGCCAAAAACTTGCTAAATTTTGTTCAGCTTGTGATCAGTGATGAGAAAAAGAAAATTGATCTTAACCTTGAAGATGAAATCATTGCAGGTGTTCTTCTAACAAAAGATGGTGAAATCATCCATCCCGATTTTATTCAAAAAAAAGCGCCCCCTAAAAAAACAACTGGGAAAAAAACAACTGAGAAAAAAACAGCAGTTAAAAAGCCGGCTACAAAAAAAACAACCAAAACAGCTTCCTCAAAAGCTGCGCCCAGTAAAAAGACTGTTGAAAAGACCGATCAGCAAAGCAAAAAGGACTAAACCATGTCTCAAGACCGTACAGTTACAGAAAGCGCTGCAGAACTTGCCAACAAATTGCAGGAATTATCCGAAACCGCCGCCAGCCTTGCCGTTGAAAGCTCCGGCGCGATTGAAAGCGCAGGACATGCAACGCCCTTTATTGTGACAGGTCTTACGGTTTTTGTCCTCGCCTGTTTTGTCGGCTATCACGTTGTCTGGCGCGTAACCCCTGCCCTCCACTCTCCGCTGATGGGCATTACCAATGCGATTTCCTCGGTCATTATTGTCGGCGCGATTGTTGCTGTCTGGCCAGAGGATGGCACTTTTTCATTGTTTGGATTTCTAGCCGTAATACTGGCTTCGGTGAATATTTTCGGTGGATTTATTATCACCCGGCGCATGCTTAGTATGTTTAAGAAAAGGGGGGCTTAGGCCTTTAATTTATAGATGCGCAGAGGAAAAGACTTGGTTTGAACAAAGAAAGCAGAAAAATTATTGAACGTTTGCGAGAGCTTCGTCCAATTTTAGAAAATGATTTTGGCATTAAGCGTTTGCGTGTTTTCGGTTCTGTGGCTCGCGGTGAAGCAACAGCACAGAGTGATGTTGACTTGATTGTAGAATTCGAAACCTTGCCTGATTGGTCATATTTTACAATGAATGAGAAGATTGGACATATGCTTGGCGGTGTTGATGTTGATTTGGCGATGGAAAGTGAATTACATCACTATCTGAAAGATAACATTCTTTCGGAGGCTCAAGATGTCTGGCAATAAAAGGTGGTTGTTTCGTTTGCAGGATATGATTGATCAGATTGATGCGATTTTTGACTTTCTGGAAGACGAAAATGAAAGTAGCTTTTTAGACAATCAACATAAATGCAGGACTGTTGAAAGATATTTTGAAATTTTAGGAGAAGCCGCTAAATATGTTCCTCGTGACTGTCGTGATCGGTATTCTAACATTCAGTGGAACAATATAATCGGGATGAGAAATAAGATATCACATGATTATTTAGGAATTGATCCGCGTGTTATTTGGGAAACATATAAAAACAAGCTTCAACCATTAAAAACGCAATTGCAAGCTATGCAGGAACAGGAAGATACATAATCATGGAAACATTCGCCGCTTTTACTTATCTCATAGCATCCATTTTGTTTATTCTGGCTTTGCGCGGTCTATCGCATCCTGAAACAGCGCGTCAGGGCCTTAACTTTGGAATTGCCGGGATGGCAATTGCGATTATTACAACCCTGCTTTTACCACAAGTCGGTAGCTGGTTTTGGGTGCTGCTCGCCATTGGTATTGGCGGCGGCATCGGCACTGTTATCGCCCAGCGTATTGAAATGACGGCTTTACCGCAACTCATGGCAGCCTTTCACTCTCTTGTCGGTTTAGCAGCCGTTTTTGTCGCAACATCCGCATTCCTGAACCCCGAAGCCTTTGGCATTGGTACAAAAGACGATATTCACCTTGCCTCATTAATCGAAATGTCGATCGGTCTTGCAATTGGCGCAATTACCTTCACAGGATCAGTGATCGCATGGGGGAAATTGCAAGGAACCATCAGCGGTAAGCCCGTTACTTTTGGCGGTCAACATGCTTTGAACGGCATGCTCGGCGCTCTCTTAATGCTCCTCATTATTCTCCTGTGCATTACAGAAAGCGGGTTTTTATTCTTTCTGATTACAATTCTGGCATTAGCGCTCGGCGTTCTAATGATTATCCCGATTGGCGGCGCCGATATGCCGGTGATTGTTTCCATGCTCAACTCTTATTCCGGTTGGGCCGCAGCAGGGATAGGCTTTACGCTCCACAATAACTTGCTCATCATCACAGGTGCGCTTGTTGGCGCATCCGGCGCAATTCTCTCATATATTATGTGCAAAGGAATGAACCGCTCATTTATCTCCGTCTTGCTCGGTGGTTTCGGTGGTGAGCAAGCAGCAGGCGGCGCAGATACACATGATCCGGATCGTCAGGCTAAAATCGGCGCAGCAGAAGATGCAGCCTATATCATGAAAAACGCCTCAAAAGTCATAATCATTCCCGGCTACGGTATGGCAGTCGCACAAGCCCAGCATGCTTTACGCGAAATGTCCGATATCCTTAAAAAAGAAGGCGTGGATGTTAAATATGCCATTCACCCGGTTGCGGGACGTATGCCAGGGCATATGAACGTTTTACTGGCAGAGGCTAACGTTCCTTATGATGAAGTTTTCGAAATGGAAGATATCAACCGCGAATTTGCCCAAGCCGATGTCGCCTATGTGATTGGCGCCAATGATATTACAAACCCTGCGGCCAAGAATGACACTACGTCACCGATTTACGGCATGCCTGTCCTTGATGTGGAAAATGCGCAAACAGTATTATTTGTAAAACGCTCTCTTGGCTCTGGATATGCAGGGATAGATAACCCGCTCTTTTTTGAAGAAAATACGATGATGCTGCTTGATGATGCGAAAAAAATGACTGAAGATATCATTAAAGCTATGGAGTAGTATTCACACTCCCTAATATTCACTTTTCTTTAAAACTTTGTCAGCATAATAATTTTTACTATGAATAAAATTCCTGACTTAGAAGATAGATTTCTACCCCCAAACGGTTGGCGACCGCATCATTTCAAAAGCCACGGGATGCGTATAGCATTCGGCTCAGCATTTCCTGAAAATGAAGTCCCGGATGCAGTTGTTGTATGCTTGCCAGGCCTCAGCGAATTCACCGAAAAATATTATGAGGTTGCACGCACATGCCTTGATATGAAACTGGCTTTCTGGGTCTTGGATTGGCCCGGACAAGGACGTTCTGACCGCTATCTAAAAGACCCTCATAAACGCCATGGAGAGAATTTTGATATCGACGTTGAACGCCTGCACGCTTTTATTCTTGGCTATATCAAACATTCCAGCGTCCACCCTGATAAAGGACGCATTCCACTTGCTATGCTCGGGCACTCTATGGGCGCCAATATTGGATTACGGTATCTCAGCAAATATCCTGATGTATTTGAATGCGCCGCTTTCACATCGCCTATGCTTGGCATAAAAGCACTCAATAAAATACCATTATCAAATATCCTCCTAAACGCTTTGGATGGCGCAAGACCAGAGCATTACGTAATGGGCGGCGGCGAATGGAATAAAGCCATACGTAGAAAAAGAGGGCTTTCTGTTTTTTCACATGATGAAAAACGTAACGCCATTCATGAAAAATGGTGTGAGGCTGATCCGGCACTTGCTGTTGGCAGCCCAACTTTTAGATGGCTGTATTATGCATCCCAAAGCTGCAATTTTGTTCAAAAAAAGGATTTTCTTGATACTGTTGAAACAAAGTGTCTGATTACGATTGCAGGTAAAGATATGATTGTTGATAATGAGGATATAAAACGCGCAGCCAACAATTTAAAAAACGCTGAATTGATTGAATTTAAAGACGCAGGACATGAAATTCTTATGGAGATTGATGAAATAAGAGACAGCTTTTTCACGAAATTTCATAAATTAATCGAGAAAACAATTATTCAACGTCCAGAAACCTTGAAACCTTTTTAAGAAACATGCACGATAACATTATAAAGATGGAGATAAATTGTTATGAATGAAAATTTTGGCTCTAATAAAATACGTCTTAGTGACCGGATATTATCTGCGCTAGAGCTTTCTTTGGAGCAGCAAGACATTAAAATTGCAGAACTTTTAACGCGCGCCCTGGAACTTTCAATGACCCGTAATACAGGTGGTGGGGAGTTTATTGAACGCCGCGATTACCCTCAGGAAATCGAAAAAGCGATGGATTTACTCAATGACTTACGTGATCGCGAAAATTCAGTGTAAGCTAAGCACCTTAACTGATTAAAGATAGCCAATCATCTTCACTGAGAATTGTAACCTCAAGGCTTTCAGCTTTTTTAAGCTTTGAGCCTGCATCCTCTCCCGCTATAACATAATCTGTTTTCTTGGATACTGAGCCTGAAACCTTCGCCCCAAGGCTCTCTGCTTTCGCCTTGGCTTCCTGGCGCGTCATTTTTGTCAGCGCTCCTGTGAACACAACCGTCTTTCCTGCAACAACGCTATTGGATGTTTGTGGCATTTCATAGGGTTGAATATTCAAATGACTTTCCAAAGCCCCCAGAACGTCAAGATTATGTTTTTCAGCAAAAAACGCAATTAAATCCGCCGCAACTGCCGGGCCAATATCCTCGATATTAATAAGATCATCATATTCTGATGAGCCACCTGCCTGCGAAAGCAATTCACTGTGTTCGTCTTTCCCGCGAAAGCGCGGATCTTTTGCCGCTGTGAGCATCGCAGATTTCAAACTTGATAAATCGCCATAAGTCGCTGCAAGGCGCTTCGCCGTTGCCTCACCAACTTGCCGGATACCAAGTGCATAAATAAAGCGATTGAATGCAATCTCCCGGCGCGCATTAATTGATTGAAAGAGGTTCTTCTCCGAAAGATCGCCCCAACCTTCACGCGCACGAATCGGTGTAAGGCTAACTTTATTCCGCTCTTCCAATGTAAAAATATCATCGGGATTTTTAATGAGGCCATCTTTATAAAACTGCTCAATAATTTTCGCGCCAAGCCCATCAATATCAAAAGCAAGGCGAGAAACAAAATGCTTCAGCCGTTCTACGACTTGCGCCGGGCAAATCAAGCCACCCGTGCAGCGGGTAACAACATCTTCTCCCTCCCGAATAGCGGCTGATCCGCATTCGGGACATGTATCGGGGAAAATAAATTCCGGCGGCTCGCCCTCGCGCTTATCCGCTAACACGCCCACAACTTGCGGTATGACATCCCCTGCCCTTTGGATCACAACCATATCCCCAATGCGGATATCTTTGCGCTTAATCTCATCGGCATTATGTAGCGTTGCATTAGAGACCACAACCCCGCCAACGCTCACAGGTTCAAGGCGTGCAACGGGCGTGAGTGCGCCAGTCCTGCCGACTTGAATTTCAATAGCGTTAAGGCGCGTAATCGCCTGCTCTGCGGGGAATTTATGCGCCGTCGCCCAGCGCGGAGCGCGAGATACAAAGCCAAGACGCTCTTGATAGTCGAGGCGGTTAACCTTATAGACAATACCATCAATTTCATAATCAAGCTCGGCGCGCTGCACTGAAACACTCTCATAATTATCCATGATGTCTTTGAGCGTCTTTAATGTCATGCCGAGCGCATGATTCTGAATGACAGGCACAGGGAAATGCCATTGCGATAATTGTTGGCGTATCTCTGCCTGCGTTGTAGCAAAACTCTCGCTGACTTCTCCTAACGCATATCCAAAAAAACGAATCGGGCGCGCAGCGGTTATGGCGGAATCTAACTGCCTGACACTGCCCGCCGCTGCATTTCTTGGATTCGCAAAAGGCGGTTTTCCGGCTTCAATTTGCGCCTTATTCAGCGCTTCAAAATCCTGCTTACCCATATAAATTTCACCGCGCACTTCCAAAATATCAGGCGCATCATCGGGCAGGCTTTGCGGAATTTCAGCAATCGTTTTGATATTCTCGGTGATATCCTCACCTTCCTGCCCATCACCGCGTGTCGCAGCCTGCACAAGATTTCTATTTTTATAGCGCAAAGAACAAGACAAACCATCTATTTTTTGTTCAGCAACAATTTCAAGTGGATCACTGTCTGATAGTCCTAAAAACTTACGAACGCGGGTGAGAAAATCTTCGACATCTTCCTCGCTAAATACATTCGAAAGCGAAAGCATCGGAACCGCATGCTTCACCTTTTTAAACCCCTCACGCGGCGCTGCTCCCACTTTTTGTGACGGGCTTTGCGCTGTCATAAAATCGGGATATTGCTGTTCAATAGCAAGCAATTCCGCACGTAATTGATCATATTCCGCATCACTTAAACGTGGTGCATCCTCTTGGTAATAGGCCTTATCCGCCGCTTCTATCTGCTGCACAAGCACCTTATACCGCGCGCGCGCATCTTCGCTATCCAAATCCAATAATGCTTTCAAAATTTCTACCTTTTTAATAAGCATCCCCGCGAAGGCAGAGATCACATTCAATACTCTAACTACATAACACACTCGCCAAGGCGAAAGTCACTTTCAATACTTTTGGTCACATCCCCCCAGCACGCAGGCGGGGATCATCATCAATCCACCCCACCAACAGCATCCCCGCGAAGGCGGGGATCATCATTAATCCACCCCACCACCAGCATCCCCGCCTGCGCGGGGATGCTGTTATTTTTATAAGCGGGGATGCTTTTGTAATTTCAAGCTGCTTGCCCTACCTCCAATAACTTCTCCGCAGCAGCGCGAGCCTCGCTTGTAATCTCAGCCCCAGCCAACATACGCGCAATTTCCTCACGGCGCTTTTGATCATTATCCAGCGCAATCACCGATGTTGTTACTGTCTCCTGCCCCTGCTTGGATACAATATAGTGGTGCGCACCACGCGCGGCAACTTGCGGGGAATGTGTGACAACCAGCACTTGCTTGCTCTGCGCTAATTGCGCCAGTCTCTCACCCACCGCATCCGCCGTAGAGCCACCAATTCCGGCATCCACCTCATCAAAGACAAGTGCAGAAGCCGCGCCGACTTCCGCCATCACAACTTTTAGCGCCAGCATAAAACGCGACATTTCCCCGCCCGATGCAATTTTATGCAAAGGGCCGGGATTGCTCCCCGGATTTGTAGCGACCAAAAATTGCACCTTATCAATACCATGCTTTGTCCAATCACATTCCTCTAAAACCGTAACTTGCGTCACAAATTGCGCACGTTCCAGCTTTAAAGGCGCAAGCTCCTTTGCCACAAGCAAATCAAGCTTGTCCGCAGCCGCTTTCCTTTTTCCGGAAATTTCTATTGCTGTACGGTGATAAACCTCTTTGGCGGCTTGCGCTTCCTTTAACGCATCCTCCAGCATTTCATCAGCATGCTCAATCGCATTAAGTTGCTGCGCTAATTCTTCACGTTTTTCGGCCAGATCATCCACGCTGCAATGATGTTTTCGCCCCTGCGCCCGCAAGGCAAACAAGCGGTCGTCAATGGATTCCAGATTATGCTCGCTATGCTCCAAATCCGAAGATATAGCCTGTATAGCGCTTAACGCCTCAGCAATCTCAGAAGAGGCACGATCCAGCGCATTAATCGCATCATCCGCCATATTATCCATTTCACCCGTAACCTTACCTGCAATGCGATCAAGCACTGACCAAGCCTCACGCACCGGATCAGATTCGCCGTTTAGGATATGATAAGCGCTATTAAGGGCTTCCATAACTTGCTCCCGATGCATCAGGCTTTCGCGCAAATCTGCAAGCGTTTTCTCCTCTCCGGGCTCGGGATTCAACGCATCAATATCTTCCAGAGATGTACGTAAATACGCTTCCTGTTCGGCGCTTTTATCCGCATTATCACGTAAAATCTTGAGCCTGCTTTCCGCGCTGCGCCATGCATCCCAAACCTTCGCGACTTCATGTCCTATCCCTGCATATTCATCCAAAATCTGCATATGGGTTTTAGGGTCAAGCAGCCCTTGCGTATCAAATTGTCCATGAATCTCGAGCAATGTACTACCGATAGTTTTTAAAAACCCCGCACTGACCGGCTGATCATTAATATAGGCTCTGCTTTTTCCATCTTGCTTGACAATTCTACGGAGCATCAAAGTTTCTTCAAAACCCAAATCTTGTTCTTCCAACAAAGCTTTAGCAATATGATCCGGCGCAACCTCGAATGTTGCAATTACGCTGGCTTGCTCTTCTCCTTTGCGCACCAAAGCGCTATCGGCGCGCGCGCCTGTTGCTAATCCCAATGAATCCAGCAAGATTGATTTCCCTGCTCCCGTCTCCCCCGTCAACGTGCAAAGCCCGTTTTGAAAAGCAATATCAAGCTTTTCAATCAAAACAACATTTTGAATACGCAGATTTGAGAGCATAATGATGCACCTCTTTTAATCCGGCTTCAGTAACGTATCAATCGTCCGGTCAACAAAACCACGCTCATCGAGAATACGTTGACGCGCTTCGGGATCAAGCAGCTTAAAGCTCCTTTCATACCACGGGCTACCGGGGTAATTATACCCTAAAACGGCGGCTACCCTTGTCGCCTCCTCGCTCAAACCAAGCGTGAGATTGACCTCTACAATGCGGTGCAGCGCCTCGGCGGCGTGGGTTGTTGTTTGATAATCCCGGACAACCGTTTGGAAACGCGTCAGCGCAGCATTCACATGCCCGCGTACAAGATAATACCTGCCGATCTCCATTTCCTTTCCGGCAAGGTGATCGAGCGTCAAGTCACGCTTCAGCTTGGCATCTCTTGTGTATCGGCTTTCCGGGAAACGGCGAATCAGCGTATCAAACGCATTCATGGATTCTTGCGTTAAGAATTGATCACGGCGCACATCCGAAATTTGCTCATAAAAGCATAAAGCGCGCAAATAATGCGCATAATCGATGTCCTTATTACCGGGGTGGAGCTGAATGAAACGATCCAGCGCAATCAGCGCTTCATCATAACGCTGCCCTTCATAATAGGCATAAGCGGCCATCAGTTGCGCCTGTGTTGCCCATTTGGAATAAGGATGCTGGCGCTCAACCTCTTCGAAATATTTGGTAGCAGCAAGATAATCCTCATTATCCAGCGCAGCAGCCGCACGGTTATAAAGTACATCGACATTATCCTCAACTTGCGGCGTATTCACACTATCGTTGGATGAACAAGCGATGAGAAGAAATGATAAAGCGCTAACAATAAATTTTTTCATAGATTTATACATAGCGTGAAAACGCGGGCACGCAAAGAGGAAGTAGAGATTTTACAACGATAAAATTCAAATCATTTAAGTGTCAAGCGTCAATAGTTTCACGCTCTAAAGGCGTTTCTACAGGAGCCTCAAGCGTTATTACTTCATAAGCCTGTTTATCCGCAAACAGCGCATGCAAGATTTCATTATTAATCGCATGCCCCGCTTTCACACCGTCATAAGCGCCTAAAATCGGCATACCGGCGAGGTAAAGATCGCCAATCGCATCAAGAAGTTTGTGACGGATAAACTCATCAGAAAAACGAAGCCCCTCTTCATTTAAGACCTTACCGGCTTCTTTATCCAAAACAATCGCATTCTCCAAAGAGCCGCCTTGCGCCAGCCCTTGCGAGCGCATCCATTCTACCTCGTGCAAAAACCCAAATGTGCGCGCCTCTGCTATATCGTGGCGGAAATTGCCATTCAAAAGCTGTGTTTCAAATTTTTGGTTACCAATTTCCGGGTGATCAAATTCAATTTCACCGCCAAAAATATAGCCATTGGCAGGCTTTAAAGTCACACGCTTCCCATCATAATTAACGCTGACTTCTTTGAGAACTTTGATAATTTTACGCGGAGCAGATTGTGTTTTAAGACCGACCCTATCAATCGCCTCAACGAATGGCATGGATGAGCCATCCATAATCGGCACTTCCGCACCATTCAACGCGATGATTGCATTATCAACACCACAACCGCGTAAAGCTGACATCAAATGTTCAATCGTGCCAACACTCACGCCGTCTTCATTGGCAATAACAGTGCATAACTGTGTGTCGGTAACATAATTCCAAAGCGCTGGAATTTCGTTGTTTTTATCATGGACATCACTACGGATAAAAATAATACCCGTGTTTTCAGGGGCAGGCTTGATCACAAGATCAATATTTTGACCACTATGAAGGCCAACGCCTGAAATTTTAATGTTTGAAATAACTGTTTTTTGCATACAATCACACACCTCTATATCCTCAATGCTAAAGTTTGTGCGGATAATAAGCAAATAACAGTTTGTTTCGATTTGTTACAAAAAATCTTGTTAAGACATTTAGAGGCGAGCTTATCAATTCGCCTGACGTCTCAAGAAGGCAGGTATATCCAGCTCTTCATCAGCCTGCGCAGCAGGTTGTGATGGAGAATCAATATTCAAACTACCTTGCGACATCGGAGGGGCAGGATTTCTTTCTTGCTGAGACACAGCAGAGCTTGGCACAAATTGTGGAGATGAGCTCCTACGTCCTGCTCCTTGCTGTGGCTTACCGCTCATCTCATCAAGTTTTTCCTGAACAGTGCCAGTAATGCGCTCAAACAAAGATCCTGTTTGCCTTTTCTCGGGTTGCGGCTGCGCCGGAGGATTAAGCTTTAACCGCGGTGTTTCAGGTACGTGCGCTGCACCAAAATTAGAAATATGCGGCTGCTCACCTGCTTGCGCTTCAACAGGTTTTGGCGGAATAAAGGAATCATTATAACGCGTTCCACGCATTGCGGTATTTTCCGGCAATCCTTCCGCTGTCTCGACTTCGCCTTGAACAAACTCACGCTGCTCAAACATGTCAACTTCCGTATCCCGCTTTTGTGATGCTGGAGGAATTGACGGCGCAGGCGCTTTTATAGCAAGAGATGGCTGCTTAGGGGGGGTATATGTCGGCACACCCGGCGCTACGCCAAGCGGCTTCGCCGCAGCCGTTTCACCTTGCCCCACACCGGTTGTTGAACGCTCAAGGAGCGTTCTCGCCTTTGCATCAACGTTGACACCGCCGCTGCCACCTTTTGTTTTTGAGTCTTTTTCTTTTTCAATACCTGTTGCAACAATAGAAACGCGCATCTTACCTTCAAGGCTTTGATCGAATGTCGCACCAAAAATAATATTCGCATCCGGATCAACCTCATCACGTATACGGTTACAAGCCTCATCAGCCTCAAAGAGGGTCATATCATAACCACCTGTAACATTAATAAGAACACCATTTGCGCCTTTCATGGACACATCATCCAATAGCGGATTATTGATCGCAGATTCAGCCGCTTCTATAGCACGTTTATCGCCCTCTGCCTCACCAGTCCCCATCATCGCCTTGCCTTGCTCAAGCATGGCAGTGCGAATATCGGCAAAATCCAGATTGACCAGACCGGGACGCACCATCAAATCAGTCACGCCCTGGACACCGGCCTGCAAAACACCATCCGCCATTTGGAAGGCATCCGCAAATGTTGTGTCTTCATTGGCAACGCGAAACAAATTTTGATTCGGAATAACAATCAGCGTATCCACATAATCCTGCATCTCGGCTATCCCGGCCTCCGCGGACTTCATGCGATGAGAGCCTTCGAAGTGAAAAGGCTTTGTAACAACACCAACCGTTAAAATACCATGATCCCGGCAAGCTCTTGCGATAACAGGAGCGGCACCCGTACCTGTACCACCACCCATTCCTGCGGTAACAAACACCATATTTGCGCCCTCTAAATGGCGCATAATTTCGTCTAGGGATTCTTCTGCTGCTGCGCGCCCGACATCCGGCCTTGAACCCGCACCAAGACCGCCCGTAATATCCGGCCCTAGCTGCACACGCTTAGTCTCATCGGTCAAGGACCCGTGCAGCGCTTGCGCATCCGTATTGCAAACAAGAAACTCACACCCCTCCAGGTCGGATGCCATCATATTGTTAACAGCATTCCCCCCTGCACCACCAACACCGATGACAGTGATTTTAGGCGAAAGCTTAGGCGCTTGTACTGGTTGCATTTTAATGTCGATCATGAGATTTGACCCTAACTTAAATATTTGAAATGAGTTTTGCATCAGCTTATCAGGAAAAGCATCAGCGGAAAGTTCACAAAAAGTTTAGATGTGTTTTTTTTACGTGAAAAGTAAAAAATATAAAGGACTCACAAGGCTGCACCAATTTTTTGGATAATAAACCACAACCTAAATGCAAAAAAAGAATCAAGAACACAATATAAGCAATTCATTTGATTCATCTTTTTCAAAACAACTATCAATCATCACAACCATGCACAAACCACGCACAGCAATCTGTGGATAACTACCAATTCTCACGTAGCCATAATTTAACGCGCTCTATCATGGATTCAGGTTTTGATTGCTCCATAATCACAGCGGGCATTTCATGACCATGCTCAGATATATATGTCAAAAGCCCGGAAACAGTTGCAAAACCGGGGCCACTTACCGCATCAGGCAGGCCGGATAAACGGATCGGCTTACCCAGGCGCACCTGCTTATCCAAAACATGCTCGGCAAATTCACGAATACCGTTTAGCTGACTTGCACCGCCCGTTAAAACAACACGCCTACCCAGCGCCGCGCCAAGGCCGCTATCATTCAGGCGCGCACGCACCAGCTCTAAAATTTCTTCAACACGCGGCTGAATAATCCCAACCAACAAAGAACGCGGAACATGATTAGGCTCTGTGCCTTTATCTTCTCCCAATTTTGGCACATCAATCAGCTCATTCTCATCATTATTGGCAGCAATCGCACTACCATATAAAGCCTTCAGGCGTTCCGCATCCTGCAAAGACGTTGTCAGCCCCTTGGCTATGTCGCTTGTAACATGCGCCCCGCCAATGGGAACAGAATCCCCGAACAATATATTTCCGCTTTGAAAAACGGCAAATGATGTTGTTCCTGCACCCATATCAATAACCGTGCAGCCCAAATCCATCTCATCTTCAACCAATGACGCCAAACCGGCAGCATAAGCCGCATGACAAAACGCCGTAATATCAAGGTGGGAACGCTCAATACAGGTTGCAATATTACGCAATGCCCCGATATCTCCCGTTACCAGATGGATATCAGTCGCCATATTTTGACCAAACATCCCACGTGGATCAATAATCCCTTCATTCCCGTCAATACGGTAACCGATAGGAATTGTATGGATCAGCTCATAATCTTCGCTCAAAACCTGATCTTGCGCTTTTGAAAGCACCCTTAAGATATCATTTTCCGTGATTTCATGCCCGGAGACGCTAATATCCGTCGTATGGCCATGGCTCATCGCATGCACACCGGGCAAATTCACCACCACCTCACGCAGCGGATAGCCTTTCATCACAGTAGCAGCCATATTTTCAGCCGCATGCACCGTTTGACGAATAGCCGCTTCTGCCTGCTCCAAATTGGTAATTGTTCCGCCCTTAATGCCTGCGGAGGGATGATGCCCAACACCTAAAACCTCGAATGTACCTTGGTCATCAATGATCCGCGCAATAAAACAGGCAATCTTGGACGAGCCAATATCCAATGCGGCGAGCAATGAGCCTTTACTAATGCTGGTATTCTTTCTTTGCTTCATGGGAATTTTAGTAACTTATAGTCTAAACTTAGATATCATTTCCTGAAACCGAAGCATTGGAATAACCTGACTGATATTCCTGCGTTGCGCCCGGCTTTGTCCGCACGATCATACGCTGTGGATCGCGTAAATCAATAGTCGTCAGCCCCTTATCGAGAATTTTATCCTCTTTTTGCGCACGCGCCAGACGCGAAAATGCAAATGCAGCATCTTTTTCCGGCAGCTTCACCCGCAAATCACTTTTGAAAATCAAATCCCAACGCCTGTCTGCAATAAAGCCCGCAATCTCTATGCGCTGGAAAATTTCCGGCTCACCAACCAGAATACGAAACAACTCTTCAGCATTTTGTGGGGCATTTTCACCAATAACAATGACAAGATTTTTAAAAGGCGCAAGATCATTCACAGGTACAACATCCCCATAATGGTCAATCACGCTTAATTTCTTATTTTTCTGCCACAGCGCCAGCGGTTTACGCTCATTAAGCTTGATATAAAGCGTGTCTGGCAAGCGCCTTTCCACATGCGCTGTATCAACCCATGCGATTTGCTCAATGGAATCTTTGGCCTGTTTCGGATCAAAAGCAAAAAGCGGATCACCCTTTTGAACATTGATCATGGCTTTTAGAATTTGTGGATCGGCATAAACTCTGCCTTCAACCAAAATATTTGCGACCTCAAATCCCATAGAAGCACTGGTGTTAATAACGCGTTCATGAATCCAGTCGGATGTCCGTGTATCAGCATCGCTAAGCACAAACCAAGCACCCATCCAAATCATAAATGTGAGCATCGCGACCATCATGCCAAAACGGCGAAACCACGGCAAAACACGCGCCATAAAACCCTGACGGCGTTTATTCACAAATGCGCTTTTGCGCGTTCCCGGTTTTCTCATTTTTGCCATGCTTTATCTCTGTTTATCGCTTAAATAACCTGGCATCTTTGGGCACAGGGTCTTTGGGCAGAACACGTCCGCGATTTTCCGCAAGCGCCTCTTCAAGTAGCGCGCTCAAAAGCTCGGTAAATAATTTTGAATCCTCTGCCGCCTCCCACAAAAAGTAACCAAATGAGCCAGGAATCGGATTGACCTCGTTCAGCCATATAGCGCCTGTTTTGCCATTGCTCATAAAATCGATACGCGGCGCACCGGAACCATTTAAGGCTTCAAACATAGCAGCAGCATAGTGATAAATCGCCTCAGCTTGTTTCTTTGAAAGCTTTGGGTTTAGCTCACGCGTTAAAGAAAGCATGCCCTCACTAATTGTGCCCGCCTCCTTTGTACCGCCCATCTTATCACCGGTTTTACTATCCTTGCCGGACAGGTATTTTTGTTTGAAATCAAGCAATTCATCCGTGGCTTTCGGGCGCTCAATGGCTGAAAAACTTAATGCACCAAACGCTTTGGAGACTGCAATATTATATTCAACAAGATTTTCAACAAAAGGCTCTAATATTGCTGCATCATCAAATTCAAAAATAGCGGGCAGCGTCGCTTTAATCTCCTCAGGCGTGTTCACCTTCGCAACACCAATGGAGCTGCCGAGATGCACAGGCTTGATAATACAGGGAAATTTGAGATGCCTCGTCTGTGCCTTAATGTCTTCAACCGGGATCATCAATCCCTGTTGAGGGCGTTTCAGCACCGCATAGTCAAGCGTTGGAATACCCGCAGAATGCAGCATGCGTTTGGTTGCAACTTTATCCATCAAAACAGAGGATGCCATGGTGCGCATCCCCGCATACGGGATATTAGCCAGCTCAAACAATCCCTGAATATTCCCATCTTCACCATAAAGCCCGTGAAAGCAAGGCATGGCAATATCAAATTCAATCGGTTTTGTTTGCCCCAAAAACCCGGCGCGTTTGGATATCAAACGCCCGCCACGATCAGCTTTAGGATCAAGCGCCACAGCTTTCGTTTGCTTAAGGCTTTCCGCGCTCAAAAGATAGTTTTTACGCTCCCGTAAAACATCGCCTATCCGCCATTCACCATCCGGTGCAATATAAACGGGAAATGCATCATATTGGCTCGAATCAATGGCTGAGAGAACTTGAAGGCCTGTAACAACACTCACATCATGCTCGGGTGATCGACCACCAAAAAAGACGGCAACTTTTTTTCTATTTTCGGACATCTATAGTTTAACTTCTTGCTTTTCCTGTGAAGACAGGCGTTTTATTGTTTATGTTTTAAGAGATTCCTGCTTATGCAGGACGAATATAGCTATTAAAGCATGAATTTAAATTAGCATCAAAGAGGTTTCGCCCTTGCAAGATTATCAAGGCATTAAATTTATTCAAAAAGGCTCCAAAACAGATCCTGTCATTATATGGGGACATGGATGGGGACAAAGCCATGCAGGATTTTTAGAGCTTTGCACACCGCTTGAGACGCTTGGCCGGCATATCTTAATCGACTTTCCCGGCTTTGGTGAATCCGATATGCCGCCCGATATCTGGGGCAGCGGTGAGTATGCAGATCATATTGCGGCATTTATAAAACATAAAAGCACTGCGCCTATCCTATGGGTCGGTCATTCTTTTGGCTGCCGTGTGGGTTTACAGCTCGCTGCAAAATACCCCGAATTAATCAAAGGATTGTTTTTGATCGCAGGCGCAGGTATTCCAAAACAACTCCCCTTTTATAAAAGCCTTTATTTCAAAACCCGCATCGCTATCTATAAAGGGTTAAAAAAACTAATCCCCTTTGGCTTGCCCGAAGAATGGCTGATTCAAAAATTCGGCTCCGCTGATTATAAAAATGCAGATCCGATTTTACGCAAAATTTTGGTAAAAGTCGTCAATGAAGATCTGAGGGATATCGCGCCTTCCATCCAATGCCCTGTCCATTTTGTTTATGGTGAAAAAGACACGGAAACACCGCCGGAAATCGGAAAAACACTTTCAGGCTTGATTCAAGACGCAAAATTGTCTCTTTTAAAGGACGAAGATCATTACAGCGTTTTGTCGTCAGGACGCCATCAGGTCGCTATACTGCTTAAAAACTTTATTCAAAACCTGTAAATTATAGTTGTTTCAGTTTAAAATCGGACACATATATGATCGAAATTGCCACATTATCACTGATCTTTGTTGCCTTTGTGACATTCGCGGCGAAACGCCAGATGACTTACATGCATGTCCTGCAGCAAGAAGAATATGACAACTCAAGACTCTTTTCATGGATGATCAAACATGGCGCCTTTGATAAGCGTTTAACCCTTTCAATGCTGCTTTTAGGCGGGTTAATTTTTGGCGTTCATTTCTTCGGCTTTCAGGCATTACTACCGGACTTTATCTTAAACTTTCTGGTCTTTATTTTTTTTGTTATTGGCACCTACAAAGAAAAAGATCCGCGTAAAAACTCCAAGAAAAAACTTGTCGCAACAAGCCGCGCCAAGCGTATTTTCTTTCCTGCGTTTATAATGGCTATTTTATCTGCCATACCCTATTTTTATTATGCACACCCCATGTTGTGGATCATCAATATTCAAATCCTTCCCTTCCTGCTTATTTTGGTCAACCTGGCCTTACAACCATTTGAGAAATCTGTTCAAATGGGATTCTGGCGCGAAGCCCATAATAAAGTTCTAGACTATCAACCCAAGATTATAGGCATTACAGGCTCTTTTGGAAAAACCTCCGTTAAACATATTTTGGGACATATCTTAAAAACGCAAGCACCCACTTTAATGACACCCGGAAGCGTTAATACCCCAATGGGTATTACACGTATTATTCGTGAGGAGTTAGAACCAAACCACCAATATTTTATCGTTGAAATGGGCGCTTATGGCCCAGGGTCGATAAAAGGTTTATGTAAGCTGACACCGCCGGACCTTGCCATTATTTCTGCGATCGGTCATGCGCATTATGAGCGCTTTCGCTCGCTGGATACTGTTGCCAAAGCAAAGTTTGAACTGGCCGAAGCGGTGATCGCCAAAAACCCGGATGAGGGTAAAGTCGTGATTCATGAACGAACATTACGATTTACACATTCCCGAAAACTCAAAACAGACAATCATAAAAATTTTATCGTCGCAGGTGATGCACCGACAGTTGAGAAAACCGCCAAAGACGCCTCTTACATACAACCCGGTGACCTGCAAATTCAAAAAGTTGAGCAAAGACCTCATGGCTTAGCGATTACATTCGAGCATAAGAAAACAATATATTCCCCTGAAATTCCAATTTATGGGCTGCATCACGCCCACAATATCGTTCTGGCCTTTGCTCTGGCTGTTGAACTTGGGATATCAACCGATGATATTCAGGATGCACTGGCAAGCTTGCCACAAATTCAACATCGCCTTGAAGTTAAGCGCCAAAGTGACGGAAGTCTCCTGATTGATGATTCTTATAATTCCAACCCTGTTGGTTTTCAATCCGCGCTGAATTTACTGGCAACCTTAAAGCCGAACGCCAGAAAAATTTTAATCACACCCGGCATGGTTGAATTGGGTGTTGCACATGATGATGCTCATGAAAAAATCGGGAAATCCGCCGGAGAAATCTGTGATATTTGCCTTGTTGTAACTGCGGATCGTATTCCAACCTTTATCAAAGGGTTCAAGTCAACCGGCAGCGGTAAAACACTCAAGGAATTTGATAGCTTCGCAGACGCACAATCCTGGTATATCAAAAATAAGCAGGAAGATGATGTTCTGCTCATTGAGAATGATTTGCCGGATATGTATGAACGCATTCCAAAGATGTAAAATCTTTACTGCTCGCCAATCCGCTTAATTTCCCAATGCATCTCAAGCCCTAAATCTTGATAAGCACGATTTTTGATCTCATCGCCTAAATTTTCAAGATCTGCAGCGGTTGCATTGCCTGTATTAATCATGAAATTACAGTGCTTTTCACTCATCTGCGCACCGCCAATCTTAAGGCTCCGCCCACCGACTTTTTCAACAACCTGCCATGCCCGCATATCCTCAGGCAACCCAGCTTCTTTGAGCTTTCCAGGGTCAGGGTTTGCAAAAGTTGAACCACCTGTTTGCTCCCTGATAGGCTGCGTTTCATTGCGTTTTTTCTTAATTTCGGTAATGCGGGATTTAACGCTATCATAGTCTTCGGCGACGCCTTTTAGAATTGCTGATGTGAAAATAAGGTTATCCGGCGCATCATTGTTACGGTAAGAAAGATTGATTTTGCGTTCGTCTACAATAGCGTCATCACACGGTTTACCCCTGTGATCCATGGCTTGCGAGGACAAGCCTTGCAATGGCGAAGATGGAGACAATAAATAACGATTCCCCGCAAAATCAACAGCTTCTATGGCAACCAGGATATCACTAATATCCGATCCATAAGCCCCGGCATTCATCCGCAGTGCACCGCCCAAGCTTCCGGGAATACCGGATAAAAATTCAAATCCGCCAATACCGTTTTTAACAGCAAAGGCCGCTACATTTCCATTCAAAGCACCTGCACCTGCTTTCATCAATATATTGTCATACTGTGACTTGATCACAGCATCTTTTTGGGTAGCAGAAGATGGCAAAAGGGCAATATCAGAAAACTCTTTTCCAAGCTGAATTGTAGCGCCGCGTATACCACCATCCCGAATAATTGTATTGGCAAGGCCGCCGATGACAGTAATCGGGGTCTCAGGCGATGATTGTTTTAAAAATTCAGCTAAATCTTCTATATCCGCAGGCTTAAAAAGCAGATCAGCATTACCACCACACCGAAACCAACTCTGCTGACCTATCGGTGCGTTTTCAACCAGCTTACCACGAATATTGCTCATATAGTCATTCCATTTAAAAATCGGACAAATCTGCAAATCGCCGTTTTTTCAAAATGCTCCTCAAAGTATTGTCTATACGTTGTCGTCACATTTTGAAAAAGCCGAACAATTTTCGATGGATGTCCGATTATAAACTGGAACAACTATAGATTGTTTAGCCTGCAAGTTTTACATCCATCACATATACTATAGCGATAGATAAACATGCATGACACAAATAAGATTTTTTAAGAAACAGGCTGATCAACTTTTGTTGGCAAATCGGCTGCAATCGGCTCATCATCGAGCATTTCAATCATACCAGTCGGCTGCACGGCAAAATTTGCAATGAAAAGGGCATTTGAATAAAAAACAACCGCATCACAAAGGAAATGCCCCTGCTCATTTGTCCCTTCAAATGTTGCGGGTCTCACAGTCCCTTCAATAACAGAACGCGTTGTGTCATCCATTTCAGTCGGCATATTTGGATCTTCCATGCTTTCCGCAATATAAAACGGCCCTTCTTCACCACGCACAAAGAAACAGAAGAAATGCAGATATTCCAGAACATTCTTTTCATTCACCTTAATCGGTGCTTTTGCATTCACCTCGTGAATAGGCGGCGATGTGCCGTTAAGGCGGAAAAGGTTCCCCTGATCCGTAAGATAATAGATATTAAGTCTTTGATTGGTCCATTTTGGTTCACGTACGCGCACCAATGCGACAGAATCATAAAATGGAAGCTGCCTCCAGTGAACTTGTGTACTTTCAGGAGCAACTTTATATTTGCCGTCAATGGGATTAATTTGCTCCAAAAAACCGGCAAGCTCATCACCCGTTACTGCATTCCACTTATCATCATTATACATTTTAAATCTAGATCCTATTTATAACTAACCTTTAAGACGATATTTTTACTTAAAATTGTTTAATTTAGTTTTAATAATAATCGTTGATAGTGACAGAAAATATAATTTTAGCAAGTATAATTCTCTGAAATTCATTATTGAATTCTTTTCTAAAATTCCAGGATACATTATCCTCCCCTTGCACGCTCCACATTGATAATTGATGGTGTTGCCCTCAACGCGGCAATAATATTGCTAAGATGCTTTGTATCATTGACATAGATATCCAGTAAAATCTCCCAAAAATCCTCTGATCTGGAGGTAATTTTCAAATTTGTAATATTACCGCCATTTGTTCCAATAACAGTAGACAGCGTCCCCAGTGATCCCGGCTCGTTCTGAATAATAATATTAATCCGGCCTATATGCGATTCTGGTGTGTCTTTGCCATCACCCCAGGAAACGTCAATCCAGCGCTCCGGCGTATCTGCAAATGTCTCCAATGTATCGCAATCAATCGTATGAATTGTCACGCCCTTCCCGGTTGTCACAATCCCGACAATCCTGTCGCCCGGCAATGGATGACAGCACCGCGCCATATGCACCGCCATACCGGGAATAAGCCCCTTAATAGGCATTGGCGTATCATTATCAATCGGCGCACGCACCATCACTGCTGCATCCATATCAGATGATGGACGCTTGGCAATCTCTGTTTTATGCGCAGGGAATACCGATTTGAAAACATCACGCGCAACGATCAATCCTGATCCTATTTTTGCGTAGATATCGTCATTTTCCTCGGCCTGGTATTCTTTCAAAATACCGGATACTGCTTTTTCAGTAAAATCATATCCTTCCTGACGAAAGACTTTTTGGAGCATCGCCTTACCCAGTGTTATATATTCACCGCGTTGCTGATTGCGTATGAATTTTCGGATATGGCTACGCGCTTTTCCAGTAACAACAAAGCGCTCCCATGTCGGAGAAGGTTGCTGCGTTTTGGCTGTAATGATTTGCACCTGATCGCCATTGGCAAGTTTTGTATTAAGCGGTGCAATTCGTCCGTTAATTTTTGCACCAACACATTTATCACCAATATCGGAATGAATAGCATAAGCAAAATCAATCGGCGTTGCATCCGATGGTAACTCAATCAAATCGCCTTTGGGGGTAAAGGCAAAGACCTGATCCTGAAAAAGCTCAAGCTTTGTATTTTCCCAAAAATCTTCCGGGCGTTGCTCCTGTTCCAGAATTTCAAGCAATTCGCGCAGCCATCTATATTTTTTTACATCCTTAAGCGAAGGCAATTCACCGCCCTTATAGGCCCAATGTGCAGCAACCCCCATATCGGCCTTATAGTGCATTTCATTTGTGCGAATTTGAATTTCGATACGCTGGCGCGCAGGCCCCATAACGGTTGTATGAATCGATTGATAGCCATTGGGTTTGGGCGTTGAAATATAATCCTTAAAACGCCCTGGAACTGAGTGATAGCGCCCATGAATAAAGCCTAAAACGGCGTAGCATTGCTCGGTTGTATCAACTACAATGCGAAACGCCATTATGTCGGAAAGCTGTTCAAATGCGACATTCTTGCGCTGCATTTTTTTCCAAATGGAATAGCGTGTTTTTTCCCGGCCTGTAATCTCAGCAGTGATGTCTGCGTTATTCAAAAGGGTTTTAAGCTCGTCAATAATATTATCAACGACTGTCGTGCCCTCTTTTCGCAAGAAAGAAAGGCGGTTTGTAATGCTATCGCGGGCTTCGGGGTTTAACACGGCAAATGAAAGATCTTCAAGCTCGCCCTTAATCGTATTAACGCCAACCCTTTCTGCCAACGGCGCGTATATCTCAAGGGTTTCAAGCGCAATGCGGCGACGTTTTTCCGGTTTTTTAATACCATCAATGGTACGCATATTATGGAGGCGGTCAGCGAGCTTAACCAGCAAAACGCGAATATCTTCGGACATGGCCAAAAGTAATTTACGAAAATTTTCAGCCTGCTTGCCTTCTGCGGTTTTTGATTCAATACGGGTTAGCTTACTAACACCATCCACCAATTCCGCAACTTCCTTACCGAATTTTTGCTCCAGCTCCTCAAAAGTCGCATCGGTATCTTCAAGTGTATCATGCAGGATCGCGGTTAAAATTGAACCAATATCCATTTTCATATCTGCTAAAATACCCGCAACCTCAACAGGATGGGTGTAATATGGCTCACCACTAGAGCGCGTTTGCCCGTCATGCATAATTTTCGCATAATCTATAGCACCCTCAACAACCTCAATATCAAGATCAGGATTATAGGCTTGAACAGTGTGGATAAGCTTAAGTGTATTAGGCATTAAAATAGTCAGAACTTAATTATTACAGTCTTGTGATATAAGATAATAGACTATCAGAATATTTTTTATATCTCCAGCGCCATTCCCTACCGTAATTTATAATTTAGGCTCATAATTTCCTTGCGCAATTCTTTACAATATGGGCATGTTAACAGTGTTCTTGGATAGATTAACTTCGCGCTTTGATTTCTTTATTGTTCTAGCCTGAATTGAATACCCACCAGGAACAGTCGATAAAGGCTAAACTAGACTATGCATAAATTAAATAAGGAGAAGCGTTATGTCTGAAGAAAATACAAAAACAGGAACGGTAAAATGGTTTGACCCGGCAAAGGGTTTTGGTTTCATTGTCCCCGATAATGGTGGAAATGATGTTTTTGTTCACATTTCCGCTGTACAAGCGGCAGGACTTTCAAGTCTTGATGAAGGTCAGAAGGTTGAATTTGAAGAGCAGGAAAATCGTGGCAAGATGTCCGCAGGTAATTTAAAAGCTGTGTAAGGCTTTTTTATTGTAATTTTATTGCCCTTACCCTTGTAAAAATATACTTTTACTGCGCTGCAGCGTTCTTTTTGTTCGCAAAAGATAGTTGAATTGTGTAGACTCATCCTTATTCATATGAAAAGAGAGGTCTTATGAAAGCATATTCTTCATCTTCCGGTGGTGTCATATTTGTGCCAGACACAATTGAGCGTGCAACAAACAAGCAAAAATCGCTAAAATACGCGGATATTTCTGGAACAACGCAAAAACAGGAACAACCGCTACGTCAAAAAATACTTGGCATATTCAAGCGTAAGGAAAAAATTTCCAAAGTAGCTTAAATTCATTATAATTACATTAGAAGCAAGGATGAAAGTCCTTGCTTTTTTTACATCTTATTGTTACCAAACTGCAAGTAACGCTATAAATGTAAGGATAAATATGGATATTTCAAAAATTTCAATCGGTGATGATGCGCCGAATATTGTTAATGCAATTATTGAGAATCCGCTTGGCGGGGTTCCGGTTAAATATGAATTAGACAAAGATAGCGGTGTGATGATTGTTGACCGTTTTTTGCATACCCCCATGTCATACCCGGGGAATTATGGATTTATTCCACATACATTATCCGGTGATGGGGATCCGGTTGATATTATTGCTGTTGGTCGCACGCCTGTTATGCCCGGTGCAGTCATTGCTTTGCGTCCTGTTGGTGTTTTGATGATGGAAGATGATGGCGGCGTTGATGAAAAAATCGTTGCCGTTCCAGCACCACACGTTCACCCTTATCACTCTAACGTTGAAAACTACACAGACATCCCGAAAATCAACTGCGATCAAATTGAGCATTTCTTCACACATTATAAAGACCTTGAAAAAGGAAAATGGTCGAAGATGCTTGGCTGGGGCGATGCCGATAAAGCACGCGAACTGATTCTCGAAGGCATTGAACGCGCGCAGGCGGATTTGGCTGCATAAAAATTTTCACCTATGTTTGTTGATGCCATAGAGGTTTATCAATCAGTGGAGTTGAGGCGCTGGCGGTTTCTTGTGGCTCAATAATCCCTGATAGATAAGCTGCGCGTCCGGCCTCTATAGAATATGAAAAAGCTTTAGCCATGCCTGCTGGGTCTTTTGCTTTGGATACAGCGGTATTAAGCAAAATTGCATCATATCCCATTTCCATGGCAGCCGCCGCATGAGAAGGTGCGCCAATACCGGCATCAATGACGAGTGTTTTATCCGCAAAACGCTCCCGCAAAAGTTTTAGCGCAAAAGGGTTATTCAAGCCACGCCCGGAGCCTATGGGCGCGCCCCAGGGCATCAGGATGTTGCAGCCGAGATCAGTGAGCCTATTGGCCAAAATAAGATCATCCGTCATATAGGGAAAAACTTCAAAGCCTTTTTGTATAAGCGTTTCTGCAGCATCCAATAAACGATACGGATCGGGCTGTAATGTGTAGTCATCGCCAATCACTTCGAGCTTGATCCAGTTTGTCTCAAAAATCTCACGCGCCATTTCGGCAGTGGTCACGGCTTCCTGAACACCTTGGCAACCAGCAGTATTGGGAAGAACAGGCAGGTTAAAACCCTTAATAATATTCCAGAAATCCTGCCCTTTTCCAGCTTTGCTTTCGCGACGTAGCGAAACGGTCAGTAGACCCGGCTTTGCAGCCTCAATGGATTGCGCGAGCGCATCCGGCGATGGATAGCCCGCAGTACCAAGGAAAAAACGGGATTGCAGGATTTGGTCACCGATGTTCAAAACCATTTCTACCCCCCCTGCATTGGCGCAACGATTTCAATATCATCGCCATCATTCACAGATGTGGCCTGATATTCAGATTTCGGCACGAATGTTCCGTTTTGCGCCACGGCGATCATCATGCCAATCAACTCTTCCTGCTCCAGGATATCATATAAATTCAATGGCGATTCAAAGCTTTTAAGCTGCCCGTTGATTGTTACTTTCATTCTGTGATCCTTTTAAAAATAAAGACATATATTCATTTTCTTTGTTTTCCAAATAATCCTTCACACATGCAGCCATAACGGGGGCTAAAAGATAGCCATGGCGGAAAAGCCCGTTACAGGTAATAAGATTATCCTGAATATGAATACGCGGCAAATTATCCGCATAGCTAGGGCGAATTCCAGCTTTTATGTTGATAATATCCGCTTCTCCAAAACTATTATGAAGGCTATAGAGCGCGCTCATAAGCTCCATTCCTGAGCGCAGGGAAACATTTTCATTCTCGCTGCTTTCAATGACTGTGGCGCCGATCATGAAAATATCATCATCACGCGGAATAATATAAAGCGGATAACGCGGATGCATGAGGCGAACGGGGCGTTTCAAAGAAAATTCAGTATTGCGCACCAGCAATATCTCCCCCTTCACGCCGCGAATATCGGGGTCATGTGATGCCATGCCGCGGCAATCAATGGTTTGGAAGGCTGGAGTATTGGAATGTTGGAAGGTTGGAAGGTTGGAAGGTTGGAAGGTTGGAATATTGGAATGTTGGAAAGTTGGATCATCGGTGAGGGTCACATTGTTATGATTTTGCAAGTAATCACACAAAGAAGCCATTGTTTTAGCGGGATCGAGATGGGCTTCTTCGGAGAGGAAAATGCCATTTTGATGGTGCCGGGGGATATGGTTTTCAAGGCTTTGCACATTGTGATAGCTTTGCTTTTCTATTGGAAGATGGGTTTTAAAACGCTCTAAAATATATCGATCTTCGGGGTGGGCTATCAAAAGACTGCCATTTTGGGTAAAGCCGGTATCAAGATTTATATCTTGCCAAATTTCAATGCCTTTAAGGCCGGCCTGTACCCAGCGCATATCCATATGCTCAATTTCCGAGTAAGGGGCAAGCATCCCGCCCGCCATAAGGCTTGCATTATCGGCGGGAAATCCTTTTGGATCATAAAGGGTTATCGGGTATTGATCAGCGAGGTGATAAGCGACCATCAAGCCCATAATCCCTGCGCCAAGAATTGTGATCGGCTGTTTGGTTGAGTTCCTATTTTTTACACTTTTTTCCATCTGTAAGCTATTGTTTTATATTAATTTATTGCGGTTTCTTCAGTTTGTTTTTCGATTTTGTGAGGGGTGGGGGTGGCTGGCCTCAATTGTTTCGTTTTTTGTTTATATTATAGGACAAAATTCCTAAATAATCAAACAATTGATTGCTTAGTCATTACGCCGCATTCCCTTTTGGCTTGGCAAGTTCGACCTCAAGCTGATCAGGGAGATCATACGCCCAGCTTGTAATATCACCTGCGCCCATGCAAATGACGTAGTCGCCGGCATGCGCATATTTTGCAATCAGGCGGGGCAGATCATCGCGCGATGGGAGCGCGTGGACATTGCGATGGCCATGGCTTTTTATGCCTTCGACAAGGCTGCGTTTATTGCGGTTTTCAATCGGTGTTTCGCCGGCTTCATAAACATCGGTAATGATCACGATATCGGCCTCGTTAAAGCATTTGCAGAAATCACCGAATAAATCATCAAGGCGCGTATAGCGGTGGGGCTGCATGACGGCTATGACTTTTGCACCGCTGTCGGCAACTGCGGTACGGGCGGTTTTCAGGATGGTTTCAATCTCAATCGGATGATGGGCATAATCATCAATAATGGTAATGCCATGGCTTTCCCCGGTTTTGGTGAAGCGGCGTTTGACGCCGGTAAACCCGGCAAGGCCTTTTTTCAAAATCGGGGCGGGGACTCCCATTTCATGGGCAATAGCAAGGGCAACGAGGGCATTTTGCACATTATGCTCGCCGAGCATTGGCAGGTGAACATCTTTCAGGTCTGAGCCATCGGGCAGGCTGACATCAAAGGTAGAGCCTTCGGCATTGGATTTGACGTTGCTGACCTGAATATCGGCTTGGGGGTTAAAGCCGTAAGTGATGATTTTACGGTCTTGAACCGATGGGACAAGCGCCTGGACTTCTGGGTGATCAATGCAAAGGACGGCATAGCCGTAAAAGGGTAGATTATGGATGAACTGGCGATAAGCGTCTTTGACGGCTTCGAAACTGCCATAATGATCCATATGCTCGGCGTCCATATTGGTGACAACCGCAACAGAGGCAGGAAGGCGGGTAAATGTGCCGTCGCTTTCATCGGCCTCAACGACCATAATATCGCTTTCACCAAGGCGGACATTGGTGCCGTAGGCGTTGACAATGCCGCCATTAATGACGGTGGGGTCGAACTCTGCAGTCTCCAGCATTTGCCCGACCATAGAGGTGGTTGTGGTTTTGCCGTGCGTGCCGCCAATGGCAATCGCCCATTTCATGCGCATCAATTCGGCGAGCATTTCTGCGCGGCGGATAACGGGAATGCCGAGGTCGCGTGCGGCTTGCAGTTCGGGATTGTTTTGTTTAATCGCCGATGAGATTACGATGGCGGCAAGGTTATCGGTAATATTGGATGGCTCATGCCCGATGTAAATCGTCATCCCTTTTTCGCGCAACCGTTTAACATTCGCGCCTTCTGCCTGGTCGGAGCCTTGTACTTTATAGCCGAGCGTATCAAGGATTTCGGCAAGCCCGCTCATACCGATACCGCCTATTCCGATAAAATGGAGAGAGCCTATATCTTTTGGCATTCCACGCATATGTTACTTTCCTTCATTGTTTTTACACGTGAGTTAGCAGAGATAATAGAGATTATATATTTAGAATCTACACATAAAAAATCTCTGCTACCTTCGTTATCTCACGTGTTTGCTTTCTATTATTTCTTCTATAAGTGCCGCTAGTTTAGCCGCAGCATCAGGCATACCGCAAGCCTTTGATTTGCCCGCCGCGTTTATGAGTGTAGACGGGTCGTTCAAAAATGCCGTGATATGATCTTTGACAATATCAGGGGTGAAGATATGCTCTTCAATGGTCCATGCACCGCCCTGATCGCTGATCGCTTCGGCGTTAATTTTTTGCTGCTGGTCAGCGTGATGTGGGTATGGGACAAAAATGGCAGGCCTGCCGGCGGCGGTGATTTCAAAAACTGTACCGCCCGAGCGCCCGATAAAAAGGTGGCATTTTTTAAGCTCGTCGGGGACGTTTTCTATGAAAGTTGCACATTTTGCCTTCACACTCATATCGGCATATGCGCTTTTCACGGCATTAATATCCCCTTCGCGGCATTGCTGCGTGATGCGTAATTTTTTTCTCTGCGCATCTGTCAGTTGACTGATGGCTTTTGGAATCACCTCACTAAATATTGTTGCCCCCAGCGAGCCGCCCATCACTAAAATATTGAGCGTATCCTTTATGGGTGGATAAGGTTTATCGGCAAGTGCCGCAATATCTGCGCGAATAGGGTTGCCGATAACAATGCTTTTGGCTTTTTGTCTGGAAGATAGACCGTAACTTTTTGGCCATGAGAGAGATATTTTTGTGGCGAGCAGGCCAAGCGCTTTATTAGCCTTGCCAAAAATCGCATTGGATTCATGTAAGATATTGGGAATACAAAGAATTTGTGCGGCAAATGTTCCGGGGAAAGACGGGTAGCCGCCAAACCCAACGACACAGGCAGGGCGGTTTTTAAGCATGATGACAATTGATTTACATAGCCCCATCAATAAGGGGAGAAAGCCTTTTGGAGAAAAGGTTCCGGCGGGGATTTCATGGATCGGAATATCGCCAAAAACACCGGCGAATTTCATCCCGCGTGCATCTGTAATGACTTCCACGGCATAGTCTTTTGCTTGTAATGCATGGGCGAGCGCGGCTGCGGGGATAACATGACCGCCTGTCCCGCCTGCACTGAGAATTATGAGAGGTTTGGGATTATTCATTTTTATGGTTTTACCACCAAGACTCCGAGACACGAAGGGTTTTTTATAAGCAATCACAGGAGCTATCGTTTTGATTGGCCGTAAACCATGATAAATGAGCCGATCATAATGAGCGCGCCGCCAAGAAGGATTGTCCAGTCAATGCTTCGAAGGCCAAAAAAGATAAACAGGAAAATCACCGTAAAAAGCGGATATGAAATTTCAGCAAAGCTTGCATAAAGAGCGGACGTGTTTTTCACTGCAAATAATGTGAACGTCCAGCCCAGGGTTGGAATTGTAGCTGCGATAATAATGAGAACTAAATCCTTTTGATCATGTATAAAATCGAATTTTAAAGATTCGCCCTTTATCCACAGTAAATATGCCACAATTAAAAAACTGGAGGCTGAATTGACTGCCATATAGGTCACTACATTTGTGATTTTGAGCGCCTTTTCTGTCATCGCAAAGGCAAGCCCGTAACACATTGCGGCAATCATCGGGAATAGAGCGTAAATCATAGAAATGTTATAGTCCTATGTAAAATTTTTGTCAATCGTAATCGGCTTCTCTTACAAAGACAATCCCCCGCGGGAGATACCGGATTTTCGTGTTCTGCGTGTGAGTGCAAGGACAATTCCCATAGACAGCCCCATGGACAGGATTGAGGAGCCGCCATAGCTAATGAATGGCAATGTCATCCCCTTGGCGGGCAAAAGATGAAGCGCCGAACCCATATGGACGATAGCCTGGAGGCCGAACATGGTCAGCAAACCACCAGCGGCAAGAACGCTAAACATATCCTCGCTTTGCGATAAACGCCCGAGGCCGCGCAGCATCACAAATGCAAAAAGGGCAATGATAATGAGTATGAAAAACAGCCCCAGCTCTTCACCGGCAACGGAAAAGATAAAGTCTGCATGGGCGTCGGGAAGGCTAAGCTTGACTGTCCCCTGCCCCGGCCCGGTTCCCAAGAATCCACCATTTTGAAAGGCTTCGATAGATTTATCGACCTGAAAATTATCGCCGCTTTCCGGGTCTAAAAACCGATCAATACGGCTTTTGACATGCGGGAGAGCGAAATAAGCACCAAATAGCCCGGCAATGCCAGCAAAGCCAAACAGGATCAAAAAGCGAAATGGAAACCCGGCAAGAAAAATCTGAGTTGCGAGAATAAAGGTGACAATGACTGTCATGCCTAAATCAGGTTGCAAGAGCAAAAGGCTTATGGTGACAAAGTAAAGCACCGCGGCGGCTGCGTTACCGCGAAAAGCGGGATTATCCTTTTGCTTTGCCATTAGCCATGCGGAGACAATGGCAAAAGCGGGCTTCATGAACTCACTGGGTTGGAGGGAAAATCCGGCAATATGCAGCCAACGCTGCGCACCTTTGATTTCCATGCCGGTAAACAGCACCAAAATAAGAGCGGCTATGCAGCCGACAAAGAGAATGCTACCGAGGCGCCAGATTTCCCGTGGCCTTAAGAATGAGACGGCAAATAGCATAAAGGCCGCGGGGAAGAGCATGATGATATGGCGTTTGAGGAAATGGTAATAGCCCAGCCCTAAATTCTCTGCAATAGGCGGGCTGGCGGTTGTGACCATCAGAATGCCAAAGACAATCAGCACAACAAAGGCAGCAAGCATGGTGCGGTCTACCGTCCACCACCATTGTCCGAACATGGATCTGTCTGTTCTGGATAAGAGAGTCAATTTATACGCCTTTCTCTGTCATTGTGAGGAATGCATATGACGAGGATGAAAATAAAAATTGGCATTCCTTTACAAACCCTCCACAATTTTTATAAACGCATTGCCGCGATGCTCAAAGGATTTGAATTGATCCCATGAGGCGCAGGCGGGGGACAGCAAAACCGTTGCGGGGGTTTTCTGATTTTGTGCTGCTGCGTGGGCCGCTTTGGTTGCTTTATCCAATGTTTTGCATTGCGTTGCGGGTATTTGGTGTTCATCCATCCAGTGTTGGAATTCTTCGGATGCCTCACCAATAAGATAAGCATGCTCTATTTTGGATACATAGTATTCCAATCCGGCGAGTCCGCCCTCCTTTGACTGCCCGCCGACGATCCAGAATATGTTCTCATGCGATGCGAGGGCTTTGGACGCTGCTTCGGCATTGGTGGCTTTGCTGTCATTAATATATTGCACATTGCCGATTGAGCGCACCAGATATTGACGGTGAGCAAGACCGGGGAAGGTTTTAACGGCTTTAATGGCCTTGTCCTGATCGATTGACAAGAGATCACAAACAGCCAGAACAGAAAGGATATTTTGCTGATTATGATCACCGGGGAGCATGGGAAATTTATGCCCGGTAAGTCTGGTTTCATCCAATTGTTCAGCATAAATTTGATGTTTTGTCCCTTTCATCATACGGTGTTTGATCGCTGCGTAATTCTCGAAACTGCCATGACGGTCTATGTGGTCGGGCGTTATATTCAGCAGCACACCGATATCGGGATAGAATGTCGGGCAGAGATCAATTTGATAAGAGGACATTTCGAGGATAAAAATCGTATCTTTTTGGGAGGGATTAAGTTTTAAGACTGGCACGCCGATATTCCCGCCCATCATAGCATTTTTGCCGCAAGCATTGAGCACATGGGTTAGGAGCGCTGTTGTTGTTGATTTCCCGTTTGTCCCCGTAATGCCGATGGTTTTATGCCCGTGTCTGGTGCGATGCAGAATTTCGATATCACCGATAATTTCAATCCCTGCTGCATGGGCGGCTTTGACGACATTATGAGGCTCTGGATGGGTTAGCGGAACGCCGGGGGCGAGAATGAGGCAAGCGCAGCCTTCTAAATTCGATACGTTTAGGGGCGTTAATTTTGCACCCATATCAACGGCTTTTTGATGCATGGTATCATGGTCATCATAGGCGAAAACGGTGATATCGTTTTTTATGAGCGCTTCCAGCGTTGCAATACCCGAAACCCCAAGCCCGAATAAAGCAACCGGTTTGCCGTTTAGCGAGTCTTTAAAAGCAGTGAGGTCGATCATGTTATCTTAACTTTAATGTAGCCATACCAACAAGCGCGAGCATTACCGCGATGATCCAGAAACGAATGACGATTTGCGGCTCTGACCAGCCTTTTTTCTCAAAATGATGATGCAGCGGAGCCATCGCGAAAACACGCTTGCCCGTTAATTTGAACGATGCGACTTGTATTATAACTGAAAGCGTTTCAAGGACAAATAGGCCGCCAATAATGGCAAGCACGATTTCATGCTTTGTTGCAACCGCCATTGCGCCCAAAGATGCTCCCAGTGAAAGCGATCCTGTATCGCCCATAAAGACGGCTGCGGGGGGGGCGTTATGCCATAAAAACCCCATACCAGCGCCGATAATCGCGCCGCAGAATATTGCAAGCTCTCCTGTTCCGAAAACATAATGAATTTGGAGATATTCGGCGAATTTTACATTCCCGACAAGATAGCTAATCACGCCAAAACATGCCGCTGCGATCATCACCGGAACGATCGCAAGCCCGTCCAGACCATCGGTCAAGTTAACTGCATTGGATGATCCGACAATCACTAAAATGGAAAAAGGAATAATGAGTAATCCAAGCGGAATGAGAAAGTCTTTGACAAATGGAATGGCAAGCCCGGATGTAAATGACCAATCATTCATTTGTGATATAATCCCAAATGCAGCAAGAGCGATAAGCGCTTCGAGTGCTAACCTGACCTTGCCGGATACGCCTTCATGGGAGCGTTTGGTAAGCTTTTTATAATCATCCGCAAAACCAATTAGGCCAAAGCCAATAAAAACCAGCATAATCATCCAGACATAATGATTGGATAAATCCGACCATAAAAGCGTGGCAATACTTGCCGAGATCAAAATCATCAACCCGCCCATGGTTGGTGTACCGTGTTTATGAGCATGATCCGGGCCAATATCGCGTAATGGCTGACCTTCGCCTTGCTTGTTTTTGAGCCATGTAATAATTTTTGGGCCAATGACAAACCCGATAATGGCGGCTGTCATGATGGCTCCACCTGTTCGAAATGTAAGGTAATTAAACAGGTTAAAAATAATGAAATCATTACCTAATGGCGTGAGTAGATGATAGAGCATTGATGTCCTATATGTTCTCGGTTTTCTTTTTCCTGACAGGCGATATAGCGCGCATCATGCCGGATAGTTTAAAACAACCACGATTCGTCAAATGACGAAAGATCACATAATCACCGGGTGCGATAATTTCCGGTATGACGGGGATTAATTTGTTATGCCCCGCCATTTCTTTGAGCGCCATTTGTGCGTCATTCACCAAACGTGGTCTTCTGCCTGTAAACACGCAATTCAAATTGGCAATTTTGGGAGGAATAGTCATTTGATTATTGCGCAGCTTGTCCGCAATTTTTCTAAGGTCGTAGTCATTTTCCTGCAAACCCGGAAAAGCATTTTCGAGGACAACAGTCTGGCTGCTACGCCCTGTATCGATAAGGCTTGCAACTTTTAAAACCGTATATGGTGCACGCGGGGGACGCTTAACGCTGACCGTTGCTCCCCTGACCTTTAAGGATGACCATAAGGTCCTGTTATTAATGTTCATGTCTTGCTCCTTTTTGTAAATTTTGAATAGCGGTTTGGGCTTCGGTGACATCGTTAAAAGGGTCTGTGCGATCAGCAAAAATTTGCCCTTGCTCATGGCCTTTCCCTGCGATGACAAGCACATCGCCCGTTTTAAGCGTTTTGATGGTTTGGTGGATGGCTTCCCGGCGATCGGGGATCTCGGTTGCGGATGGTGCGCCTGATAGAATTTCAGCGCGTATAGAGGCCGGGTTTTCGCTACGCGGATTATCGTCCGTGATGACTAGCGCATCTGCAAGATTATTTACGATACGCCCCATTTCGGAACGCTTTCCCTTGTCGCGATCACCGCCACAGCCAAACAGGCAAATAAGCCTGTTTTCAGTGTGGGGGCGTAATGCTTTGAGCACATGCTCCAGCGCATCGGGCGTGTGCGCATAATCAACATAAATCGCGGCGCCGGATGGATGGTCTTGAACATATTGCAAGCGCCCCGGTGCGCCTTTTAAGCTCTCAAGCGCCCTGATTGCTTTTTCCTTATCAATCGTTTGATCAGATAAAACAAGCGCAAGCGCACATAATGCGTTATAGGTTTGAAATTCCCCGACTAAATTTAAATAAATACGGTGCGTCTCGTTTAGTATTTTAAGCTCACATTCTTGTCCTTGCGGCATTGGGGTAATAGAGATGATCTGAAACGCATTCCCTTTGCGCCCATATGTCCATATTTTTGTTTTGATTTGCGCTTTTAATGTCTCAAATTCGGGGATATCCGCATTCAAAATTGCAATCCCTGACGGCTCTAAAAGCTCTGTAAAAAGGCGGGTTTTAGCGGCGAGATAATCATCCATATCAGTGTGATAATCGAGATGATCGCGGGAGAGATTTGTAAAACCTGCCGCTTTTATATTAGCGCCATCAAGGCGATATTGATGAAGACCGTGCGAGGAAGCTTCCATCGCAAGATGCGTGATGCCCTCATCCTTTAGCTGTGTTAAATTTTGATGCAAGGTGAGCGGGTCGGATGTTGTCATACCACCCGATAACGTGCCCAATGATACGGCCTTAAAGCCCAAAACATGCCAGATTTGTTCAACAAAATGCACGACAGATGTTTTGCCATTTGTGCCCGTGACTGCCGCAATGTTAGCGGGCTGCTTCGGGTAGAATTGGGCAACCAAATGGGCGAATGTTTTGCGGGGGTTTTCATCGAAGATATAGTGAACACTGTCACCAGATTGCTTCGCTGATGCTCGCAATGACGTATCGGCGAGTATATGCGATGCGCCATTTGCAATCGCTTGCGGGATAAAATCACGGCCATCACTTTTCTCACCTTTAAAGGCCGCAAAAAGAAAGCCCGGCTCAACGGCGCGGCTATCTTGAGTTATGCCTTTTATCTCTGAGATATCAATCATGGCACCGCCTCCGCCGCAATATATTGCTTCAAGGCCGAACCAAAAGGGTTTGCGTTTTCTGTGGAAGGCATTAAACCCTCTATCGCGGCAATGGAGGCGATTATACGCGCCACAGCAGGCGCAGCCACCCAGCCGCCGGTTGCATATCCCCATGTGCCTTTATGGCCTTTGGGTTCATCCACCATGATATAAACCGCATATTTAGGCGCATCCGATGGAAAAATCCCGACAAAAGATGAGAGTTTTTTATCATTGTCATAGCGACCGCCCACGATTTTTTCTGCTGTACCTGTCTTGCCGCCGACTTTATAGCCTTTGACGGCTGCTTTGGAGCCTGTACCCTCGCTGACGACAATGCGCAAAAGCTGGCGCATTTTATGGGATGTCTCTTCGCTTAGGATACGAATTTCAGGGTTATCTTGCGGCTCATCTGATAGCACAAGGCGCGGCGTCACCAAATAGCCACCATTCACCACAGAAGACACCCCGGCAGCAAGCTGTAAAGGCGTTGTCGAAACGCCATGCCCATAAGAGGCCGTTAATGTCGAAATTTCACGCCATGGATTTGGTACAAGCGGCCTTGCGACTTCCTTGATTTCAAAATCCATAGGCGTCATGACACCAAGATCATAATAAAATTTCTGCAAAGCATCGCCGCCTATGGCTTCTGCCATCATCGCTGTTCCGATATTGGATGAATGCATGAAGACTTCGGGAATGGTTAAAATCCGTTTTTGCGCATGGAAGTCATTGATCGTAAAACGCCCTTTTCTGATCGGCTCGCGGGCATCGAATTTTGTGTGCATTGGCATATTACGGATTTCAAGAAACGCCGCCGTTGAAAAAATTTTAAAGACCGAGCCAAGCTCGTATGCGCCTTGCGTTAAGCGGGAAAAGCTCTGATTCTTATCGGCATTATTCATATCATGCGGGTTAAAATCAGGCAGCGAGACACCAGCGAGAATTTCGCCATTGCGGACATCCATAATGACGCCAGCCGCCCCGATGGCACGAAACTCATCCATGGCGGCTTGCATCTCGCGGCGCAAAGCATGCTGAAAACGGATATCAAGACTTAGGCGCAGCGGCTTTTTCCCTTGTCCCAAATACGCATCAAAGCTGCGTTCAACACCGGAAAGCCCGTTGCTATCAACATTGGTGTAACCAAGCAAATGTCCGGCAAGGGATTCTTGCGGGTAATAGCGGCGCGTGGATTGCTCGAATGCTAACCCCGGCTCGCCAATCTCAAGAATGCGCTTTTGCTCATCCGGGGTAATGTTGCGCTTGAGCCAGACAAAGCTTTTTCCACTTTGCAGTTTTTGTAAAAGATCGCCATACGGCATATGCGGAAAGATTTTATTAAGCGCTTTTGCCGCTTGTTCAGGTTCCGCGATAAAGCGCGTATCGGCGAATAATGAGGCTGTTTTTAGGGTCGTGGCCAGCATCACGCCATTGCGATCAACAATATCGGCACGCATTGCAGTTTGTCCATTGACGGGATAGGAATCCGGGGCAGAAGCCACACGATCAGCAAGACGCAATTCAGGGTCAATTTTTTGCGCCTGAATGACGGAAAGATCGAGCGCCCTTAAGGCAATCAATAAATACACCAGCCCGAAAACACCGCTCATTAAAACAAGGCGACCATGGGCAAGCTCCAGCGCCGAGGATTTTTCACCTTTCAGATAAGAGGGGTTTTGACGGATACGGCGCATAAAAATCATGGCGCCTCCTCCTGATAACGAACAGGCTGCGCTTGCTCTTCGTTGATTATGCCCTCTTGCAGTGATGAGGCGGCATCACGCATATTCTCCGGCATTTTATCTGGCGCAGGCGGAACAAGCTCCAGGAATTCCTCTGCTAGTCTCTCAAGGCGTTCCGGGCGGTTTAAATACGCCCATTCCGCACGCAAAACACGCATAGCCTCTTCTTCATGCGCCAACTCTCTTTGCATTTTCGCCAAAACTTCCTCGGCATGTTGCACATTTTGCGATGTATGCAAGAGCGCCGCCCCCGACAGCCCGGCAAGTGCAAAAATAACAAAATTCTTCAGGCTAAATTTCTTCATGCCGCCCCCAGATATTTTGCAGCGCGCAGACGCGCAGATCGAGAACGGGAATTTTCGGCAAGCTCCTCGGAGGATGGCTTTATTGCTTTACGGGTGAGTAATTCAAATGTAACAGGCGTATTTTCCTCGGGCTGATAGCGCGACACCCCTGCCCCGCCCGATTTATCGCGGAAAAAGCGCTTAACCATACCATCTTCGAGGGAGTGAAAAGACACGACCACCATCTTACCACCGGGCTTTAAGATCGCCTCTGCCGCTTCTAATGCGCGCTCCAGCTCGCCAAGCTCATCATTGACCGCAATGCGCAAAGCCTGAAATGTACGGGTGGCAGGGTCAATACTATCACGCGATTTCGGAACACAACCCCGCACGATCTCCGCGAGATCAAATGTTGTGGCGATGGGTTTTTCACGGCGCATTTCAACCACGCGCCTTGCAATCTGGCGCGATTTTCGCTCCTCTCCATAGCGGTAAATCAAGTCAGCCAGCTCTTTTTCATCGATAGCATTCACAAGATCCGCAGCCGTTTGACCGCCGTGGGAATCCATGCGCATATCAAGCGGCGCATCATAACGAAAGGAAAAGCCGCGCTCTGCCTCGTCCAGCTGGAAGGAGGACACGCCGAGATCAAGGACAAAGCCATCAATCTTGCCAATACACGCCTCTTGCAGGAGGGTTTCCACATCGCCAAAACAGCCGCGCAGGAATATCAGGCGGTCATTTTTCAGCGCACTCTGAATAGTATCGGCGCGTTTTTGCGCATCAGGATCGCGGTCAATGGCAACCACGCTGCAATCCGCCGCATCCAATATTGCCCTCGCATAGCCACCTGCCCCGAAGGTTCCATCAACATAAATCCCTCCATCCACAGGGGATAGAGACTCCAAAACCTCAGGTAACATGACAGGATAATGCACCAACTTTTGAACCCTTTTGAACAAATACAATACGGATCGAATCGTAAAACTTTTCTTGTTTATGCGAATCGTTTGGGACTCGAGATAAGGCTAAAGAACAAGCCTTGACTCTTTTAGAAGTATCATTTGCATAAAGGATTCGTCAATTTTCCTGCCGAGTCGCAGGCAAGTTGTGCACATATTTTTTATTGTGGGGGAATCGTTTTGGGCAGTTTTTTTGATTTTATGAAGACCCTGCGGCCAAGCCGGTTGCATTGCAAGAAGAAGTATCGCTTCGAGATTTGTCATTGCGAGGAAGCCAAAGGCTGACGCGGCAATCTCCTTAGCGATGAATAGATTGCTTCGCAGGCGCTCGCAATGACGGATAAAACGGGATTGTCATTGCGAGGAAGCCGAAGGCTGACGCGGCAATCTCTTAGACGAAACAAGATTGCATCAACCATGGCGATTGCATTTGAACTGATGGCTTGTAAAAACCATCGTCATCTCACTCCCTCTCTTGTCACCCCACACACGTCATCCCGGCGAACGCCGGGATCTCCTCGATTTAAGGATGAGATCCCCGCTTTCGCGGGGATGACAGAGCTCGTTAACAATCTAGCTTGTGTCTT
>CAWUJS010000005.1:0-60601 GCA_963922705.1 uncultured Alphaproteobacteria bacterium | reverse complement strand
CAAATCGTCGTTTTTTCAAAATACTCCTCAAAGTATTGTCTATACGTTGTCGTCACATTTTGAAAAAGCCGAACGACTTTCGTTGGGTTTCCGATTTTAAACTGAAACGACTACAAATAAATCATTTAGTCCCTGCACGTGCTCAATTGCTTGAAGCGCAAAGCCGGAGGCAACGGATTTTTCAGCACCTTTACCAATAGGTTTTTTTGCTTTTGGAATAATCGCTTCTTTAAAGCCAAGTTTGCTGGCTTCTTTGATGCGCAAATCAGCCTGCGCGACTTGCCGCACTTCCCCGGACAAACCAACCTCACCAAAAAATACGCTTTCTGCTGGCAGTGGATTTCCCGATAGCGCACTCATGAGCGCAGCGGCAACGGCTAAATCCGCAGCAGGTTCATTAATCTTAATTCCACCGGCAATATTCAAAAAAATATCACAGCCGGAAAGCTGCACGCCGCACCGTGTTTCCAAAACGGCAACAATCATCGCAAGGCGATTTGGATCCCAGCCAATTACAGAACGCCTGGGACTTGCCATGGCGCTTGGTGCAACCAAAGCCTGTACTTCCACCAGCATAGGCCGTGTTCCTTCAAGCGCTGCTAAAACAGCGCTTCCCGCTACATCTGATGCGCGTTGTGATAAAAATAAAGCTGACGGGTTTTCAACTTCCACAAGACCATGCGTTGCCATTTCAAAGACACCAATCTCATCGGTTGCGCCAAAACGATTTTTAACACCGCGTAAGATACGAAAATGGTGGGAACGATCGCCTTCAAAATAAAGCACACTATCTACCAAATGTTCCAAAACGCGGGGTCCTGCTATTTGACCGTCTTTTGTGACATGGCCGACAAAAATCACAGCCATATTACGTGCTTTAGCATGCCGCGTTATTTCCTGCGCGCTTGTGCGCACTTGCGTGACCGTACCTGGTGCTGATTCAATATTATCAACGAACATGGTTTGAATAGAATCAATTACTAAAACTTCAATAGTATTTTTACCGTTATCATCAACTGATGCCAGAATATCCCTTACGCTTGTTGCACTAACCAGCGAAACAGGTGCATCGCTTAATTCCAGACGTTGTGCACGCATGCGAACTTGATCGACGGCTTCCTCACCGGAAACGTAAAGACAATGCACCCCGGATTTTGCCAGAGCACAAATGGCTTGCAATAAGATCGTTGATTTGCCGATTCCAGGATCTCCACCAATCAGTGTTGCAGAGCCGGGAACCAGACCTCCGCCCAACACTCGATCAAATTCTGAAATTCCGCTTTGATAGCGTTTATATTCTTTACGTTCTTTATCCCCAAGCGATGAAAAAGTAAGCTTTTGTCCTCTCTTAGTACCATTCATGCCTTTAGGCACACTTGCCGCAACGACCTGCTCAGTAATAGAATTCCACTCTCCACAAGCATCACACTTACCTGACCAACGCGCACTTACTGCACCGCAAGCATTACATATATATGATTTTTTTGAACTTGCCATAGAGATTCTCTTAATTTAGAATTTTTTGATGATTTTATTAGAACAAAAATAGAATATACTTACAATTTAATATCAAGTTTTTGTATTTCAATCATACTAAGTTGAGTGTTTTTTAAATAAGGAATGTAGAAGTTATGAAGTTTAAGCTGCGATCTGATTCGCTTTCAAAAAAAGAAAGATTTCTATACATTCTTTGGGAGATGGGATGCACAGCCTTTCTGATTGCCTGGTATGGTTATTTTATTTATGTTTTTGCAACGAATTTTTTGGCAACACATAACATTAGTGCTTTGTTGTATGTCATATATGAACTCATCATTGTTTTCTTTTTACTTATTAGAAATATACCAAAAGAGGTCTCATTTGCGCCTTATGACTGGTTCGTCGCTTTGGGTGGAACGCTTGGACCAACTCTGATGCGCCCTGCGGAAGTGAGTATGCTTCCTGACATGGATTTTCTTATTGTCCTTCAAATTTTAGGTATGATAATTAGTGGTTTAGGACTTTTAAGTCTTTCAAATAGCTTTGGTGCAGTGGCGGCAAATCGTGGTATCAAAACCGATGGTTTATACAAATATATTCGTCATCCGCTTTATTCAGGATATTTCATGACATTGGTTGCTTTTCTGCTGCAAAATGCAAATCTTTATAATTTTGCTATCGTGGCAATGGTCTTTACTTTCAAGTTGTTAAGAATATTTGCAGAAGAACGTTTTCTATTAGAAGATCCAGAATATGCCGCTTATGCAGAAAAAACAAAATGGCGTGTCATACCTTACGTATGGTAGATGATTTTTGAAAGTTTGTAGTTTTGGTTATTCAATTCAGCCAAAACTGCAGTCTATAACCGGCATTTCTTCAATTAGCAGTTTTTCGTTTTGCAAGTTAATATGTCCTTTTGAATCCACATGGACATGACACTCAAAAAGTGAATCCTTAAACATGACATTCATTGCCAAAACATAATTACCAGTTTGCTTGAAATTCATAATCATCATTGGTGATAACATTTCTCCAATAGTCTTACGAGCAGCAAGCGGCGGTTCCTCATGCCAGCGTATATCATCGATATTCTCAGTAATAAAAAACCGTCCGTTTTTACCGCGAACATGATCAAAGAAAAAACGCACATAATCATAGACTGTATTGGAATTCAGATGGATCGGTATGCTCTGATTTAACTGATAGATAGGTGCGTTGCTCCAATCTAAAACAACGCGACAGTCGGGACCGTCAATAACTTGACGCCTTATGGGGGGTATAGATGAGTAATCGGCGATGTCCAAATATCTACAACCAGGATAGAATGAAATATCCTGTGCCATGATTGTAGTTTCACGGGCTTCGAAAACACAACCATCAAACATGGGGTTATATGTCTCTAATATTGACGAGACTTCATCACTTTCAAGTTTTGTAAATGCATCTTGATACATATTCATAGGCAAAATAACACAGTTTGCATTGCCTTTACAGCTTGCGCATAAGTTTGTGGGTGAATTAGCAATGAATCATGAGATAAATCCGGGATGAAGTTATGCCCATTTGATGAAGATTTTTGATTGGGAGTCTTCCCCATGAGGAAAACAGGATTTTGGTCTTTATGCTTTATCTGGAGGAATCATAGCGAATCCTAATAAAAGTCTGATTTTTGTTTTTACAATTTTGTGCGTAAAAATGTGGAACATATATATACCCGTTTTGCACATGACTAATAATAATAAAAACCTTTTTAAAATATAAATATATATTTAGTATTCCGGCATGATGAAAAAACCGATTTTAAAAAGTTTGGCTGGAGAAGAGTTAGGAAAACCACCTTTTTGGATGATGCGCCAGGCAGGTCGCTATTTGCCTGAATATCGCCAATTACGCGCTGAAAAAGGTGGTTTTTTGGCGATGGCGTTAGATCCCAAAGCTGCTTGTGAGATTACGCTTCAACCAATTAGGCGGTTTGGGATGGATGCTGCGATTTTATTTTCTGATATCTTGATGGTGCCAATGGCGCTGGGTCAGGATTTGAAATTTGAAGCAGGGGAAGGACCTGTTTTAGGGCATCTGGATATTGAGGATTTGGAATATAATTCTGAAATTGTTCAACCTGTTTTTGATGCGGTTGCTGAAATTCGTTCTCAGCTTGGTCAAGAAGGTTTTGATGATTGTACCTTGATTGGATTTGCAGGTGCGCCGTGGACGGTTGCAACTTACATGGTTGAAGGACGTGGCAGTAAGGATTATGCAAAAGTCAAAGCTTTAGCGTATGGAGACTTGGTACGATTTGGGCAATTGATTGATAAGCTTATTGATGCAACAGCGCAGTATTTGATTGCGCAAATTGATGCGGGGGCTGAAGTTTTGCAAATTTTTGATAGCTGGGCGGGAGCGCTTGATCCAAAAGGATTTCAGGATTGGGTGATTGAACCGACTAAAAAGCTTGTGCAAAAAGTGAGGGCTGTTCATCCTGATATTCCAATTATCGGTTTTCCGCGCGGTGGTTCTATTCATTTGCCGTATTATGCGCAGCAAACAGGTATTACAGCGATAGCTTTGGATAGTTTGACTTGTCCTATCTGGGCATCCAATAATTTACAGAATATAATGCCTGTGCAAGGTTGTCTTGATCCGATGCGTTTGCTGGCAGGTGGAGAAGGGCTTGAAAAGGCGGTGCGAAAAATTATGCGGGACTTTTCGGGTGGGGCGCATATATTCAATCTTGGACATGGTATTCACAAAGAAACACCGATTGAACATGTTGAGCAGATGGTTAGGATTTTAAGGGATGGCTAAAAATAAGGAAAAAGTCGCGGTTGTTTTATTCAATCTTGGTGGTCCAGATAGTAAAAATGCGATCCAGCCTTTCTTGATGAACTTCTTCATGGATAAAAATATTATCCGCATACCTATTCCGTTTCGTTGCATGCTGGCGGCTTTTATTGCAAAGCGGCGCTCAAAGCGTGAGGCGGGAGAAAGTTATGGCGAGCTTGGTGATAAATCGCCGCTTTTGGAGAATACCAATGCACAATCAAAAGCGCTCCAAAAGCTTTTGAAAAAAGATTCACGTGGAACAAAAGAAGGGGTGGAATTTAAAACTTTTGTCTGTATGCGTTACTGGCATCCAATGTCACCGCAAGTGGTACGCGAAGTGCGTGATTGGGGCGCTGATCGTATTGTTATTTTGCCCCTATATCCGCAATTTTCGACTACGACTACATGGTCATCCTTGCAGCAATGGAATAAGGCAATGTATCAAGCGGGAATGGATTTACCGACATCCATGGTGTGCTGTTATCACGAAAATGCGGGGTTCGTGAAAGCTTCGGCAGAGAATATCAAGGTTGAATATGAGCGGGCGATTCAAGATGGCTATGAAGCGCCGCGTATTTTGTTTTCTGCGCATGGATTGCCGGAAAGTGTGATTAAGGATGGTGATCCTTATCAATGGCAATGTGAGCAGACAACTGAAGCGATTGTAAAAGAATTGGATGTTAAAGACCTTGATTACCAAAACTGCTATCAATCGCGGGTTGGGCCAAAAAAATGGATTGGTCCATCCACCGAAGAGGCTTTACAAAAAGCCGCAGATGATAAAAAAGCCGTAGTGATTTACCCGCATGCTTTCACACAAGAGCATGTTGAAACGCTTGTTGAGCTGGATATTGAGTATAAGGAGGAGGCCGAAGAGATGGGCTTGCACGGTTATTATCGTGCACAGACAGTTGGAACGCATGAAGCTTTTATTGCCGGCTTGTCTGATTTGGTTTTTGAGCATTTAAAGCGGGAGAAAACCGAGGCAGAAGGGTTTGAATGTCCTTGTCCTTCGCAATTTGGCGAATGTTGTATGCGGATGGAAGGGCTTGCTGATTATCCGCCGGTTAAAAAGGCGGCATAATTAGCTTGTCATTGCGAGGAGCAAATGCGACGAAGCAATCTTAAACTTTATATGTATAATAAATTATTTCCACCACCCGAATTTGCGAGTGCCGGAATGACAAAAATGATATACGGATCTTAAATGCAGGATTTTTTACTAATCAATTATGAATGGCTCAGGGCTTTGCACATTATTGCTGTTATCAGCTGGATGGCGGGTATGCTCTATTTACCGCGATTATTCGTTTATCATGCTGAAGTGCAAAAAGGATCGCGGCAATCCGGGACATTTAAAGTGATGGAGCAGCGTCTTCTTAAATTTATTATGAATCCGGCGATGATAGTCTCGTGGGTTTTGGGGCTTGGTATGCTCTATGCCAATCCGGGGATGTTGGAGGGGCAAGGATGGATGCATGCGAAATTATTGCTCGTTGTTTTGATGTCGGCGGCACATGGAGTTTTGACGAAATATGTGCGTTTATTTGCCGATGATAAAAATGATAAGGATGCGAAATTTTTTCGTATATTGAATGAAGTGCCAACGGTTCTGATGATTGGTATTGTTATTCTGGCTGTTGTGCAGCCATTTTAAGGAAAAATTTAGTGGGGTTATTTTTGTTGCTGTATGTTTATATTAAACAGGTATAAGAACAACTTCTTCAACCTTTGGTTTTGAGGGTTTGTTCTTTTGTTCTTCTAAATCTTCGAGTTTTTCTTTTAAACGAGATAGAACTGCATTTAATTTACTTGTATCAATAGCAGTAGTTGAAAAGTGGCCTTGTTTAGCAATTGTATTCTCACTGTTTTCTATATCGTAAATCGTTGCATCAAGAGCACTAATTCTATATTCCAGTAACTTTTCTTCAAAATCTTTTGTGACGCCTTCTGGTCCGATAATCATGTTGTGTTCATCAAGTTTTAAACAATTAAATGAGAATTGAAGTGCTTTAATAGGTTTTTGTATGATTTTATTTTCCTTGTCGATCTGAGCACAACCAAGTATATAATCTATGTTAAAGTTACGGTTTTTTGCTATTACTTGTCCGAGTTTAGGGTCAAGTTTTGTTCCTAAAAGATCTGTTAGCGGTTTTAGGTCTTCTGCAATAACAGTGCTTAATTTTTTCAATTCTCGCTTTAACTGTCCAAAATTTCTTTTTAGTTTACTTACCTCATCTGGATGAACTGTTGTAGTCATTAATTGTGTCAGTGGCGCAGCATTAAACAAATTTTGTAGAGCAGTCGTCATTACATGCAGTCCTTCTTATTTTTTAATAATAAATCAAACTATAGCATAAAAATTCACATAACGCAAATTAAATACTTAAGAACGTGTTATATATGGTTTTTAAATGTATAATATTAGTATAATTTATTTTTTATAATGACTTTATCGTCTTATTCCTAATAGTGCTTGACTTCATGGTGTAATTCTGGATATATGGTTTTGTCTTCTAGTCAAACCCTTTGCATTTTGGATCGTTTCAGCCCTTGTTAGGCGAGTTTGTTGGAAAAGGACATAAAGGCTTTAGGCCGAGCGATCCTGGATTTGATATGACAGTAACTTCAATGTAAATTAACTTTAACCTATTACTATAGAATAAGAATCTTTTTGGTTTTTCAACCGTCAATCATACTTCCCTCACTCACTTTTTACGAGAATTATTATGAATTTGCAGGAACTTAAATCCCGTTCACCATCAGAGCTTTTGGCTTTTGCAGAAGAGTTGGACGTTGAAAATTGCAGCACAATGCGCAAGCAGGATATGATGTTTGCGATTTTAAAACAGCTTGCTGATCAAAATGTCCCGATTTCAGGCACTGGTGTTTTGGAGGTTTTGCAAGATGGGTTTGGCTTTTTGCGGTCCGCGGAAGAAAATTATTTGCCGGGACCGGATGATATTTACGTTTCGCCATCACAAGTGCGGCGTTTTGGCCTTCGTACAGGAGATATTGTTGAAGGGCAAATTCGTGCGCCTAAAGATTCCGAGCGTTATTTTGCGTTGCTTCATGTCGGATTGATCAATAATGAGACGCCGGATAAAATTCGTCATCGGATTAATTTTGATAATTTGACACCGCTTTATCCGGAACGCAAGATTAAGCTGGAAATTGAAGATCCAACGGTAAAAAATAATGTTCAGCGTGTGATTGAATTGACATCGCCGATTGGTTTTGGGCAACGTGCTTTGATTGTTGCGCCGCCGCGTACGGGTAAGACCGTGATGCTACAAGAAGTGGCGAAATCGATCACGGCGAACCATCCTGATGCTTATTTGATTGTGTTGCTGATTGATGAGCGTCCCGAGGAAGTGACCGATATGGCGCGTTCTGTGCGTGGTGAAGTTGTATCCTCTACATTTGATGAGCCGGCATCGCGCCATGTACAGGTTGCTGAAATGGTGATGGAGAAAGCAAAGCGTTTGGTTGAGCAGCGCCGCGATGTTGTCATTTTACTGGATTCTATTACGCGTCTGGCGCGGGCTTATAACACGGTTGTTCCATCTTCGGGTAAGGTTTTGACGGGCGGTGTGGATGCTAATGCGCTTCAACGCCCCAAGCGTTTCTTTGGCGCGGCGCGGAATGTCGAGCAAGGTGGATCTTTGACAATCATTGCAACGGCTTTGATCGATACTGGATCGCGTATGGATGAGGTGATTTTCGAAGAATTTAAAGGGACTGGTAATTCTGAGATTGTGCTGGATCGTAAAATTTCCGATAAACGCGTCTTCCCGGCGATTGATATTCAAAAATCAGGAACTCGCAAAGAAGAGCTTTTGGTTGATAAAGACACATTGCAGAAAATGTGGGTTTTACGACGTATTCTCAACCCTATGGGCACTGTTGATGCTGTTGAGTTTTTGCTTGGTAAGATGAAAGAAACTAAAAATAATGATGAATTCTTTAACGGGATGAATCAGTAAATTACTTTTATGCATTCTTCAAAACAAGAAAAGCTTTTGCCTGACTTTCTTATTATCGGTGCTATGCGTGCTGGGACGACTAGCCTTTATGACATGCTGTCTAATATTCAAGGCATTACTGTGGCGCATATGAAAGAGACAGACTTTTATATCGCAGAGCAAAATTTTGACTATGGATATGATTGGTATAAAAGCCAATTTTCTGATGTGGAGAATAATCTATGTGGTGATATATCACCCAATTATACAAAGCGTGATATTTTTAAAGGGGTTCCGGAGCGCGTATATGAAGCTAACTCGCATGTACGTATTATTTTTATTGCCCGTGATCCTTTAGACCGTGCGCTTTCCCATTATAAATTCTCATATCATTATGGCGTTGATATGCCTGCGCCATCCGATTTTATGCAATCAGATAAAGGTCAGCATATTTTGGCGACAAGTCGTTATGCCTGGCAGTTGGAACCGTGGGTTAAAATTTTTGGGCGGGATGCTATTCATATCATCGATTTTAGCGCTTTATGTGATTCTCCTCAGGATGTTTTGAGGGGTCTTTGCGATTTTGTAGGACTAGATGATTGTCCAGAGCATTTTGACCTTGAACAAAAAAACAGCGCCGAGGATTTGGGGAGGATGCCGCTATGGTACTTAAAGTTACGCGGGACTGCTTTTGGAACAAAAATGCGTGCTATGATGCCGCGTTCTTTGGCGGATAAGATCAAAGCTTGCTTGCCGGGGCGTATTAAGCCTAGCGAAATTACGCCTGCGTTTTCATCCGATGTTATTGATGCTATGAAATCTTCCCTTAGAGCCGATGCCAATCTTTTTAGAGAGATTTCCGGCATGGCTTTTGAGGATTGGAAGGTTTAGTAGCCCTGTTATCGCTTTAAGTGAAAATATTGACTAGAGCTATCAGGCCGACGGCGTAAAGCACAATCGAGGCCGCGATTGCTACCGGTGTTGAGCGTCCTGCGGATATTTCTGCTTTAGTTGTCGTTCCCAGGCGTGCAATAATATCGCCCATGGTAAAAGCAACAAAATCCCCTTGGCTGAGCATGCCCTTTAAATTGCCTTCTTCATCTACAACAGGAAGATGACGAAAACGACCGTCACTCATTCTTTTGAGGCAATCATATACGCGATCTTCCGCAGTTGCAGTTTGTACATTTGTGGTCATGAATTCAGAGACTTTTTTCTTTTTAAAATTAAAGCCTTTTCCTGCGACTTTTCTTAAAACGTCTCTTTCAGTGAAGATGCCTGCTATTTTATTGTCATCTGTTATAACTGCAGCGCCATAGTTTTTTTCCGACATTCCGGCAATAACATCATTGATGTTTGTATCATGCGGAAATGTCAGAATCTCGGATTTATCTTTAAATTCAGGGATATCATTTATTTTCATGTATGTCTCCATTCATCCTGTTCAACTTATAATTAGTTAGGTTGTTTTTATTGAAAGTCAAAAATTTTTCAGATCATTTTTTGTCATTTATGTCGCGCAATAAAAATAAATTTTATTTATAATCTATTGAAATATCATGAAAATTTTTTCAAAAATCAAAACGAATTTGAAACGATAAATCTTGCTATTATCCCGATTCTTGTGATGTGATGAAGATATAGGCATTGTTATGTAAATTTATTTATTTTTCTCCTAAGCAGTGTTTATTAAACATTAAGAGTTAAATGTATTATAGGTATGGTTAATGCGTAAACGCTTTCAATTGTGTGAACAAACTATCAAAGCTTTTAAAAGCTCTACCATTGCATTTACTTTTATTGTTGTTGTGTCTACGGGTTCGTCCTTTGCTTTTTCTTTTCATAGTAAATATCAGGATAATCCCTATGCAAAAAATGAAAGTGTGGCATATATGCCTGCTTTACAGTATCAACCCTCCTCGGCTATGACAGATTCTTGCCTTCCTCTGCTCAAAACCACTCATAAGATCCCCTCACAATCTGTCACTGTACGAAACCAGCGCTCGGCTGGCAAAGCAGCCGCTCCTATTGTTGCTGTTGGCCTCCTCTTTGGTGTGCGATATGCCCTAACGCCACCAGGCAATCCCTTTGCTTTAAAGGTCAATGCAAATGCTAATCAAGGTAGCTCTTATATTTTGCGTAATGGTAAGCAATCTGCGTTTGCAGTTTGTGATTACTATCATTGCCAGAAGCAGCAAGCCTTGCGTATTATAAATAATACTAATTAGATACGGTAAAGGCTGCTTTATATACGATGTCCCTCGCGTCATTGGCTGTCTCATGAAACCTCACGGTGTTCCTGAGACGGCCATTTTATTTTTTAAGCAAGATGTGATTGTAAAAACTCAGCTGTTCTTTTATTCGCCAAGAATGCAGCGTCTTCATCGTAATGCATGCCTTGGCCTCTCGCGAAAGCATGATTCTGACCTTTATAGATATGTGTTGTTATATTTGATGTTTTTTGCGTTGCTTCCAGGATTTTGCCTTGAGCCTCTTTATTGACGAATTCATCTTCCCCTGCTATGTGCAGTAGCATCGGCTCTTTTATATTTTCGATTTCATTGAGATGTTCTTCTATTTGAACGCCGTAGTAACTAATCGCGGCATTTAAATCAGTACGTGCAGCGAGACGATAGCTTAAATGTCCGCCAAGACAATAGCCTATTGCACCAACATGATTGTTACAAATGTTCCAATTGCGGGTATATCCTAAGGTTGTTTCAAGATCTTTCATGCCTAGTTCAAAATCAAATGTTTGATAAAGTTCGAATGCACGTGCAAGTTGTTGTTCATCACTATCAACGAGCTCAATATCAGGTTCAATGCGCCAGAAAAGATCAGGACAGATAGCGATATAGCCCTGTTTTGCAAATTCTTCACATTTTTCGCGCATTTCTGCATTGATACCAAATATTTCCTGAATAACGATAAGGCCGGGTTTGAGGTTATTTTTATCTGTTTCTTCTGGCATTGCGACGAAGGCTTTAAATGCGCCTTGGTCAAAGGCTGGAATTTTAATCTCTTTGGTTGTGATATTGGTCATTGTTTTGCACTCCTGATAAAACTATAACGGAGGTTAGCAATTTATAGTGTTGAGGAAAAGAAGAATGAAAGTAAATTTTGATATTGAGTGTACACCGGCAGAAGCACGGGCGTTTTTTGGCCTTCCTGATGTGGCTCCCCTACAGGAGCGGATGATGAAGGAGCTGGAGGATAAAATGCTGGAAAATCTTAAATCGATGGATCCGGAGAAGATTGTTCAAACATGGTTGCCCGCAACGATCCAAGGTTGGGGCGAGATGCAGAAAATGTTCTGGTCGCAGATGGGGATGCCTTCTGATAAAAATACAGGTAATGCTACAAAGGCTGCCAAGCCTAAAGATGCTCATTCTGATAAAAAATAATGCCTTATGATGATACAATTTTTGCGCTAGCCAGTGCGCCAGGGCGTTCGGGCGTTGCTGTTTTGCGTGTTTCTGGTTCCGGTGCTTTGGCGAGTTTTAGGGCTTTGTCTTCGGCTCAAATAGAGCCTCGTATGACGATTTTGTGTCATTTGCGGGATCCTGTTTCACGTGAAACAATTGATAAAGCCCTTGTGCTTTATTTTGCTGCCCCGGCTAGCTATACGGGTCAGGACGTCGTCGAGTATCATCTTCATGGCGGTCGTGCTGTCATTGATGCGATGCTTTCTTATTTGCGAAGATGTGATGGGCATCGGATGGCTGAGCCAGGAGAGTTTACACGGCGTGCCTTTGAAAACGGTAAGATGGATTTAACCGAGGCAGAGGCGGTTGCAGATTTGATTGATGCGGAGACGCAGGCGCAGAAAGCACAGGCTCTTTCGCAGATGGGTGGTGCGCTTTATCAGCTTTATGAGGGATGGGCAGATCATTTAAAAAGGATGCTGGCGCATTTGGAGGCGGATATTGAATTTCCTGATGAGGATATGCCGGATGGTATTTTGCCGGATTTGTTACCAAAGCTTAAGGTGCTAAAGTCAGAAATTGACGCTCATTTGAATGATAATCGGCGCGGTGAGCGTCTTCGTGATGGTATTAAAATTGCAATTATTGGCGCTCCGAATGCCGGAAAATCATCATTGTTGAATGCTTTGGCCCGGCGCGATGCGGCGATTGTATCCGATATGGCTGGGACAACGCGGGATGTGATTGATGTGCATTTAGATCTTGGAGGGTATCCAGTGATTTTATCCGATACGGCTGGGTTGCGTCCTGAACAATTAGGCGAAGAGGCACAGGATCAAATTGAGAGTGAAGGAATTCGGCGGGCTCTTTTATTGGCGGATAATGCGGATATTAAAATTTTGATGTTTGATGGAAGCCAGGAAGCACCGGATGCTGGTACGCTGAATTTGATTGACGATCAATCGTTGCTGCTTGTGAATAAATCTGATGAAAAACATACAAAATTTCAACTACAGAAAGCTCTAGAGATTTCTGTGAGAAATGGGGATGGATTGGGAGAGCTGGCTCAAATGTTAATACAGCGGATAGAAGAATTAATTGGACTGCAAGAAACGCCTGCGTTGACACGAGAGCGGCATCGTATTGCTTTGAATGCGACTAGCCGGAGTTTAGAACGTGCCTTATTGCAGAATTTGCCAGAGTTGGTTGCAGAGGATTTGCGTCTAGCGATCAGGGATTTGGGGCGTATTACAGGGCGCGTAGATGTCGAAGATTTGCTTGATGTTGTTTTTAACGATTTTTGCATAGGAAAATGAGATCATAGCGTTTCAAAATAATCTGGAAATTTTTGAATAAACTCTGTATAAGTCACGCATGACAAATATGGATAAAACCAGTTTTGACGTGATTGTTGTTGGTGGCGGGCATGCGGGTTGTGAAGCTGCCGCTGCCGCTGCGCGTATGGGTGCTCATACGGCATTATTAACGCATGATCTCTCTAAAATTGGTGTTATGTCCTGTAATCCTGCGATTGGTGGTTTGGGTAAAGGGCATCTCGTTCGGGAAATTGATGCGCTTGATGGGTTGATGGGGCGTGTGACGGATCAGGCAGGTATTCAATTTCGTATGCTCAATGCTTCTAAGGGGCCGGCGGTGCGTGGTCCGAGGACACAGGCTGATCGGAAATTATATCGTGAGGCGATGCAGGCAATTTTAAAAGATTACCCTAATCTTAATCTGATTGAAGGTGGGGCGGATGATTTTATATTAAATGCTCATAATCAAATTGAAGGTTTGCGCCTTGAGGGTGGTGATATTCTCATAGCAAAAGCTATTGTTTTGACAACGGGAACTTTTTTACGTGGTCTTATTCATCGTGGTGAAGAGACAATCCCGGCTGGGCGTGTAAAAGAAGAGGGTGGTGTTGAAAAACCTTCTATTGGTTTGGCTGAGACGATGGAGAGGCTTGAGTTTCCATTAGGACGGTTAAAAACGGGAACGCCTGCGCGGCTTGATGGACGGACGATTAATTGGGGTATCTTAGAGGCGCAAGCCGCGGATGAAAATCCAGTGCCGTTTTCTTATTTGACGGATAAAATTTTAGTTCAACAGATTGATTGTCACATTACTTACACCAATGAAGAGACGCATCAGATTATTGCAGATAATCTTCATCGCTCTGCGATGTATTCCGGACGTATAGAAGGGACTGGTCCCCGTTATTGTCCGTCTATTGAGGATAAGATTCACCGTTTTGCTGATAAGCCGAGGCATCAGGTCTTTTTAGAGCCGGAAGGGCTTGATGACCATACGGTTTATCCGAATGGGATTTCTACATCTTTGCCTGTTGAGGTTCAGGAGGAGTATATTCGTAGTATCAAAGGTCTCGAAAATGTAGAAGTTTTTGAGTGGGGTTATGCGATTGAATATGATTATTGTGATCCGCGTGATCTGAAATATACGCTTGAAAGTAAGCGTGTTGAGGGCTTGTATTTGGCGGGTCAGATTAATGGGACTACAGGTTATGAAGAGGCTGCGGCGCAAGGTTTGATGGCAGGTATTAATGCTGCTTTGCATGTGAAGAGCGATGATAAAGGAAACGGAGCGAATCGAATTGTTTCACGTGAAACATTTACGCTGGATCGTGCAGAAGCATATATAGGGGTTTTGATTGATGATTTGATTACCCGCGGTGCGCCGGAACCTTATCGCATGTTTACAAGTCGTGCGGAATATCGGCTGCGTTTACGTGCAGATAATGCTGATCAACGCTTAACAGATAAAGGAATTACTGTTGGTTGTGTCGGTGAGGAGCGAAAGGTGGCATGGAGGGAGAAAGCTTCCAAGTTAGAAGAGGCGCGTCAATTGGTTGCTGGTCTTTCTGCAACGCCGAATGCGTTAGAGGCGCATGGTCTTGATATCAAAAAAGACGGTGTAAGGCGCAGTGTTTCTGATTTGCTGGCTTATCCTAATATTGCCTGGAGTGATGTACAGAATGTTTGGTCGGAACTTGCTGATATTGATGCTGACATTCGGGAGCAAATTGAATGTGATGCTTTATATGCGAATTATATGGAGCGTCATGAAGCGGATATTGCTGCATTTCGAAAAGATGAGGCTTTAAAAATTCCTAAAAACCTTGATTATTCACAAGTTGGATCATTGTCTAATGAGGTGCGTAGCAAATTAGAGCTTGCGCAGCCGGAAACATTGGGTGCTGCTTCGCGTATTCCGGGTGTAACACCAGCGGCGGTTGTGTCGCTCCTTCGTTATGTGAAGAAGTCACATGATAGGAAGTTGTCAAAGGGTGCGCGTAAAGATGTGGCCTGATCATTTAGGGATCAATGTTTCACGTGAATCATTGGAGAAGCTTGAGCGATATCAGGCGCTTTTGTTTAAGTGGCAAAAGGCTATTAATCTTGTATCTGCGAAGACATTACAAGAATCGAATATCAGGCATTTTGCTGATTCTGCTCAATTATCTCAATATATTCCTGAAAATGTGCAGTCTGTGATGGATTGGGGGAGTGGTGCTGGATTTCCTGGCGCTGTTCTGGCAATTTTGAGGCCGGATTTTGATTTTACACTTGTTGAATCGGATGAACGAAAATGTCAGTTTTTAAGGACTGTTTCACGTGAAACATCGGCTACGATTCGAATCGAAAACAAACGAATTGATGATGTTGTGAAGACTATTGATGGTGTTCCTGATTTGATAATGGCGCGGGCATTAAAGCCTATTTCTGTTTTGTTCGATTATGCAATGCCGTTTATTGCGGCGAAGCCTGATTTGCAGTTTTTGCTTTTAAAGGGTGAAAATGTGGATCAGGAAATAGATCAGGCGCGTAAGGCATATGACTTTTCTTTTGAGAAATGGCCTAGTGCTACAAATTCTTTGGCGTCTGTTTTGCTGCTTTCAGACATCAAAATTCTATAAATGATATGTCTGAAATTCATCTGTGCATAAGGTTTATATTTCTTATCTGTCTTGTTGCTGATTTAATCACGATTTAGCACAATGAGATTATCCTAAAAATATGACTTCATAAGGTTTTTATGCCATGGCTTCTGTATCTAAAAAATCTTTGAAACAGCCGCGTTTGCTAGCAATTGCTAATCAAAAAGGCGGCGTTGGCAAGACAACAACGGCGATTAATCTTGCAACTGCTTTGTCAGCTGTAGGACAAAGGGTTTTGCTTGTTGACCTTGACCCTCAGGGTAATGCTTCGACTGGGTTAGGCGTTAGGCGTTCTGTGATTCGTAATTCTGCTTATGATGTTTTGTTTGGCGATTGTGAAGTTTTTGAGGCTTCTGTTGCAACAAAAGTGCCTCGCTTATCCGTTGTTCCTTCTTCTATTCATCTTTCTGGTGCGGAGATTGAATTGGTAACGGCGCAGGATCGGGAATATCGTTTGCGAAATGCTTTGCGTAAGCCAATGCCGTATGACTATGTTATTCTTGATTGCCCGCCTTCTCTTAATCTTTTGACACTTAATGCTTTGGTGGCGGTTGATTCTGTTTTAGTTCCCTTGCAGTGCGAATTTTATGCGTTAGAAGGTTTGTCTCATTTAACCAAAACAGTTGATCGTGTACGACGCAGTTTTAATCCGCAGCTTGATATTCATGGTGTCGTTTTAACCATGTATGATCAGCGCAATAATTTGACGGCGCAGGTAGAACATGATGTGCGCGAGCATTTTGGTGATAAGGTTTATAAAACGGTTATCCCGCGTAATGTGAGATTATCGGAGGCACCCTCTTTTGGATTGCCTGCAATTGTATATGATATGCGCTCAACAGGTGCGCAGGCTTATATTAAGCTTGCGAGCGAGATTATTAAGCGTGAGCGTGCTTATAAAAAGCAGAGAAGTTTTCAAGTTGCTTAAAAGGAATTGTGCATATGAGTAGTGATAAACCGGATCCAAAATTACGCGGCTTGGGGCGCGGTCTGAACGCCTTGTTCGAAGACGAAGAGGGTGTTTATCCTCAGGCAGATGCTGAGGGGCATACACCGGGGCGAAAGCGTGAAATGGTTGGAATTGCACAATTGCAGCCGGGTAAGTTGCAACCGCGTCATGTTTTTAACGACGATAAGATTAATGAGCTGGCTGAGTCAATCAAGCAGCATGGTATTTTGCAGCCATTATTGGTTAGGCGTGATCATCAAAGTGATGACCAGTATGAAATTATTGGTGGTGAGCGACGTTGGCGTGCTGCACAAAAAGCCCAACTCCATGAAGTGCCAGTCATTGTTTTGGATTTGAATGATAGTCAGGCTCTTGAAATTGCTTTGATAGAAAATCTTCAACGTGAAGATTTGAATGCTATTGATGAAGCGCTTGGTTATCAGAAATTGATGGAAGATTTTGGTCATACACAAGAAAAATTGGCTGAAGCCCTCGGAAAGTCTCGTTCTCACATTGCCAATATGGTGCGGCTTTTGAAATTGCCTACTGCTGTTCAGGATATGGTTGCTGATAATGGCTTATCTATGGGGCATGCGCGCGCGTTGATCACAGCATCAGATCCTATCGGTTTGGCAAAAACTGTTTTAGCGAAGGGATTGAGTGTTAGGCAGACTGAAGCGCTAGCCAATGAAACTTCTTTGGAGAAGCCTAAAAAATCTGCGGCGCAGCCATCTCAGAAAACGGGAAAGGATGCAGATACGCTTGCCCTGGAAGCAGAAATTTCAAATACATTGGGCATGCATGTTTCTATTGATAGCAAAAATGGTCAAGAGGGTACTTTCTCTGTTCGTTTTAAGTCTCTTGATCAATTGGATGAACTTCTTCATCGTATTTCAAACTTCTCCAGCTCGCGGTTGACTGGTTAAGCTGCTTTTTTCATCATTGATATTCCTAGCACGGCTTGTGCGCATAGTGTTTCAATTGGCGCGCCGGTTTTTTTGCAGTCTGCTTCCAATGTATTGAGGCGATTTAAAATATTGGAAAGGCTGTTTAATGAAAAGCGATTAACCTGTGATTTAAACGCATTTTGTTGTTTAAAGAATATGGGTGGGGATAGTTTTTTCATCGCTGTATCAATGGCTTCACCATTTTCAAAGGCGGCCCGTGTGGCGTGAAGTTTTCTAAAATGATTCTGTAATGATCGTAAAATAATGATAAAAGCCATCCCTTCTTCTGTGAGTTGAGATAAAAGACGCAAAGCTTTTTCGGTTTGGTTTCCTGCTACAGCATATACAAATTCATCCAGTGCAGCCGTACCGCTTTCACCGCAAATATTCATGGCATCATTAGCTGTGATTGGGGTTCTATCATTTCCTTTGTAAATGATTAGTTTATCCAGTTCACTGCGCGCTTTTTGACGATTGCCACTGATATTTGTCGTAAGCCAAGCTACAGCATCAGAATCAATAGCGTGGTCAGCTTCTTGTACAGTTTCGCGAATTAGCCTTGAAAGGTCGCGCTCATCTTCAATGTAGCAGGGGATTGCGGCGGCATTCTTAGCGGTTTCACACAGTTTTCGTAAAGAGCTTCTCGGGCTCAGTTCGCCAGCTTCTACGACAATAAGTGCTTGTTCATTTGGTGATTCGAGATAGGATTTAATCGTATTTGTTAGCTTATCGCTTGCATTTTTAATGCTAATAAGCCGTTGTCCGCCCATCATAGAAATTGCATTGGCTTCGTCTGACAAGCGCGCTGGGTCTTCACTGAGGATTTCGCCGGTTAGTGTTACGGCATTAAAGGGATCATTGATATCATTGACGATTGAAAGCCCAATTGTCTTGGCGCGTTCCTTCATCAGACCGTGATCGGGGCCATAAATTAATATAACACGTGCTAATGGGTTTGGATTTCTAACAAAAGATTCAATGTCACGATAACTCAGCTTCATATTGAAATTCTAAGTGATTTAAATTAGGCGAGCAACGAGGATTATCTTTAGAAGCCAATTTGTACGCTTTTTTGTTTGTTTTGCCTTGTTTCAAACAGCATATGCGCGCATTGACTGGTGTTTTCAAAAATAATCGGATCATATTCGCGTTGGAATGCGGTTGCTTTATCTAACGTCCTAAACATGTGGCGATTTATCTTAGCATCTGTCCATCCTGTTCTTGCGATGGATGTTATTGGAAGCGTTGCTTCTTCGAGATCGGACCCAAGGTAAGCTTCTTCGATGAGATCAGCAAAAGCCCGGGTAAATTCAATCATTTGTATATTTCCAAAAGCAACATTTAAGAATTTTCCATCATGCTCTCTTGCTGCTTGATAAGCTTTTTCAAGGTTTATTTTAGCAGCGTTCGGATCATTCCAGTCAAATCCGCTTTGTGCCAATAAATAGTCTGTTTTTTCGGCAAAAAGTGGATTGAATGCAAGTCCTGCGATAATTAAAAGTGCGCTAACATGTTGGTGGATGCCGACACCGATCATGCGTGCTTCAAAGCGGTGGCCTGTAACTTCTTCCTGACTGTTCTTGAGTGCTGCGATTTTTACATCCGGCCACAAGATGCTTTCCGAAAAATAATAGTTTGTTGCTGTGTTCAGCCCCTTTTCTTTGAGTGATTGAAAGCTTTCCCATGTTCCAGAAGGCAGTCTTACCAAGTTTCCATTTTTATCATAATAGACAAAAAGTGGATTGTTCATGACATTTTCGATGTGCGACTTCAGGTAATCATAGCCTGTTTTAGCTGTAAAAACATAATCCGGGCACCCGCCTCTAGCGCCTAGTGATTTGCGGTGACGCATACCTGCATGTCCTGAGAATGCTTGTCCTTCATCAAATCCTGAGCCATTATCGGTTAGCATAAAAAGTACAGGTGCTAGCGCATATAGGCGTCTTACATTTTTTAAAAGGTCTTCTGAATCTTTATAGCTTACCGATACCTGATTTGATTTGCAGACTGAAAAATACGCTGCTATGTCTTTCATGTCATTGCGCGGCGGCGCAAAAAATGCCTGATAGCGCTCAGTTGGAACTACATTTTTCAAGAGTTGGCTGGCTGTTTGATTGGGCAAGTCTTGGAAATATGAGCGTTTCAAGCCTATATCGGCGGCCTTCAGGGAAAGGCAGGCTATTTTTTTGTTTGTGTCTTCAATAATAGTTTTTAATTCATTATAGCTGCCGGGTTTGCTGCCTATTTCCAGCATTTCTGATGTTGGTTCGTTACGTGCAAAATTTCCAGAGCATTCCGTATTGGTTGCATTTTTAACGACCTTATTTTGCGGAATACTCATTGGTGTTAAGTCAGGTGTCTTTGGATCGAAATATGCAAGTTCGACTTCAATGCCTGTCATTGAATTTTTTCCCGCACCAGCATATGTGTGCATGATATCATCAATGCTATTGATTTTGCGTAGATCGTTTGCGTTTACATCAGACATAGAGACAATTTAGGGTATATAAGTCTTTGAGGCAAACTGAAGTCATGATTTATCTTGTTTAAAATACAGGCTAATTTGCATTTCAATTTGGCGCGCAAGGTCATTCAGAATATTTTCTCTGGTGCTTTGCTCCGATACGCGGTTTGTGAATTCGCTGCCTAAAACATTATAGCTGGCAATTGAGTTAAGATTCCTGTTAATGACGTCTTCCTTAGTCTTTATATCTGTTAAGCGCATCTGTGTATCAAGCCTTAATTGCGCCCGTGTTGTATCGGCTTCAATTGTGATATCAAGATCGCGTTGTGTTTCGCGAATTGGAGATATTGTCAGGGTATATTCTGGATTTTTGGTTTTTCCATTTCTGTATAGGCGGTCAATGAGGGCGTTACGTAAGTATTGTCCTTCGCGATTAGGGATATTTGCAATCTGTATGGTTTCGAATTTTGTTTCTGTGCTAACGGGGGTATATTTATTCACACCATAGATTGGGTGAAAACTGCAGGCAGATAATATCAGGACGGCAGATAATAAAAAGAGGCGTTTCATTTGAGGTTTTGACTCTAATTTCCAATATTCGTATTTGTGATTTCCAAATGATGCTCAATGTTAGATACACGCTGCTTTAGCTGACCAACGTCCCCACCAATCATTGTGATAGATGTTTCAAGACGCTCAAAGCGCTTATCCATCTTTTTTTCAAGAGAATCGATATTATTTAGAATAGTCTTAAGGCTGTCTAAAACTTCTTTTTGTACGTTTTCACTCATAGTTTCATCTTATCAGGGTTGATTTATTACAGAAACAAAAAAGTTAAATGGGTTTTTCAACGAAAAACCGATACATATCCAAAAATATTTGCGGGTTTTTTTGTTCGTATATGTGCCAATTATCCAGATTTTTCATTTCAGGGTCATTTTTAAATTTTTTCAGATAATTCTCGCGATGGGCTGTCCGATGCTCGAATCCGATAAAACTTAACCCAAATTTTGATAAGTTATCTTTAATGCGTGGAATGGTGTAACAATCTTCGTGTGCATGAAAAAATAAGTCAATGCACTCTGCTGTTGTGTAAAAATCAGCAGCACCAAATGTAATTTTCGAATCGTTTTTGCCTAAAAATTTTTCAGCATTTTTTCTAAAAAATCGAACACCATCATCCGTAGAAGGAATGTTATTTTCACGGATAATATTGCGGCCTTTTTGAACAAAGGTACGGGCAGTGGCGCTATAAAGTGCAATTCTCATGAAACCGCCGGGTTTGAGTAAATTTGTAATAGATTCTAAACCTTTTTCCGGATCTGCCATGTGATGCAAAACACCGGTACAGACGATAAAGTCAAATGAACCTAGATCAGTTGGTAATTCTGATATATCTGCCTGAAAATATTGAATATTCTTAAGGCTATATTCTTTTGTTTTATTGATGGCATAGGCCAAATTAGCCTTGCTTAAATCAATTGCCGTCACCTCTGCGTTTGAAAAAGCTTGTGCGTATTCGCAAGCCTGGCGTCCTGTGCCGCACCCTGCAATCAATATTTTTGTTCCTTTTTCCGAAAGATGTGATGCTTTTTCTTTTCCTAAAAAAGCAATATGCGCCTCTGATGAGTTGTTTAAAGATATGGATTGCCAGCGCGGATAAGGAAACTCATCGTATTGTTCACGAACTTTATCAGATGTTTCATTTTTAATTGGAGTCAGAGATTTTATATCTTTTTTAATCTGGGTTTCTTTGAGGAAATTATTATTTTGCGTGTCTAGAAAATACGCATATTTTTCTTTTCGTGTGATATCTTTAGCAAGTTTTTTTGCATTTTGTAGCGTATGAAATCTGCGATAACAGCTATAGAGCATTAAATCTATCTCTGTCGCATTATCGGGTTTTGTTTCAATTTTGTTTTTAAGTGCATGCAATTTTTCTTTTTCGCTGTCCTCTTCATAGAAGACATATTCTGTTCGAAAACAATAGAGGGCGAGAGACATCAGAAACTCTTCAAAATTCTCTTTGGTCATACCGGGCAAACTTTGCGTTTCGCTTTCCAGAAGCCAGCGTCTCAGATAAGTCAATATTATTTCAAAATCATAATTACAGATTAATAGTTTTTGTAGGCCAAGTTGAAAGAATTCGGTGCCAAAAAGTTGAAGATTTTTAATCTTTTCTAGTTCCTTGCAAAATTTTTGATAGTTTTGTTTTGCAGCAGTTTTGTAGAGTTTTTTGAAATTGGTGTCTTGCTTGATTCTGCCAAGCCATTGGGGTTGAAGTCCTGCGAATTCTGCGTTTTTTATTTTAAGGCACTCTTTAAAAGCCCAAACCAGGTGATCATTGAAAAGAACAATTTTAGAGTTTCTAAAGACATTAATGATGCGTTCTTTGTAATTGTCATTTTCAGGGTCGGCTTGAAGGGATAAAATTCCCCATTCCAGTGCTTTGGCATAGTCTTTTTTTTGTGTCATCACTTCAAGCATATTGCCATAGGTTGGATGATATTCAGGATCAGTTTGAATGGCTTGCAAAAAGCTTGTTTCTGCTTCTTGAAGCTTTCCTGCTTCTAAAAAATCCTCTCCTTGCTGATTGAGATCTTGTACTGTCATAGCGTAATCCTGAATACCTATCCTATCACTAAGTTAACGATTTTACCTGGTACGTAAATGAATTTGCGGATTTGTTTTCCGTCCATTGTACGCTGCACGTTATCTTGTGCAAGGGCTGCTTCGCGTGCTGTTTCTTCATTGGCATCCATTGCAATATTGATGGTGGCGCGCATTTTACCGTTTACCTGTACGCCTATTGTTACTGTTTCTTCTTTTAACAGGCTTTCATCGGCTATTGGCCATGGTTCATTGGTAAGAAGGTTTTCATGCCCCAATTGTGACCAGAGTTCTTCGGCGAGATGCGGCATCATGGGGTTTATCAGTTTGATGAGGATTTCAAAACTTTCACGCAAAGCCCATTGGTCGGTTTCGCCCTCTGGCCTGAAACTGCTGATTGCATTTGAAAGCTCGCGCATTTGTGCAACGGCTTTGTTCATGGCGAAATCTTCAATAGATTTGGAAATGCCGTTAATTGTTTTGTGGGAAACGCTTCTGAGCTCAGACGCTTTTTCAGAAAAGTCAGACGGTTTTGGCGTGTTGGCGCCAGGTAAATTGTCAATGCTGTCTGAAATTATACGATGGAGTTTATTGACGAATTTCCATGCCCCTTCAATGCCGCTTTCTGTCCATTCCAGATCACGTTCAGGGGGCGAGTCAGAGAGGATAAATAAGCGCGCTGCATCTGCGCCGTACGTGTCTAGAATGTCTTCCGGGTCAACCACATTCTTCTTGGATTTGGACATTTTGATCGATGGGCCGACTTTCGCAACGGATTTGTCATTTAACGCCTCATATTCATACGGAAAGAGCCATTTGCCATCTGTGTCCTGATACGTTTCATGCGTGACCATGCCTTGCGTGAAAAGCCCGAGGAAAGGCTCATCGCACGATACGTAGCCGCATGTTTTCATGGCGCGGGTAAAGAAACGCGCATAGAGCAAATGCAGGACAGCATGCTCAACACCGCCAATATATTGTTCCACGCCGCCGCTTTGCGGCATCCAGTAATCGGATTTATCTTTGCCGACGGGCTCTGTTTCATTGTGCGGATCGCAATAACGGAATTGATACCAGCTACTCTCGAAAAACGTATCGAAGGTATCAGTTTCACGGATGGCTGGCTGGCCTGTCTGCGGGCATGTTGTGTGTTTCCATGTTGGGTGGTTATCCAGCGGGTTTCCGGGTTTTGAGAAATCTATATCTTCGGGTAATTCCACGGGTAATTGATCTTCAGGGACAGGGATGCATGCACCATCGGATTCGCGGTAGACAACAGGGATAGGACAGCCCCAATAACGCTGGCGGGAAATTCCCCAATCACGCAAGCGGTATTGTGTTGTGCCTTCACCTATGCCTAATTCCTCGCACTGTTTTATGATTTCTGCTTTTGCATTTTCGATATCAAGTCCATTCAGGAAATCGGAATTGATGAGTTTCCCGGCACCTGTATAAGCTTCTTGTTCGGTGTTGGCCTCATCATGATCAATGACTTGCTTGATGGGCAGATCATATTTTTGGGCAAAATCATAGTCGCGCTGGTCGTGTGCGGGAACACCGTAAATCGCGCCTGTACCGTAATCCATAAGGATGAAATTAGCGATATATAGTGGGAGTTTGACGTCTTCCAGGAATGGGTGCTGAACCGTATAGCCCGTATCAAATCCCAGCTTTTCAGCCTGTTCAATGGCGGCTTCACTTGTGCCTGTCGCCTGACATTGTCTGATAAAGTCTGCAAAGCCTTCTTTTTCGCCAGCCAGTTTTTCGGCTAAAGGATGATCTGCGGCGATAGCGGCAAAACTCGCGCCGAAAATTGTATCGGGGCGCGTTGTAAATACTTCAAGCGTCATTTCGGGATTTGCCGAGAAATCTTCTCCCTTGTTTTGAGATCCTTCGCTTTGCTCAGGATGAAAAATAGTAAAGTTTAATTTCAAACCCTGTGACTTACCAATCCAGTTTTTTTGCATGGTGCGGACTTTTTCTGGCCAGCGGTCGAGTGCCTCCAATCCTTCCAGTAAGTCATCCGCATAATCCGTGATTTTCAAAAACCATTGATTGAGCTTTTTGCGCTCAACTGGGGCACCCGTACGCCAGCCTTTGCCGTCTACGACTTGTTCATTGGCCAGAACGGTGTTATCCACCGGATCCCAATTGACGATCGATTCTTTGCGGTAGGCAATGCCGTTTTTTAAAAACCTGAGAAACATTTTTTGCTCATGACGGTAATATTCTGGCATGCAAGTTGTGATCTCACGGCTCCAGTCAATTGCAAGCCCCATGGATTTAAGCTGTTCTCGCATTTCTGCTGTGTTGGAGATTGTCCATTTGGCAGGATGAACACCGCGATCAATAGCGGCGTTTTCTGCCGGAAGGCCAAAAGCATCCCACCCCATAGGGCGCAGCACATTATACCCTTTAGCACGCCTATACCGCGCTACGACATCACCTAATGTATAATTTCTTACATGGCCGACATGAATGCGACCACTCGGATAGGGAAACATTTCAAGGACATAGTATTTTTCTTTATCAGCATCCTCATGGGCTTCAAAACAGTTATTATCATCCCATTTTGCGCGCCATTTGGCTTCGCATTCTTTAATATTATAGCGCTCAGTCATTATACTTAAATTATTGTTGTTGTTATTGATCCAGCTTTGCAACGCGGAGCTGTCTTGCCCGCGTTAAAATTGTATCTTCAAGTTGTCTTGCTGTTTCACTGGTAACATCAGCATCAACCCATTTTCCGTTCGAAAAGACTTGTTTAAATGTGCGTACACGCACGCCATCAGAACGAAGCTCACGGCTCAGGATGAAGACATTGATTTTGAAACGCTCATTTTGTGTTTCGGGCGGTGTGTACCAGTCGGTTAGAATTACCCCGCCAAACGGATCAGCGCTTGCCAATGGCATGAAAGAGACCGTATCCAAAGAAGCGCGCCATAAAAAGCTATTGATAGCAATGCCAGAGCCGCTTTCTTCTGAGGCCTTTTTACGCGATCCAAACAGGCCACCTTCTCCAAATATGCTCTCTTTTTCCCCGTAAATATCATCGCCGGTTGTCGTGCGTTCCAAACCACTTGGATATTTGGCTTCACTTTTGATACTATTGGCTCCGCAGGCCGAAACAAGCAAAGCTGTTCCTGCTGTAAAAATAAGTAATAACATGTATGAAGGTCGATTTTTAGACATAGATTAAACCTAAATTTTGTTGTTCTAAATACTCTCATAGCATGAGAGTTTGCGTGCCTCAATATAGTATTTATCGGAGCAGGTGCGTTGCAAATTTGCAACAGGTGCTCAAAAGTTTTTTTAAAAACTGTTTTGGACGTTGAAGATTATGGGGAATTGAGGCTTACTAAACTTGCTTTTATGTTCGTAAAGGCAAAAATATTAGGGTTGTGCTTAATAATTCTAATTTCTTTTTATAACATATTATCATCATTTTAATTGGAGGAATGATAATGAAAAAACTTTTACTTAGCAGTGCAGCAGTATGTGGTCTTGCCATGGTTGCTACACCAGCCGCAGCGCAAGTTCAGCTTGAGCTTGGTGGTTACTTCAAGGGCTATGGTTTCTACACAGATGTTGATGAGACAACTGGTGCGGAAAACCGTGACTTTGATATCATCCGTAACACTGAAATTCACTTCGGTGGCGAAACAACGCTAGATAATGGTCTAACAGTTGGTTTTCACCTTGAAGCGGAAGCAGATAAAGAAGGTTCAGGCAATGACAGCTTCGACGTTAACGAATCTTACGCTTATTTCTCAGGTAACTGGGGTCGCGTAAACTTCGGTGCTGAAGATGGTGCTGCTTATCTTCTACAGGTTGCTGCTCCTTCTGCAGACTCTAACCTTGACGGTATTCGTCAGTTCGTAAATCCGGTTAACTACAGCTCAGCTGTTATCGGTACAGCCGCTCTTACTGCTGTTAACGTTAACGGTACACGTGGCGGTCTTGACTATGACCAGGATCTTTCTGGCAAGGATGACAAGTTCACATATCTTTCACCAATCATGAATGGCTTCCAAATCGGTCTATCTTATGTTCCTGAAACAAGCGATGTTTCAAGCGAAGATGCTGGTGCTGCAGATGATTTTGATGGTGATCTTGGTGAAGCATACGAAGTTGCACTTCGTTACGAAGGTCAGTTCAACAATGTTGGTGTTATCGCTGGTGCTGGTTACTCTCACCACGAGCTAGAAGACAACACAACAAACCCAGGTGATAACGATGATGATCGTACAGCATGGAACGTTGGTCTTGATCTTGATATCGGTCCATTTGGTATCGGTGCTGCTTATCTTGAAGATGACTATGCAGAAAACCCTGCTAACAGCACAACCGATGAAGAGCAAACATGGGTTGTTGGTATTGACTACACAACTGGTCCTTTCAAGTTAGGTGCTTCATACCTAGACATTGAAAACACAGGTAACATCGCTGGATTTACTGATGGTATCGACTCTCAGCGTTATGCTGGTGGTGTTGTTTACACATATGGCCCAGGCATGACATTCCGTGGTTCTATCTCTCATGTTGAGCATGAAGATCTATCTATCGGCGGTAACAGCGAAGATGTTGATGCAACATCTGTTGTGATCGGTACACAAATCAACTTCTAATCAGTTGATTTTAATTTTAGAGATTTAAAAGAGGTGCTATCTCAGCGCCTCTTTTTTTGTGCTTTAATGCGGTGTATATAGATATTTATGAACATTCATGAAAATCTTCAATCGATTCAGAATAAAATTGCAGATATGGCACGTGAATGCGGGCGAGACGAATCAGAGATCAATCTTGTTGCGGTGAGTAAAAAGCAATCGGATGAGCGTATTCAGGCTGCTTTAGATGCAGGCCACCGCTTATTCGGTGAAAACCGTGTCCAGGAAGCACAAGCGCATTGGATGCATAGGCGTGAACAATACCCTGATTTAAAACTGCATTTGATCGGGCCGTTACAGACCAATAAAGTTAAAGATGCCGTTGCGTTATTTGATGTCATAGAAACGCTGGATCGTGAGAAATTGGCGCGTGCTTTAAACAAAGAAATGCAAAGGCAAGGGCGTCATTTGCCTTGTTTTATTCAGGTTAACACTGGTGAAGAAGAGCAAAAATCAGGCATTATTCCGCGCGATCTTGAGGCTTTTTTTCATTTTTCCAAAGATGAATGCAATCTTAATATTCAAGGTCTCATGTGTATTCCACCAGCCAAAGATCCGCCGGCTTTACATTTTGCTTTGCTGCAAAAATATGCTCAGATTCTTGGGGTTTCAGATCTTAGTATGGGTATGTCCGGTGATTTTGAGAAAGCGATCCCGCTGGGCGCAACTTTTGTGCGTGTGGGGACAGGTGTTTTTGGTATCCGTGGTACTTGAACCTTATAAGCTATAAAGGCCGCTTTTCTTATTGCTGAAAGAAATTTGTGTGATGGGTTCGCGTTTTGCTGGTGTTTTCATGGCGTTTTCAATATTTTTATATGCTTCATATTTGAGAGCCGCCTCGTCTGTTTGTCCCAGATCAGAATAAGCCAGTAATGCAGCATTCATTTCATAGTCTTCAATAGTCTTGATTGCATTTTCAATGGTTTCCTCTGGTTTATCTTTTTGTGCTATTTGAGTCTCCCCATAAATTTCGTTATTATTGTTAAATGCGGTATTAATCGCATTGCTTACCATGTCTTTTCCAGTTTCTTTTGTGACGACTGTGTCGATTAAAGCTGCCGCAACACCAATAGGTCCGCTAAATGCAGCACTACCAATGATTTTGCTAATCGGTTTAATGTCATCGCCCGTAAGTTCGCGATAAACATGCCCAACAATTGGGAAATGGTGAAGCGGGTTCATCATATCTATGAGATCAGAAAATCCAAATTGTTGTTCATTGTCTTTTTGATGTTTTGACGTGTAGGCAAGAGAATCATTGGTTTTTGAAGCGCCGAGTGACGCTTCAATATTTTGTGAAATATTTGTCTTATTTGCTTTTATAGTTTCATATTTAGGCACATATCCACCCATACGCTCATTTTTGACATAGGTCAGAACACGTTTGGTATCGGTTGTCGATTGCGATGTCAAAATACTTTCAATCATAAGATCTCTCTTTTTCATTGAAAATCTTTGCAAAAGTCATGCCAGCAATGCATAGATAAAGAAATGAGCGATAAAAAATTTATTTTTTTGATTGAATCTAATGACTTTGCAGCGATTAAGTCCAATGAAGCGCTTGCGCTGTTTGGTTTTGAGCAATCTGCTCAAGTCATTTCTTATGCTAATGATGGTGATGATTATATCCCTATAAAAGCTATGAAGCCTTTTCGAATTGGGAAAATTTTGGATCAGATTCAAAGCTACCTGCAGCAAAAATCATCTCATATTTATTTTTTTAGTAATGGAAATGGGCGCATTGATATTGGAATGGGATTATATTATGCGGATGAAAATTCGACACCTGTCAAATTAACAGAAAAAGAAGTGGATATTTTATGTTTGCTTGCTGAAAAAAAAGGGCAAATTGTCTCCAGAGAAAGATTGTTAGAGAAGGTTTGGCAATATGCTGATAATGTCGAAACGCACACGCTCGAGACACATATATATCGCTTGCGGCAAAAAATCGAAAACGATCCAGCTCAGCCGGCAATTATATTAACAGGAGATTCCGGGTATTACTTAAGGGGGATTGTGTCGAAAAGATACAAAAAATAAGATCCACCAACTTATGCTGGTGGATGTGGCGTATGAGTAAACAATTAACGCTGGCTCATAAAATGAAGCACATATTGGAACATAGCAATGAAGCTGATGTATAGATTAAGTGCTGCAGCCCAACCAATGCGTTCCAGAGCATCCTTTGAAGCATGAGGAGAATACATCTCCTTCATAGATTGTGTTTGCCATGCAGTCAGGCCTGCGAATAAGACAATGCCGGCACCGGCAATAACATTTTGCATCGCATCACTTTGAAAAAATATGTTCAAAAGGCTTGCTGCAATCAAACCCCATATACCCATAACAATAAAACTTTGCATGGGGCCAAGGTCTCTTTTGGTTGTGTAACCATAGATACTTAATCCTGCGAACATAGCGGTTGTTACAAAAAACGCCTTTGCAACTGCAACACCAAACCCAGGATTTGCTGAAACAGCGACAGCGATTGTGGCAAAGCTAATACCGTATACAACAGCAACGCCGAAAAACGCAGCCATTAACTGCTTTGGTGACATGGTTTCAGGACGAAATCCAAACCAGATAATTGCCAATGGCGCAAATAATACAATATATTTTTGTGGTCCGCCTAAAAAGAGTTGTAGCAACAATGGCGAGCTACCAACAATCATAGCAACAATAGCCGTCACGAGAACACCAGCGGTCATTTTCGCATAGATATTACTCATATATTTCTTTAATCCTGCATCAATCTCTCTGGATTGTGATTTGCTGGAAACATAATTAGGATTTTGCATCGTCTCTTTTACTCCTTTTGGTGTTGAACGATAATAATTTTCAATATAATTCCATTTTAACAAATTTCAAAGAAAATCGGTAATTTTTAGCGGTTTTTTCGGGAGCCGCGCTGCCGCGATAGCCAGGGATTATGCGGGCGTTCTTGCTGAAAACGCTGATCTTTAGGTGCAGGGGGGATGCTGATTGAGGGGATCGGTGTTCGTGTTACTTGTGATAAAGCCTCAATACGCTTTGCAATTGGCGGGTGCGTTGCGAATAGCCCTATAAAAGGTTTGTGATTTTCAATACACATCATCGCAATATCGCCTGTTGTCTCAGGAATCACATCACGCCCGGCGATGCGCTGTAAGGCGCGCATCATTGCTTGCGGATTTTTAGTTAGTTGTACAGCGCCGGCATCCGCCATATATTCCCGTTTTCTCGAGATTGCAAAGCGCGTACAAAGGGTAATCATATATCCAAGCCATAATATAACAGCGAGCGCTATCATAATGAGTACGCCGCCGCCTTTATTGCGCCTATTCCCAGAAAAAATAAACCCATAGCGGATTTGGCTCCAAACCATTTGCGCAGCAAAACCAATCATGCCAGTAAAGATGATCGTAATGATCAATAAGCGCACATCTTTATTCATAATGTGCATCAGCTCATGCGCTAAAACGGCTTCGATTTCGTCTTTAGTCAAGGATTGCATCAGGCCGCGCGTGACTGTAACCGTATAGCTATTTTGATCGATACCGCTGGCAAAGGCATTGCGCGCATGGGTTTCAATGATTTCAAGTCGGGGCGCTGGAATACCAGCAGCGATAGATAGGTTTTCCAAAAGGTTATACAGTTCCGGCTCTTCCTTTCGTGTCACCGGATGAGAATGTGATAACTTACGGATCATCCTGGTGTGAAAAAACCAGGCAATGACAAACCAAATAACCACTCCACATAAAATCATTGGCCAGTATTGGTAAATTAAGCTGTTTGCCATTGGCAAAGCTATATCTATGCTGTTTTGGGCATTCCCATATGTAGTGCTGGAGAAACCCATTGCCCCCAATACAAAGGCACAGAGCCATACAATCCCAATAATCATTACAGGATAAAGTGCTAGCAATGTCATCGCCTTGAAATTGTTATTCCAGATATGGGTTTGTAATCCTGTAGATTGTGAGAGCATATTTATAAAAATAAATTTTTTCTTAAGTTATGTAACAATTGAGACGGCATATGAAACGTTTAAAAAAGTAAATTTCAATTATAATGCGGATGTAGCCAAAATACATATCAAAGTTAACATTTTTGTGGTTACTGTAACCCCAACTATGGATAAGAAGTCGATATCGATAAACTTACTTCAAATTCCCGGAGATCCTCACATGTTTGTAACTACCACAGCTTTATCCAGCTTATGCCGCGCCGTGAATTTATTCAAGGTAATGCCTTGAAAGTCGAAGTCGATGCTTGATTGAGTTTTATTGCATTAAAGGTTGCGTTTGAAACGTTCTCGGTGGCGCAGTGTCTGCGCCATCATAGCGTGGCACACCCAAACCATCGGGCGGCAAAACGTCATAGCTTATGGCTTGTTGAAGCTTATCCCCTTCCCAATAATCCGGTACAATTTTACGGATATAGTTATAAGTCTGATTGCGCCACGCGCCGATAGACCCTTTTCCTTGTTTAGCAATAACACCTTCCACAAATTCCATCCATTCATGAACATTTTTGGGTGCCTGGTCTTTTTTACCATCAAAACTATCGCCATAATGCGGCGCACTTGGGCCACCATTATAGGCGACAAGTGCAAATTTTTGTCGCTCATCTCGGCTTAATTTAGAATCTGGGTCAATCTTGCTCATAAGCTCCTTTAAATAAAGTGCGCCTGCCTCAATTGATTTTTCAGGATTGCTAAAATCCTTAAGCGTTTTCAAACCGTATTTGCCTTTATGCCATCTTGGAACCATTTGACTAATCCCCATAGCTCCTGCTGATGAGCCTTGCTTGGGGTTAAATTTGCTTTCCCGGTAAAGCTGATTGACATATAATACAGGGTTTAGATCATGTTTTATAGCGGTCTCTTTCGTAAGCTTGATCCATTTTTGTTTTTCCTGAATAATATCAAAAGCCGCTTTGCTATTTCGAGCTTTATAAATTTCTCTAATTTCAAATTCGAGCGCTTTTATCCGTGGATCATTTTTGTCTTTAATTTCCATGATCATGCGGACATGCGGATGATACAAGGCAGGGCGATCCGCGTTTGCACCCTTTGATGTGGTGTGATTTCGCTCCAGTGCGCCGCCTTTACGTGTTCCATATTTGATTTTGGGACCCGGAATATTCACAAGCTCTTGGCGGGATAGCACGGGCTTAAGATGATCGGGAACAACATCATGTCCGTGATCCAGCAACCCTGAGACATAGCTTTTATTGATTTTATCAAATGCCACATCATCTTTGTGTTGCTCAATAAAAGCATTCAAGGCATCTGCTGTTTTTTTGCCCCATTTACTATCAATCTTTCCATCATAAATATCGAGAGCCTTTAAATGTGTTTGAAGCTGTTCTACATTCGCAGAGTTCATACCCTTTGCGATGATCTCCAATATTGCTTTCGCAGGATTATGTGCTTCATCGAATTTTGTTGTTAAATTCTTATCATCCGGAGAGCCATCGATCCCGGACGCATCATTGAACTTTTTTGCTTTACCATCTGACATCAATGTCATAATGACAAAAAGACGTTAAGGAGTTGTTAATCTATGCATAAATAACTATAAAAATAATAACTTCTAACTTCCGCATGTGAGCAAAGCTTCTAAAGGTGCAGTTAATTGATCACGCTCATTTAAACCCTCAAGTTCAATCAAAACCGCATTGGCCACAACGATGATTTGCGCTTTCTTCATGAGCGTTTCTGCTGCTGCCATTGTACCGCCAGTAGCCAGCAAATCATCGACCAAAACAACCTTTGTCCCTGCCGCAATTAAATCCGGCTGAAATTCAATAGTATCAGAGCCATATTCAAGATCATAGCTATGTGCCAGCGTTTCGCCGGGTAGCTTACCCGCTTTACGAATCATCCCAAAGCCGCAGCCAAGCTCCATAGCAAGAGGCCCGGCAACAAGAAATCCTCTGCTTTCAATCCCTAAGATCATATCCGGTTGATAGCTTTCAATACGCTCTTTAAGCTGCGCAATGGCCTCACGCCACGCTGCGGGGTGTCCGAGCAGCGTTGAAATATCGTAAAAATTAATGCCGCCTTTTGGAAAGTTCGGAATAATGCGGATATAGTCTTTTATGTTCATATAAAATCTTTCATCATCATTGCATGATGTATCAATACAAATCGTAAGAATCGAACTTGAATGTACCATTATTCCTGTTACAAGAAACTATGTTTAAGCGTCGCAAGCCATTGACGGCATTACAGCAAGCCAAAGAATTTGTCTGGCCGTCTATGGGATGGAAGCGTATGGCGCTCTATTTAAAACATCGCATTTTAAGAATGCCGGATTCCAATCATAAAATTGCGCTAGGTATGGCTTTTGGGTCTGGAGTTTCATTCTCGCCGATCATGACAACACATTTTGCACAGGCTGCTTTTCTGGCCTATATTTTTCGAGCCAATATCCCTGCATCCCTTATTGGTACTGCATTTGGCAATCCCTGGACCTTCCCTTTTATCTGGTGGGCATCGTTAACGCTTGGTTCCAATATATTCTTATTGCTGGGCTTACCTGCTGCATCCAGCATGCCAAAGGATTTTGATCTTGGTATATTATGGGAGATGCTTAACACTGATCCTTTGCGCATTGCATTCCCAATGCTTTTGGGCGGGTACATTCTATGTGCCTTGACAGTTGCCATTGCCTATCCGATTTATTTTAATCTGATTAAAAGCGCACGGGCGAAGCTTGCATGTCGAAAAGCAAAATTATGATTATTGGTATTGGCTCAGATTTGTTGGACATTAATCGCTTTCAAAAAGTGATGGATCGTTTTGAAACCCGCTTCTTGGCGCGCAGTTTTACAGATATTGAACGCGCCAAAGCAGAAAAGCGCCGTCCCGGCGGCACCCATATTGCTACATTGGCTAAACGGTTCGCCGCCAAAGAAGCCTGTTCAAAAGCCCTTGGAACAGGTTTTAGCCAAGGCATTTATATGAAAGATATGGGCGTTGTTAATTTACCATCCGGCGCGCCAACGATGGCATTGACCAATGGCGCAAAAAAGCGTCTGGATGCGCTAACACCTGAAGGATGTGAGGCCGCTATCCATCTAACATTAACCGATGAGCCGCCGCTTGTGCACGCACAGATTATCATTGAAGCAAGACCTCTATAAAATTCTGGCCATGTCGCGTACAATCTTATAAAACAGAGCAAATAATTATGAATGATGAAGATGTGACCACTAAAGAAGACACTAATATTTTAAAGGCTGAAAAGCCGCAAAAAAATAGTAAAGATAATAACGAAGCACCTTTAAATGCAAAAGAAGAGGCAGCTGAGTTTTTTAAAACAGCTGTAATTGCCATTACTTTGGCGGTTATTATACGTTCATTATTATTTGAACCATTTAATATTCCCTCCGGTTCGATGAAGCCCGGTTTGCTGGTGGGTGATTATTTATTCGTTCAAAAACAGGCCTATGGTTATTCCCGGCATTCCTTTCCTTTTGGATTAGCTCCGATTGAAGGGCGTATTTGGGCAAAAGAGCCAAGGCGCGGCGATGTTGCTGTCTTTAAATTACCGTCCAACACGCATATTGATTATATTAAGCGCGTTATTGGCCTACCTGGCGATACCGTTCAGGTTTTAAGAGGTGAGCTTTATTTGAATGGTAAGCTTGTCCCTCGTGAAGCTATTGGTCTCAAAAAATTTGAAGATGAATATATGGGCGAAGTGACGATGATGGAATATATCCAGACATTGCCTGACGGCACCATGTTTTCTATTTTTGAAGAAAGCGATAATGAGCCGTTGGATAACACGCCCTTATTTACTGTTCCCGAAGGACATTATTTTGTCATGGGTGATAATCGTGATAATTCGCAAGATAGCCGCGTCAGCCACGCAGTCGGGTTTGTCCCATTTGAAAATTTTGTAGGGCGCGCAGATTTCCTTTTCTTTTCCAGCAACGGCAATGCACGTATTTTTGAAATTTGGAAATGGCCATGGGGCATTCGTTACGATCGGGTATTCAAGGATATAGACCCTGTGAGGCCAGAAAAATAACAATGGCTGAGATCGCGCAGTTAGAAAAAATAATTGGTCATGAATTCAAGGATAAAAAGCTTCTTGAAACAGCATTGACGCATTCCAGCACAGGAACCAGACATAATTATGAAAGGCTGGAATTTTTAGGAGACAGAGTTTTGGGGTTGGTTGTCTCTGAAACTTTATACCAAAAATTTCCAAAAGAACCGGAAGGACATCTTGCAAAGCGCCTTGCCGCACTCGTACAAGGCAGTTTTTTAGCCCAAATTTCACGTGAAATCGACTTGGGGCCTTACATTATGTTTTCAGACGCGGAAGCTGCATCCGGCGGACCGGAAAATGAGAATATTCTTGCCGATGTTTTTGAATCTGTGATTGGCGCATTATATCTGGATAGCAATTATGAGACATGCCGCAATTTGATCCAAAAACTCTGGGGAGATCGTTTTGATATCCTTAAAAAACCACCGCAACATCCCAAAACCAAATTACAGGAATGGGCGCAAAGCAAAAATTTACCACTTCCGCATTATAAGATTGTTGGCCAATCCGGCCCTGATCATGCGCCTGTATTTGAATTATCTTTAACAGTTGATGGGTTTTCAGACATCATTGCCCATGGCCCATCGCGTCAGGAAGCTGAAAAGAGAGCAGCACAAGCCTTCATCGAACAATACGCAAAAGAGATGCAATGACAGGATCATCTCAAACAACATGCGGGTTTGTATCCATTATCGGCTTGCCGAATGCCGGTAAATCGACATTAATGAATCAACTTGTCGGTGAAAAAGTCTCGATTGTCTCCTCAAAGAAACAAACAACACGGTGCCGGGTTTTGGGCATTATGATCCATGATCAGCGTCATCAAATGATCTTTATTGATACACCCGGTATTTTTGATCCAAAAAAGTCGATGGAACAAGCCATGGTCGGTGCGGCCTTTGATTCCATTGATGAGGCCGATTGCGTGCTGCACCTCGTATCGGCCAATGAGAAAGATAGTATCCCAAAATCAGTATCTATCGCAAAACAGCTTCCCAAAAACAAACCTGTTTTCCTTGCCATCAATAAAGTCGATGCGGTGCAAAAGGAAAAGCTGCTAAAGCTCACAGCTGCCCTTAATGAAGATTTTGATTATCAGGCAACTTTCATGATTTCCGGTCTTAAAAACAAGGGCTTAAATGATATGTGCGATGCGCTTGCAAACCATATGCCCGAAAGCCCCTGGCATTTTGAAGATGATGAAGTCACCACAATGCCGATGCGCATGCTTGCCGCTGAAATCACACGTGAAAAAATTTTTGAGCAATTGCATCAGGAACTTCCCTACGCAGCGCTCGTTGAAACCGAAGAATGGGAGGCGTTTGATAATGGCGACATCAAAATCTCACAAGCCATCTATATCCAGCGTGATAGCCAGAAAGCGATTGTTTTGGGTAAAGGTGGTAGCCGAATTAAAAAACTCGGACAGGCCGCACGGCTGGAGCTGGAAGATATGCTGGAATGTAAGGTGCATCTGAAATTATTCGTCAAAGTGAAAGAAAACTGGCCCGATAATCCGGAAAATTTTCATTTAATGGGACTGTAATTTTCTAGAGCAGTAAAAAGCAAAAAATGAAGTCTCTGTGAATAACGAATTATTTTTTAAAAAGCTCACTTGGCGAAATTGCATCACCCTGCTAATGTCTCTTCATCATAACAACACTTATAGATTAGAATTTTATATCAGTTACTTAACTGTAGCTGTTGGCATGCAGGAGATAAAAGATGAGCTGGACTGATGATCGCGTTGCAATTTTGAAGAAACTTTGGGGTGAAGGAAGAACTGCCGCGCAAATAGCAGAAGAGCTTGGCGGTGTTACACGTAACGCTGTTATTGGGAAAGCGCATCGTTTAAAACTATCTAACCGTCAGTCACCAATTCCACAGGCTAAGAAAGTCGCAGCACCAAAGCCACAAAATCAAAACAAAAAACCCGCTTCAGAAGCAACTGCTACGCGTAAAAAAATTAAACAATATGTTGATGATGGTCGCAAAAGAATTCCACTAGCGGATCTAAAACCTGGCACATGTCGCTGGCCTATGGGTGACCCGCGCGACAAAGATTTCGGGTTTTGCGGATGTAAAGCGCTGCCTGGCCTGCCTTACTGCCTGGAACATGCGCAGGTGGCCTACCAACCTGCAACACGCAATCGCATTCTTAAAAATCATTCGAAGGTTGAGACCGTAACCGCAGAAGAGCTTGCTGTTGCAAAGGCCGCTGTTGCAAGTAAATAAAAGCGATGATGCTGCGCACTAATAAAAGTCAAGACTTTTATGGCCGGCTTTTCTAACGTGTCTTGATTGTATAAATTTACAAGGTTATATGATAGAAAATATTCACTATCGTATAATCTTTAAATCAACAGCTTCACGGCCTTTATCGACGCTTTTAAGGGTAACTTTTACACGCTGACCAGCTTCAAGCTCTTCAATCTCCAGTTTATCAAGCAAAGATTGATGAATAAAAACATCTTTCATACCGTCATCAGGCATAATAAAACCAAAGCCCTTTTCTGGCTTAAACCATTTGACCAGACCGCCCATTGTAAATGTACCATCTTCTTCATTGATTTCGGGCATCATGTTTATGGTGCCTTGTTCAATGATTTCAACAACTTCTTTGACTTGCTTTCCTTTATCACCATCATAGACCGTACACATTAAAACAGCGCCTTCGCCTAAGAAGTGGAGGCCAGCTTCTTGAAGCGTAGTTATATGAAGAAAAGCATCATAGCTTTCATCTTCTGGAACAAGAAAGCCAAAGCCTTTAGTTCCGTTGAACCACTTCAGGTTTAATTTTACCGGTTTATTTTCACCCTCTGGGAGGGCATCCTCGATAAGAGGAAGGTCAGCAACAGACAAAACAAATATCCTTTTATTCGCTCATCGGGCTTATTAAATGAAACAAAAGATACCCAACTAACTAAAAGTATAGTGCAATAAATTGAGTTTTAAATCTAGAAAAGAATGAGTATAAATCTATGATATAATGAAATAAATTAAAATAAGTATTTTAAAAATAAAATTATTCACGAAAGTTTACAACAACTATGCTTCATCACAATACAAATACATTCTATAGCTGGTTGAAAAACTATCCTGAAAAACCGGACTGGCATATGCGTATTGAACCGGATTCCATGGTCAGTGTCTTGCACAAAACTGCTGCAGCAAAGCCGAATGAGCAGGCTTTTGATTTTATGGGCAACGGTACAACACACACTTGGTCCGCGTTGCTTGAATTGGTCAATAAATTTGCAAAAGGGCTGCAGGATTTAGGTATAAAAAAAGGCGATAAAGTAGGCATTTTCATGCCCAACTGTATCTACGTGCCTATTGCCTACTATGGAGCGCTAGCCATTGGTGCAACGGTTGTTAACTATAATCCGCTTTACGCAGAAGCCGAATTGTCGCATCAAATTGAAGACAGCGATACTGATATTTTTGTCACGCTTGATCTCAAACTCATGACCGATAAAGCAGTTAAAATGCTATCCGATACGCGGCTTGAAAAGCTGATTATTTGTCCATTTGTTGATGTGCTGCCTTTTCCAAAAAATATTCTTTTTCCAATTTTTAAAGCAAAAGACCGGAGCAAGATTAAATTTAATAAACGCATATTATCGTATGATGACGTCATCAATAATGACGGCAACCCATCAAGAGTTAATCTTAATCTTCATGAGGATATTGCGGTACTGCAATACACCGGAGGAACAACAGGCATCCCGAAAGGAGCTATGCTAACACATGCCAACATTTATGCGAATGCTGTTCAAAGCTATGCTAATTTTCCTGATCCAAAAGGACATGAAAAAATATTAGCTGTCTTACCATTCTTTCATGTCTTCGCCATGACGGTTTGTATGAATATGGCTGTTCTCGCGGGAATAGAAATTGTTACAATCCCTAGATTTGAGCTGGATGCTACATTAAAGCTTATTGAGAAAACAAGACCGCAATATATGGCTGGTGTTCCTGCAATTTATAATGCTATCAACGCGCATCCAAAAATCAAAGATTTTGATCTATCCTCTCTTGATTATTGTATCTCCGGCGGCGCGCCGCTGCCTGTCGAAATTAAAAAGAAATTTGAAACCAAGACTGGCTGTAAAGTCTTTGAAGGCTATGGCCTAACCGAATCAACGCCTGTCGCAACGGTTAACCCACCTTTTGGAGTGAATATAGCCGGCTCAATTGGCCTGCCCGTCCCACAAACAGTCATTGAAATTATTAATTTGGAAGACAAACAAACACCCGTCAAAACAGGCGATCGCGGAGAATTATGCATTCGCGGGCCGCAAGTCATGAAGGGTTATTACAAAAACCTCGAAGCAACAAATGATGTTTTACGCGATACAGGCGATGGTGATAAACGTCTGCATACAGGCGATGTTGGAATCATGGATGAGCAAGGCTACATCTATATTGTTGACCGCATTAAAGACCTGATTATTACCAATGGCTATAATGTTTATCCGCGCCACGTAGAGGAAGCTATTTATCAGCACCCTTCTGTAGAAGAGTGTATTGTTGCAGGTATACCCGATAAACAGCGCGGGGAGATTGTTAAAGCATGGATAAAATGTCGTGACGGCAGGGATCTGTCGGTAGAGGATTTGAAAAATTTTCTCAATGATAAAATTTCAAAGATTGAAATTCCAAGACAGATTGAATTTCGTGATCAACCTTTGCCTAAAACTATGATCGGAAAACTCTCACGCAAAGATATCGTTTCTGAAGAATTGGATAATGCCTAAATCTCGCTTGGCCATAAATACTTGCAACACAAAAACGCGGCGAGAACGCCAATGAACTGAAATGGCATAAACATCAACGCACTATGAGGTTCAATTCCGGCGAATGTATCACTAAAAATACGTCCAATTGTCACCGCAGGATTTGCAAAACTGGTTGAGGAGGTAAACCAGAATGCACTGAGAATATACAACCCAACAGCAACAGGAACAAAATCCGCTTTGGTTTTTAATGTACCAACAATAACAATAATAAGGCCAAAAGTGGCTATGCATTCTGAAAGCCATTGCCCCTCCCCGGATCGCACAGTTTGTGCAGTTGAGGTGCTCTCTAAATCAAACATAACATTAGCCAGCACAACACCTATTACTGCCCCCAGGATTTGTGTAGGTACATAAGCACAAAATATCCGCAAGCTAAGTTGTTTTTGCAAAAAAAAGTATAAACTGACCGCCGGGTTAAAATGTGCCCCCGAAAGAGGGGCAAAGATTGTGATTAAAACAACCAAAGCAGCACCAACAGAAATGCAATTAGCCAGCAAAGCCAAACCGTTATTACCATCGCTTAGATTGGCCGCCATGATACCGGACCCAACGATAGCCATGAGTAAAAAGGCAGTCCCCAAAAATTCAGCAATGAGCGATCTAACCATAATGAGAAGAACCAATTAATGCTGTTCTCATCATTTCACCTTGGGCTGGATTTCAAATTGGTGGAATGGCGGCGGTGAGGAAACCGTCCATTCAAGCGTCATGCTTTGCGGTTGTGCATCCCAGTAATTATCACCAACGCGGCGTCCGGCAATGAGCGTGTAAACGACAACAAAGCAGAAAAATACCGTGCTTGCACCCGCTATATATGCACCGTAGGAAGAAATTTCATTCCATGGGGCAAACGCATCAGGGTAATCAATATAGCGGCGCGGCATGCCTTGTAGCCCTAGGAAATGCTGTGGGAAGAATGTGAGGTTAACGCCTATGAATGTTAGCCAGAAATGCACAACCCCCATCCATTCAGGATATTGCTTACCTGACATTTTACCGATCCAGTAATAAAATCCGGCGAATAGCGCGAAAACAGCACCGAGTGATAAAACATAATGGAAATGCGCAACAACATAATATGTATCATGAAGGGCCACATCCATCCCCGCATTAGCAAGAACAACGCCTGTTACACCACCAACCGTGAATAGAAAGATAAAACCAATCGCAAATAGCATCGGTGTTTTAAATTCAATCGAGCCGCCCCACATCGTTGCAATCCATGAAAAAATCTTAACACCTGTCGGGACTGCGATAATCAATGTGGCTGCCGTGAAATATGCGCGGGTGTTCACATCAAGACCGACCGTGTACATATGGTGTGCCCAAACGACAAAGCCTACAAAACCAATGGCAACCATCGCATAAGCCATGCCAAGATACCCAAAAATAGGTTTTTTGGAAAATACAGAGACAATATGGGAGATAATGCCAAAGGCAGGCAGGATCATAATGTAGACCTCCGGATGTCCGAAGAACCAGAATAAATGCTGGTAGAGAACCGGATCACCACCAAGCTCTGGATTAAAGAAGGCTGTCCCGAAATTTCTGTCTGTTAAAAGCATGGTAATGGCACCACCGAGCACAGGCACAGCCAGCACAAGCAAGAAAGCCGTGATTAACATACCCCAGCAAAATAGCGGCATTTTATGCAGTGTCATGCCCGGTGCACGCATATTAAAGATGGTTGTAATGAAGTTTGCCGCGCCTAAAATCGAGCTCGCACCTGCAAGGTGGAGCGCAAATATCGCCATATCGACGGATATGCCGGGATGACCGAGTATATCGGATAGCGGTGGATAAACCGTCCAGCCTGTCCCCGCACCGCCGCCAATCAGGGCAGAGCCAACAAGCAAGAAGAATGCAGGAACGATCAACCAGAATGAAATATTATTCAAACGCGGGAAGGCCATATCAGGCGCACCAATCATAAGCGGCACAAACCAGTTCCCAAAGCCACCGATCAAGCCGGGCATTACAACAAAGAAGACCATAATAAGCCCGTGTGCAGTAATGAAGACATTCCACATATGCCCATCAGGACTACCATCATCATTGACAAGAAATTGTACACCCGGATCCTGTAGCTCGAGGCGCATAATCATAGAAAACAAACCGCCAACCAAGCCAGCGATAATGGAGAAAATAATATAGAGGGTTCCAATATCCTTATGGTTTGTGGACATGAACCAACGTGCAAAGAATCCCGGTTTATGATCAGCCATCTTGTCTCACTCTCTTTTTATTTATACTTTTATTCTTGTTCTTGATGTTGTTCTGCTTCTATTTTAGGCATTTCCAGAGCCGCCGTTTGAAAGTCTTCTTCAGAAGCGCCATTCTCAAGCGCCCATGTTCTAAAGTCTTCCTTACTCACAGCTTTAATTTCAATAGGCATATAAGCATGGTCTTTTCCACATAATTCAGAACACTGCCCGTAATAAATACCCGGCTTATTGATGCGCACCCATGCTTCATTCCAACGCCCGGGAATCGCATCCATTTTTACGCCGAATGCCGGAATTGTCCATGAGTGCAGTACGTCACCTGCGGATATCAAAAGCTGAATATCCGTGTTAACCGGAAGGACGACCTGAGTATCCGTAGATAAAAGACGCACCTGCCCGTCCTTGATATCTTCATCGGCCACCATGTAAGAATCAAAAGCAATATTACCATGATCAGGATATTCATAATTCCAATACCATTGGTAACCGATAATTTTTAATGTCATTTCCGGCGTTTCTGTTCGGTCATTATAATAGAGAACGCGAAAAGACGGGATGGCTATGACGGTCAGGATAATGATCGGAACCAATGTCCAGACAACCTCAATAAAAACATTATGCGAAAACTGTTTTGGTTCAGGGTTTGCTTTATGATTATAGCGAAATATCACCCAAACCAGCAAAGCCAGAACAAATATTGCGATGGCGATAATAATCCAGAGCAGCATATTGTGGAAATCATGAATGCGTTCTGCAAGTGGTGAAGCGGCATCTTGAAGGCCTAAACCCCAAAGTTCTGGAGCCTGTGCCAGCGCCATATTTGGCAAGATTAAAATAAGAGCCGCTAAGATAGATGATATTGCTTTTATTGTCATGGTCTTAATATGTCTTTATTGGATTCATATTCAAGGCTCTACTATGCCTCAAAATACTGATGCGATACACATAAAAATATATTAGATTGAATGCAAGTACCGTTTTCATTATTTTTAGTGATTATTTTTGATTTATCATCGCGGCCTGGGTCAGGCATATGATACTTGCGGTTTCTGCGCGGTATACGCGCTCGCCTAATGATATTGGCTTAATATTCGTTCGCGCATGAAGCGCTGATATTTCGCCGTCTGTAAAACCGCCTTCCGGGCCAACCAAAAAAGCAAGATCTTTGCCATTTATATCAGTAATAAAGGGAGATTCCTTCCTTTCGGCGCTGCGTTCTATACAGGCATGTATCGTCTGATCCTGCGGCAAGTTCTGTATGTTTACCATTGCGTGCAATTTTGGAACCGTCAGACGTTCACATTGCTCTGCCGCTTCGCGTATTTGTGATTCGATTCTTGGGATATTGATCTTTTTATTCTCGGTTCTTTGCGTCAGTATCGGATACAAATCCGTAACACCTAACTCCACCGCTTTTTCAATTAAAATATCAAGCCGTGACTTTTTAATCGGTGCAAAGAAAAGTAATGTTTTGTTTGCACTTTCATCTTGCAAGCGTGTTTGTTTGACAAGAACCACCTCACCTGATTTTTTAGTCAAGTTTTCCAATGAACATAGCCATTCTCCATCGCAGCCATTGAAAAGGCGGATATAATCACCATCTTGTTTGCGAAGAACTGTTTTGAAATAATGTGCATGAGCTTTGGATAGCTGAATAACGGTATTTTCTGTTAAATCATCATCGACAAGAATGCGCGGATATGTCCATACTCTTTCACTCATTGTTCAACCATAAAGCTGTTAGGCATTCTCATGCAAGAGCATAAAACTGACCTTCAACCGGAGAGTTTCTTTTTAAAAATCATACCTGATCGCTTTAAAGCATACGCTTTATTGGGGCGTTTTGATCGCCCAATTGGCGTGTGGCTTCTGGCGCTTCCGGGGCTATGGGCGATTTGGCTCAGTGCAGAAGGGCTTACTGTCCAAGCAATTTGGATCAGTGTTTTATTCATCATTGGCGCTTTTGCAATGCGTGCAGCAGGTTGCGTGATCAATGATATCTGGGATCGGGACTTAGACAAAAAGGTAGAGCGTACGCGTGTACGCCCTTTAGCTGCAGAAGATTTGTCGCTTAAACAAGCCGTTGTATTTTTATGCATTTTGCTGATAATTGGCCTGCTTGTACTATTACAAATGAATGAAATTACGATATTGCTGGGCTTTTTAAGCATTCCACTCATTATCGCTTATCCGCTTATGAAACGTATCACATTCTGGCCGCAAGCGTTTTTGGGGATAACCTTTAATTTTGGTATCTTAATGGGGTGGGCTGCCATGACAGAAACGCTGGAGCTGGCAACATTCCTGTTATATGCAGGGGCAATTTTCTGGACACTTGGTTACGATACGATTTACGCGCATCAGGATATTGAGGATGATATGCGCGCCGGTATTAAATCCACAGCGCTTAAATTCGGCAGTGCCAGTAAAATATGGGTTGGTGCGTTTTATATGATCGCTTTTAAATTGATATTACTGGCTTTCGCAACACAAGGCTTTTGGTCTGTGATGGCATTAACCCCAGTGGCATGGCATCTCACATATCAAGTTTTAAAATGGGATATGGATAATCCGCAAAGCGCACTGAAAATTTTCAGATCAAACCGTGATTGTGGTTTGCTGATTTTAGCAGCAGCATTTGCCAGCTTAATCGTTCAATTGTTTTAACCGCCCGCCAGGCTTCTCAGACGTTGTTCTGCGATGATTAGCATGGGGAGGTCAACAGTTCCAACGCGGCGTAGCTCAGTAAACAAACTATCAAGCCTCCCAACTTGATCGTTGTGTTTTTCGACCCAAACATGCGCAGCACTTTCGCCTTTTCCAATCTTTCCGCCTGTATCTTTGAGAATACGTACAGTTAGAAATGCCTGACAGCTATAAAGTTGATCAACAAGCCCTGATGTTGCTTCTGACTGCCAGTGATCATCAGCGGGTAAAAAGCGTGCTTGCTGGCGCAGCCAATCCATATGGAACTCGTCTCCGATTTCAAAATAAGCACGTGCCGTTTCAAGAAGATCTGTCTTTTGCTCAAGTGAAATGCGGATAATGTCACATGCCGATGATAAAACAGGCATCAATGCAATTTGTCTGGCAAGTTTTTTAGGCAGTCCATCATGCTCACCGGAAAATTGGCGTTGCTCTACGGTTTCTTTTAAACCCGGCGTCATGACTTTATCCAGATTTTTGCTAAGCTCTGCAATGCCGTCACCAAAGCCTTTTGTGTCCTTACCAATATCCAGATCACGTCCGAGGCGGGTGAGGAACCAACTAATGGCATGCTCTGAAAGTCCGGCGATTTCTTTCATCGCTTTAAGCTGCACTTCTGCCGGGACTTTATTATCGAGGGCCTCCAATGCATCCCAGTTATCACGTAAATTATAGGCGTCACGCACTATAATATAGGCTTTTGCAATTTCGGCAGGATTTGCACCGGTTTTATTCATGCGGCTTTTGATAAAAGTAGGACCCATACGGTTAATCAACGAGTTTGCCATTGTCGTTGCGACAATTTCTCGCGCAAGTTTATGACGCTTAATTTCTTTGGCATATTGATCTTGGAGGATGTCCGGGAAATAATCAAAAAGCCAGTTTTGCATCTCCTTAGTCTCAGGAATATCACTAGCCAAAAGATCTTGTGTAAAATTAATTTTTGCATATGAAATTAAAATGGCAAGTTCGGGGCGTGTTAAGCCTTTACCTGTTCGCATACGCAGCTCAATAGTCTCTTCATCGGGAAGTCCTTCAATAGAACGTTTGAGACCTTTTTCACGCTCAAGCTCCTTGATGAAGTCTTCTTGAAGTTGAAGATTTTCCCGCGCTTGCAATTCAGCCAAAGACAGCGCTTGTGCTTGCTGATAATTATTGCGCAAAACATGTTCGGCAATGTCCTGCGTCATTTTTTCCAATAGTTTATTGCGAGATGCCAAATCCATGCTATGCGATTTTTGGCGGATCACGTCGCTCAGCAGGATTTTAATGTTCACTTCATGGTCACTTGAATCCACACCGCCGGAATTATCAATAAAGTCCGTATTGATTTTAACGCCCTTTTCATCGCATTCGATACGACCCAATTGCGTTACGCCCAGATTTGCGCCTTCTCCAATGACTTTGGCACGCACTTCACCCGCATCAATGCGCAGCGCGTCATTTGATTTATCCCCCGCATCCGCATGGCTTTCTTTTGAGGATTTAATATAGGTTCCAATACCGCCAAACCACATCAGATCAATACGCGCTTTCAGAATAGCGCGAATAAGCTCATTAGGGGTAACTTTGTCTTGTGTGATATCAAGACGCTTTTTGATTTCCGGCGTTAGCTCAAGAATTTTTTCTGAACGCTCATAAATTTTGCCACCCTTAGATAATTTTTCTTTATCATAGGCATCCCAACCCTTAACAGCTTTAAAAAGACGTTTGCGTTCTTTGAAAGAAATAGCAGTATCCGGTTCGGGATCAACAAAAATATGCATATGGTTAAAGGCAGCAACAAGCTGAATATGCTCAGAAAGAAGCATACCATTTCCAAAAACATCGCCGCCCATATCACCGCACCCAACCACATCAAAGGGCTTGGTTTGTGTGTTATGGTTCAATTGGCGGAAATGCAGTTTAACCGATTCCCAAGCACCACGTGCGGTAATACCCATTTTTTTATGGTCATAGCCGGCAGAGCCGCCAGAGGCAAAAGCGTCATCCAGCCAAAAGCCGTACTCTTGAGAAATACCGTTTGCAATATCAGAAAAAGTTGCTGTTCCCTTATCGGCAGCAACCACAAGATAAGGATCATCACCGTCTCTGCGTACGACATCTTTTGGCGGAATGACTTTTTCGCCTTTAAGGTTATCAGTTATATCAAGAAGACCGCTGATAAAAATCTTGTAGCATTTAATGCCTTCTTCCATGAATTCGTCACGCGATTTGGTTGGTGTTTTAACAACAAAACCACCTTTAGAGCCCATCGGGATAATCACTGAGTTTTTAACCATTTGGGCTTTCATGAGACCGAGAACCTCGGTACGGAAATCTTCATGACGATCCGACCAGCGCAACCCGCCACGGGCAATTTTATCACCGCGCAAATGAATGGCTTCTACTTGCGGTGAATAAACAAAAATTTCCCGAAAAGGGCGCGGTTCCGGCATTTCTGGTACCTTACGGCTATCCATCTTAATGGCCAGATAAGGCTTTGCACTGCCATCTTCCTGGCGCTGATAATAATTGGTACGCAAAGTCGCCTCAACCATAGCTGTAAAAATACGTAAAATACGGTCTTCATCCAGTGATTCCACTGCTTCTAATTCGTGATCAATCGCAACGGCGCAGCCTGCGGCTTTACTATCAGCATCTTCAGCATTTTGGGGATCATGAAAGCCTTTGAATAAATCAACAATCAAACGGCTAATTTTTGGATTATTGTTAATCGCCTTAATAATGTAAGCACGGCTAAACGGGTATCCAAGCTGTTTAAGATATCTGACATAGGTGCGTAAAATCGTAATTTCATGCCAATTCAAATTGGCAGATAAAACAAGCTTATTCAGCCCGTCATTCTCCATCTCTTTGTTCCATATTTTAACAAAGGCCTTTTCAAAGCTCTTTTTGACCTTCGTAATATCGACAAAGCCCTCAATTTCAGGCGTTTCCAGCAAAAAGTCATGAATCCAGACGCTTTGATCCGCTTTATCAGGCGTAATTTCGTAAGGCAATTCTGCAATTGCTCGCAATCCCATATTTTCCAATATCGGCATAATATCCGACAAGGTGACTGGATTGCCGGGGTTATAAATTTTGACACGCAGCCGTTCAAGTTCAAGATCCTCAGGACGGTAAAGGTCCAGATGTAAAGCATCGGATTCAAGTACTTGCTCTATTTTTGCAATATCAAAGACAGCCTGTTTTGCACGATAACGATTACAGTAAGAAGCAGGAAAAGCCTCGCCATATTTCATGGTGTATTGTGTAATTGGCTGATCTTTTTCCAGTGTCTCCACCAAGGCTGTTGAAAGCAATTCCGGCCAGGTTTGGCCCGCTTCCTGGAGTTGCTGCTCTATCTCAGACGCGTTGTAGGATTGTTTTTGTTTCTGACTGATTTTGATCACAAACATAATGCGGGCAAAAACAGAATCATCGAGTGATGTGTTAAAATTCTGACATTCCCCCTGGAGGCTTTCTTCGAGGATAGTGCATATTTTTTTTCTCAAATCAGTTCCAAAGCGATCCCTTGGTACGTAAACAAGACAAGATATATAACGTCCAAACGGATCTTCGCGCATAAATAGCGCAACACGCTGGCGCTCTTGCAAGTTCAGAATGCTTGTAGATGTCCTGAATAATTCTTTTACCGAGATTTGGAACAGCTCATCACGCGGATATTTTTCTAAAATATGCCTGAGTGCTTTACGATTATGAGAACCACTCTTAAGGTGGCTCATTTCAAGCACTTCTTCTACTTTTTCTTTCAAATATGGAACATCACTAACACTGCGGGAATAGGTAACAGATGTAAAAAGCCCTAAAAACAGTTTTTCACCTGTAACAGTTCCATCTTCATCATAGATTTTAATTGCTATTGCATCCATCGGAACGCGCCGGTGAACCGTTGAAATACGGTTTGTCTTAGAAATGGATAAGGGTGGAAGATTGCGGCGCATCTCTTGTAGATTACGTGGCAAGCCTTCTTCATTTTCACTGATATAGGCCGGCTTTATATCATCATGAAGTAAACCAAGACTTGATCCTTTGATCGTCTTACTTTTCAAGCCATCTTTTTTACTTTCAATAAATTGATATTCCCGGTAACCAAGAAGTGTAAAATTGCCGTCATATAAATAATCTAAAAATGCGCAATATTGCCTGATTTCTTTTAAAGGACGGCGCGTGCGTGCAGATTCCAGATCGCGGCGCGCCTGTTTTAATTGTGCCAGCATTGTTTGCCAGTCAGTATTGCATATATAAACATCCCGCAAAGCCTCTTTTAAGCTGGCCTCCAATGTTTCCCTGTCATGCTTTGATAGGGTATCCTTTATATGAATATGAACATGCGATTGATTGATACATGTATTATCATCGCTCGTTTCTATACTTTTAAGATTTCCTTTTGCATCGTAACAGGTACGAATAACCGGATGTATAAGTAGCTCAATCAGGTAATTATGCTTGTTAATTTCTGCGACCACAGAATCAACGAGAAAAGCCATGTCGTCGCTGACAATATCAACGATTGTCTTCAGTGGTCCTAAAGCATCTGTTTCAGGTGTATATATATTGATATTGGCAATACCGACTTCACGCTTTTGCGCAAGACTTAAATGGGAAGTCACCATTTCACGAACAAGACTATCGTCGAAGTTCTTCCAGTCATCTTCATTGATATATGTTGCTATTTCTTCTAACAGCGTTTTTTGATCTTTGCCGGCATTTTTTGGAAATGCAGATAAAGCTTTTTGAAGTGTCATTGTGCTTGTCTGTGTCATGGGAAGATCCTGAAACGATAATTCTAATGTCTTGCCGTATCTCTAATTTAAGATTACTCGCCAATAAATATTAACTTCAAATATACTCAGGCGCTACGCTTTTTATCGCATGTAAGCAAGAATGTTCATAGTGTCTTTATGGCAATTTTAATTCTTCAATAATTTTTTCCAAATCACCAAGCTCCCAATTTGCTCCAATAAGTTTATGACGCATGTTCAAGTTTTGATCGATAATAATGGTTTCGGGCAGTTTGAAAGTTTGAAATTTTTTTGCGGTTATAGCCTGATTTTCATCCAAAGCAATAAAAATATTAGATGCATCAAAATTAAAATTCTTATTTATCTGCATTTTTTGGATAAATTTATGAATAGCTGTTTCATCAAGATCAGATGAAAGAGCAATTAAAACGACATCATCTTTATTTGTATTTACAATATCTAAAAGGTTTGGAAATTCTTTGATACATGGCGCGCACCATGATGCCCAGAAGTTAAGAATAATAATTTTCCCTTGAAAATCATAAGCTTGATATGTTTTTCCTTTAATATCCATGAAGGTGAAATCAGGAATTTTTTGTGTATCTTGAATAGTTTTTGTAACCGATTTTTTATCCGGAACCTGATTCACGATAGGCGTTGTCTTCTCACTAAAATGAATCGTGACGAAATATGTCCCAACCGCAATGATTGCTAAAACAAGAATATTAATTTTCATGTGTGTAGTCTCTTCCCATTTTTTCTGGCCCACAGCCATAGCGATACAATCAAAACTGTTTCAAGGACGCAAAAAACGGCTAATCCGGTCGCTATGCCGCTTGTAAAGCCATATGAATGCAAGCCGACACCCAGCAAATTCACGCCAAACCAGGCAATAGCAACAATAATGTTCAATGCAGCCATTCCAGCCACAAAGGCAAGCGGGCGGATATGCCCTGAGAGTCTTCCATGTTGCACCCAAATAAGCCACAAGACAATCAAAAGCGCACCATTTTCTTTTGGATCCCATCCCCAAAAACGTCCCCATGACTGGTCGGCCCAAATCCCACCCAATACAGTTCCAATAGATGTCAAAAGCAAAGCTAAAATACTAATTTTGTGAATATATTGGAGCAGCCCTTCGAGTGATGGATGTGCAGCATTTTTTATGCGTACAACCATATAGGCATGGCTTAAGCATGCAGCAAGAATACAAACGCCATATCCCGCCGTGATACAAAGCACATGTGTTGCGAGCCAGAAATTCGTATTGAGAACGGCAACCAGTAATTCAAGGGAATCATGACCGCTGAGCATGGTTGGTGCAATTGCAAGCAATCCTAATGCCGCGCTTTGCCCGGTAACGGGAATGATGGTTTTCCGGTTCTGTATATAAAAAAGTATAGATAAAATGCTGCATACTAAACTCACGAACAAAACAGACTCATAAAGTGTTCCAACAGGCGGACGATCCAAAATATAAACACGGGCAGCAATTGCGATTGTGTGGCTAAATATTGCAGTTATAAGCGTTACCAAAGCAACTCGATTTTTCTGTATGATGAATAAAAGAATACTAACCGCATAAAATATCATCGCTAGATGGTACGGCCTGATTGCTTGATAAAGCAGTTCAGCTTTGAGGCGATATGGATTTAGGGAATTTCCAGCAATTGCTGTATTTTTATCATGCAATTCCCTTGTCGCCTTTATCCATTGCGCGGCATTATTATCGCGATAAGCCTTTGCCGCATTTCCCCACAGCGCAAGTAATTCAGATGTTTTAGGAGAACCTTTCCCTTCATTTAATATTTGCCACGGCGCAACCCATTCCAACACACCGTTTAAGCGCACCGGAAGAACTTTCAAATCATCATTACCTTGCCCGCCTGATCTGATTTGCTGCAATTGAAAACCAAGCATAGCCTTCTTTTGTTCCTCTTCAGAAAAACCGGTAATATCCTGTCCTTTATCATTCATCGTAGCTTTTAGTGATGCAAGTATGCGTTGTTCCTGCGGCAAAAGATCTTGAAATGTCTGATCATTTTCTAACGGTAAAAGAAACGAAAATGAGCGCAGCAATTCATTATAAGATAGGGCATCCTCATGGATTTTCAGCAAAGCATTTTGCTCTGCTGTCAGATCATCTGATTCTTGTTGTAACAATGACGCGACATCTTTTTGTGTTGTCGTTAATCCCTGTTCCAGATCTTGTAAATTAAAACTATCTTCATCCGCCGCAAGATCAAGGCGCATTTTAAGATCATTATTTTTAATCGTAAAGATTTTACCCTCAACCGCCTGAGAGGGATTAAAAATGACTTCTGCCAGCCATGCATTTTCATCCTTATGGCTCCCATAAAAATCCTTCATCCGGGTTTTTGCAAATGTTCCAATGGGCTTAAGGCGTCCATGATCCAGAATTGGCAATTGCTCAAAATATTGATAATCGAGCTTTTCATCTGCTAAAGATGGTTGTGCCATAACGCACATCAAAATAATTAAAACAAAGCGTATCATGCTATTTTCCTGCTAAACATAATGACGCTATGCAGGAGCAAGCCAATTCCCAATATCAATGTCCCGATATAGGGAAATAGCCAGCCATCATTTTTCACAACCGACAAGATGCTAATCTCATAGTTTTCACGTTCATCAAATGAAGATTGAAAGAAGGTATAATCTTTGTAACGCAAAGGCTTGTTCATCTCGATCCGCGTCTCCCACTCCAAATCCCCATCCTTGATCAGGATATCGGAATGATAACCCCTTGCCATTGACGTTCCCTGATAATTATCTTTTACAAAATCAATCAAATGAATGGAAAAAGGCAATGTATATTGCTCTTTACCGAAAATAAGTTCATATGCTTTGTCATTGGCTAAAAATTTGATGCTTTGCGGCATCCCGTCAAAAGCAATATACCGCCCGTCATTATCTGTGCCGCTTAATATAAACTCAAAACCGCCGAGATTAGCCTCGGGGTCTTTTTCTGCCGGTTTTTCGGCAAGCGCCATAAATTGCGCTATACCTTGGTTCTCTACATTTTCTTTGCTCTCAACATCCTCGCGGCGCAAAATATCGCAATTATTACACGCATGAGTGATATCCATATTAAAAGGCAGATCAGGCATATCGCCTCGCATAATGTTACGAAACGGTATGCTGGTAACCAGCTGATCTTCTTCAAACACCATCACATTACGATTGATATAGTGATACACAAACGGCGTTTCATCGCCTTCTGTGAGGATCATGTAACGCTCTTGCGCGCTAATGGATGTAATCAGCCCACCGATTAGCAGAACCAAAGCGCCTAAATGCGATAAAATAATCCCGCTCTTTTTAAGCCGCCATTCGCTTTTTAAAAGGAATTTAGCCGTTAAATTCAGAGTTAATAGCCCAAGCAGAATATAGCCTCCCGGCAGTGGAAGCGGTCCCAGCCAAAAGATAAAACTGGCGAAATAAGTCTGATGCGCCGCATAAAGCCCTATCCATCTTTGTGTAATAGTACCAAGTATCAAAAGCACCATAAGAGGCGGCATTAACCAAAAAACCATATCGGCCTCGGCAAGACGCATTAATAATGTTTTGATTCGCGCAATCATGGACATGCTCAATGATTTAAAGCACCCGGCACGCGCTTTCAAGCGATGTTAACGCAATGAGCAGATATCATGGACTTGCATATTCTAAGGAAGGCCGCTATAAAGCATTCGGAAGGTCGGCGGGCGAATATTTTGCCAACCCGGTCAGGACCGAAAGGTAGCAGCCGTAACAGAATTCTTCGGGTCGTCCGGCCTTCCACCTCTCCAATTTTTCAGAAAAATTATGGCACTTTAGCTGGAATGTTAAGGCATGGCGATTGCATTTGGATTTAATAGCCCGATTTTTAATACAAGACCGTCATGCACGCGGCTAAGCAAACCGAAGGTTTGTTCGCATCTACAGCGAAAACTTGTTATTGGGCGCAACCAAAAACTATCGCCACCCTCGCGAAAGCAGCGTAATCGCAAGAAACCCTAAGCCAGCCCAGTTCGTCATTGCGAGGAGGCAGAAGCCGACGAAGCAATCTGGATTGCTTCGCTGCGTTCGCAATGACAACAGCGTTATTGCGAGGAAGCCGCAGGTTTGTTCGCACCTAATAGCAGGGATCCTGTTATTGGGCACAACCAACAATTATCGTCATCCCCGCGAATGCGGGGATCTCGCGCCTCAATCGAAGAGATCCCGGCTTTCGCCGGGATGACGGGTGGAGAATAGGATGACGATGGTTTTTACACATCACGATTTCAAATGCAATTGCCATGCCCCTTGCGGCGTTTTAATTCTAAAAGGTCACACCGCTACTTTTTTGCAATAAAACTCAATCATGCATCCACCTCGGCCTTTAAGGCATTATCCTGAATAAATTCACGGCGCGGCTCCACAACATCGCCCATCAGAGTTGAGAAAATCTCATCAGCTTTGACAGCATCCTGCACGTCAACTTGCAATAATGTACGGACATTCGGATCAAGCGTTGTCTCCCAGAGCTGTTCCGGGTTCATCTCACCAAGACCTTTATAACGCTGAATGGTCATGCCTTTGCGCCCGGCTTCCATCACTCTGTCATAAAGAGCCGCTGGGCCATTAACCGTTGCAAGGATTTTATCGCCTTGTTGAATTTCAACAGGCGTATCGAATATCTCAGTCAACCAGTCACGCGCCGCATGCAGGCGTACAGCATCGGGTGAGCGTACACGATCCGCAGAGATACGCACGCGCTCTGTGACGCCGCGCGTTGTTCGCCAGAATGTGTAGCCGCGATCAATGCTATATGTGCCCTCCCAGTTTTTGGCGTTGATTTTTGCACGGCTATTCAAGCGCTCCGCAACCCTTTCCGCCAAAGCCTTTCCGGCGCCCTCATCGCGTTGAACGTTGTCTTCAAACGCACCTGCAATTGCCGCTTGCTCGATCACCCGTCTGTTGCCTGCGCGTTGCGTCAAAGCATTAATCGAATTGCGGAGTTTACGGGAGCGCATGAGCAAGTCCTCAAGGTCTGCACCCGAACGTGCTGCGCCTGAACCATCTTTAATGGATAAATCACCGAGTGCTGAATTGATCAGATAATCATCAAGGCTGCGCTCATCTTTGAGATAAACTTCACCCGCATTGCCGCGCTTGACTTTAAAGAGTGGCGGCTGTGCTATATAGAGATAGCCTTTTTCAATCACATCAGGCATGTAGCGGAAGAAAAATGTCAGCAAAAGGGTACGGATATGCGATCCGTCAACATCCGCATCCGTCATAATGATAATTTTGTGATAGCGTGTTTTTTCGATATCAAACTCTTCACCGATGGAAGTGCCCAAAGCCGTAATGAGTGTTCCCAATTCCTGTGATGAGAGCATCTTATCGAACCGCGCACGCTCGGTATTCAGGATTTTACCCCGCAGCGGCAAGATGGCCTGATTATGGCGATCCCGCGCCTGTTTTGCCGAACCGCCCGCAGAATCCCCCTCGACGATGAAAATTTCGGATACGCTGGCATCTTTGCTCTGGCAATCAGCAAGCTTTCCGGGAAGGCTGGAGACATCCATCACCCCTTTGCGGCGGGTCATTTCACGTGCTTTTCGGGCGGCTTCACGCGCCGTAGCAGCCTCGACGATCTTGCCGACAATCATCTTGCCTTCGCTGGGATTTTCTTCCAGCCATTCCGCCAGCTTCTCGCTAATTGCGCCTTCGACAACCGGGCGCACTTCCGAAGATACAAGTTTATCCTTTGTCTGTGAGCTGAATTTTGGATCAGGGACTTTGACCGAGAGAACACAAGTCATGCCCTCGCGCATATCCTCTCCGGTCAGCTTGATGTCGTTCTTTTTAATCAGGTTCTTCTCATCCGCATATTTGGAAATCACCCGCGTAAGTGCCCCGCGAAAACCCGCCAAATGTGTTCCGCCATCGCGCTGCGGGATATTATTCGTAAAGCACAGCATGGTCTCATGATAAGCATCTGTCCATTCCAGAGCCGCTTCAACCGTGACGCCGCTTTCCTCGTCATGTGCCGTAATCGAGACAGGCTTGTCGATAAGCGTCTTTTTCGTACGATCCAGATATTCAACAAAGCTCTCAATCCCGCCTTCATAATGCAGGTGGCTTTGCAGCCATTCTTCCTCATTTTCCGGGCGGTTATCGGAAAGGTAAATATTAACCCCGGAATTCAAAAACGCCAGTTCGCGCAAGCGTTTTTCCAAAATTTTAAAATCAAATTCAGTCAGTGTGAATGTTTCAGGTGACGGCAAAAACGTTACTTGCGTGCCTGTACGTTCTCCATCTTCGAGCGCTCTGATCGGTTTTAAATCCTCACCGGCCTCGCCCATTTTAAAACGCATATGCCATTCCTGACCATCGCGCTTAATGTTGAGATCCAGATACTCCGAGAGGGCATTAACAACCGAAACCCCAACACCGTGCAATCCGCCGGAAACCTTATAGGAGTTGGAATCAAATTTACCGCCCGCATGAAGCTGCGTCATAATGACTTGCGCTGCGGAGACTTTTTCTTCCGAGTGTTCATCAACCGGAATACCGCGCCCGTTATCTTTAACGGTAACAGAGCCATCGGCATTTAAAATTACATCAATGCGGTCACAATAACCTGCCAAGCTCTCGTCAATCGCATTATCAACGACTTCATAGACCATGTGGTGCAGACCCGTCCCGTCATCTGTATCACCAATATACATGCCCGGGCGTTTACGCACCGCATCCAGGCCGCGCAAAACCTTAATGGAATCCGCGCCATAATCATCATTGTCGCCACCTGTAGGATTGGTATTCTCTGCTGCTTCACTCATTACTTCTTATTCTTTCTTTCCAGTTATCTGTCATCGCGAGGAACATAGTGACGAAGCGATCTATTATCATACATAAATAAACTTTAGATTGCTTCGTTTGTCTTTCAGTCAGGCTCGCAATGACGCACTTGATTTCAAAGCCTTTATTTTTCTTGGTTTTTCAAACATTTCTGTATAGCATGCTGACCTATAGAAAAACAGGGAAAAATGGCAATAATTCCCGCTTTTGTCCACCTGCTAAGATATTGATGCAAAACAAAAATGAAACCAGAAGTTAAAAATTTAATCCGCCCGCATTTTATCGCATTGGATGGCTATGTGTCCGCCGGTATGGAAGTTGAGAAAAACGAATCTACGATTTTCCTCAATGCGAATGAAAACCCCTTTCCTCTGCCCGGATTAGAGGGGTTGAACCGCTATCCAAAACCACAGCCACCGGAACTCGCACTTGCCTATGCCAACGCATACGGCGTCGATCCTGATCAAATCGTGATGACTCGCGGCGCGGATGAAGCGCTTGTGATCCTGACCAAGCTTTTTTGTGAGCCGCATAAGGACGCTATCATTATCAACCCGCCAACATTCGGGATGTATGGCGTAGATGCGCGTGCCGCCCCTGCTGATGTTGTAGAAGTACCGCTGTTAAAAGAGGCAGGCACGTTTAAGCTTGATCAGGCCAGCATCATTGCTAAAGCGAGCGAAGAGGCCGTAAAGCTGGTTTATATCTGCTCGCCCAATAACCCGACGGGCAACAGCTTTGATCATATTGATATTCTCGGTATTGCTGCTGCATTAGAAGGTAAAGCGATTGTTGTGGTTGATGAAACTTATGCCGAATTTTCAGCGCAAGGCTCGATTTGTGAGGATTTGGAGAGCGCACCGAATATGATTGTTTTGCGAACCTTATCGAAATCCTATGCGTTTGCAGGAATGCGCATGGGGTGTTTTATCTCTGGAGATAAGGATTTTATAAGGCTGGTCAAGGACAAGGCGCTCGATGCTTATCCGCTCCCGCAAGCCAGCATCGAAGCGGCGTTTCATGTGTTGTCTCCAGAAATTAGCGAGATCGCAAAAGAAAATCGTGAAAAGCTTTTGAGCTTGCGTGATGCACTCATTGTTGCATTTGAGAAATCGGACAAGGTCACAAAGATATACGAAACAGATGCAAATTTCTTTTTGGTGGAAATGAAAGACGCATATGGCTTTTGGAAATATTGTAGGGACAATAATCTTGTTTTGCGGGACTTTTCTACAAAGCCGCTCACTGAAAACTGTTTGCGTATATCGGTTGGTAATGAGGCTGAGAATGCACAATTGATCACGTTTTTAGAGCAGTTTGCTTAGTTTCTTAGCAGTTGTGACGTTATTGCGAAGCCCAAAGGGCTGAAGCAATCTGGTTGTTATTTGATTGGGTTTACATTGTGTTATAAATGTATAGGTCGGTGGGCTCACCATGAGTCAGTTTTGAGTATAACCCATAATTTGGGTAGTTAGGTGATTTGTTTTTAATGCACAGGACGAGAGTGTGAAAAATATACACCGGGCACTTTATTGAAGATAAACATTGTTTCCGTTAATGAAGACCTGATGATATAATGATTCGCAAATGAGGTTAATGTTAAATGCTAAATATAATTAAAAATAAAGAAAGTATAGACAAAAATAATGCGCCACGCGAAAGTGGTAATGTTCTGTTTTTGATTTTAATTGCAGTCGCACTTTTTGCAGCATTGTCATATGCTGTAACATCATCTTCGCGCTCTGGCAGCGGGAATACAAATGATGAGACGAATTTAATTAACTCCTCAACAATCACACAATATCCAGCTTCAATCAGAACAGCCATCATACGCATGCAAGTTTCTAAAAATATTACAACAGCGGAGCTAGAGTTTAATGCTCCTGCAGACTTTGCTAATTGTGAGACTGCTGGAGGTGTCTTAGGCGCAAATTGTGTTTTTCACCCGGATGGCGGTTCTGCGACATTTGCTCCTGCCTCTGCAAATGTTATGGCTTCTGGCACTCAAACAGACTGGGTATTTAACTCTGATAACCAAATTAACCTTATTGGCAGGACAGTTGGAACTACAAACACAGCGACCGCGGCCAGCGCTGATGTGATCGCCTTCCTGGTTGGAGTTCGTAAAGGTATTTGTCAGCGCATTAATGAGGAATTGAGAATTACAGGAATCCCGGTAGAGACAAATACAATTTCTGTAGCAAACACAATGGTAAACGTTGATGGTACTACGCCCCCCGGTATTGGCGCATCAGGGACTGGGCAGACAATTGGTGGTGATATTGCAGCTTTAGACGGTCAATCATTTGGGTGCTTTAGAAATGGTGCTGCTGGGCCTTATGTTTACTACCATGTGCTTATTGAACAGTAAAATTTTTGGCATTGGTAGCTTAAAATAAATAATCGATTCAATTTTCAGTAAAGAAGAGTGTGAGTCAGGCTTGCACCATATTTATAGCCGTAATGTTGTACTTGCCGTTTCAGATCAGTGAGCCATGGTTGCTGGAATATCGAATAAAAGCCCCGTCATAGATGCATGATCTCTATCGGCTGATCCCACTCACGCTGCAGATATTCTGCCAGCAGGCGGCGATGGCAATTATGTTCTGTTTTACAGGCACACAGAAAACATGCTTCGTTCACTTCATCTGGCGATAACACCTTTGCCAGATTACGATGTGTTATAAGATCAATATATTGAACTTCATAATTATCCCAGCTGATACGGCCTTCCTTGTAATTTTTAAGGATATCTTTGGTTGGCGCTAAATCTTCACGGTATTCATAGCTCGCACCCGCAAGCTCTTTCACAAAATACGGCAGATCTTTTTTACGTGCGAAGCCAGCCAGCTGCGAACTCGCCCAGAGACGTGTATCTATAACCTTTTTTACGCCAGCCTGTTTAAGCCTTCCGAAAAAATGCTCCGCGCTGGAGCCGGTAAAACCGATAGTAAAAATGGTGACTGTGTCGCTCATAACGCCAGCATATATCTTAACATCTCTCAACTCACTAAAAGCTTCGTTGCTAGAGAAGTTTTCCATACTAGCAAAAATAACTTTATCTCCATCTTGCTCTGCGCACTTTGGCAAGTAGCGCGATAGCCTTTTGGGCATACTACGCCCGAATAAAAAAACATAATAAACTCAGTCTTCTAAATTTTGATTGTCAACCTTATAGAAAATATAAAGGTAAAAGTTAAGAAAATTGACAAATGCTACTAATTTTTCGTAGTGTGCAATCCATAGTTATAAGTTGAAACGGTTACGTCTATGAAAAAAGTCGCTCTTTTTGGTGGGTCATTTAATCCTCCTCATCCAGGTCACTTTGAAATGGCAAAATACATATACGATTCATTGGGTGTTGATGAGGTATGGTTTCTATTCTCTCAGAACTGGCAGAAAGATCCTGCTCAATATGCGTCAGTAGAAGACAGGATAGAGATGGCCAACATCCTCGCCAAACATTACCCTGATATGCCTTTTGTGATGTCTGATATTCAAAATGAGCTTAAAACCCATATTACATTCGATGTTTTAACAGAACTTAAAGCGAGATTTCCTGACGTTGGGTTTATTTGGGTTATGGGTGCGGACAATTTAGCAAGCTTTCACACTTGGGAACACGCAGACGATCTTATCCAAAACTTCCCCATCGCCGTGGTCGACCGACCACCGTATACGAATGATGCCTTAAATGGCCCAATAGCAATTAAGTTCCAGTTTCTGAGAGCGTCTAGCCCCAAAGAGCTTACAAACATGGAGCGCGGCTGGTGCTTTCTTGACAATCCTAAAATCGATATTTCCTCAAGTGAATTGCGAAAAGAATTAATAGAAAGAAAAGCCGCGTTCGAAGGACCGTTTAGTGATGTTGCAGATTAGACATTGTTAGCTAATTATAACACCAAGGACGTCCTTAACACACCCAAGCGC